>NZ_LOYP01000044.1:0-98998 GCF_001526365.1 Burkholderia sp. MSMB1835
GAACAGGACCGTGAAACGACTCTACGCCGATGATAGTGCGGATTCCCGTGTGAAAGTAGGTAATCGTCAGGCTCCCTAAGCCAGAAACCCCCGCCCGATCAGGCGGGGGTTTTTGCATTGGCGCGGCGGAAATACGCGGTGCAGGCGGAAAACGTCACCCGGCCTATCGGCGTTAGCACTCCACCGCCGCAATCAATTGCAGTGCCGGACCGTCAATTTAGCGCTCCGCTGTTCTCGAGCACTCCGTGGTTGTGCCCTCCAGAATCTCCCAGCCCCTCCTTCCACCAACCGTACCATCCGTCTTCGGGATCGATTCCGTCAGTGCTGCACATCCGGCGACGGCGTTGTGATGCCGGTGATGAGCGATGTTGATCAACGATGATCAATAAACATCGCTTTCTGACGCAAAATCCCCCTTGTCTTGGCGCATCTTCGATGCGCCGCGTCCCGGGCATCATGCAGCGAACGCAGTGCGAAATCGCATAAAAATCTATGCGCATAAAGTTCATTCGCGCGACATGCTCGGCAGAGCAGGGAGTAAGTCCTTCGGAGTAATATCGCCGTTCGTCCCGATCTCACGGTGCTTGGTTGCATCCGCCGGCGGTCGGTGTCCTTTGCATTCCGTCTCCTGCATCGTTCATGACTGACAGCCCCGCTCAAGGTGGTCGGACGACCGACTTCTTGCCCTATCTCGTCGCCGCGACGTTCTTCATGGAGTATCTCGACACGACCGTGATCGCGACCGCGCTGCCGCAAATGGCCAGTTCGTTCGGCGTTGGGCCGAACGCACTGAGCCTCGGGATGACGGCCTACATGTTGGCGCTGGCGGTGTTCATCCCGATCAGCGGCTGGATCGCGGATCGCTATGGCTCGCGGACGGTCTTCGCGAGCGCGATCGTCGTCTTTACCGGCGCGTCGGTGCTGTGCGGGCTATCCGAAGGTGTGATGTCGTTCACGGCTGCCCGGCTGCTACAGGGCGTCGGCGGGGCGATGATGGTGCCGGTCGGGCGAATGATCGTCGTGCGGAGTACCGAGAAGGCGAGGCTGATGCGCGCGATCGCGACGATCACGTGGCCGGGCATCGTCGCGCCCGTCGTCGGGCCGCCGGTCGGCGGCTTCATCACGACCTATGCATCGTGGCGATGGATCTTCCTGTTGAACGTCCCGTTCGGCGTCGCGGCGCTCGTTTGTACCTGCCTGATCGTCCGGAACACGCGGGCCGACGAGCATCGGCCGCTCGACTGGGTCGGTTTCGTGCTGGCCGGCGGCGCATTGACCTGCCTGCTGATCGGCACCGAAGCAGCCGGCCAGCAGGATGTCGACTTCACGCGCGCGGGTGTCCTGGTGGGGGCAAGCGTGCTGTTCGGCATCGCCGCATGGCTGCATGCGCGACGCTGCGCGCATCCGCTGCTCGATTTCACGACGCTGAAAGTGCCGACGTTCTCCGTGACGGTGATCACCGGCTCGATCACGCGGATGGCGATCAACGCCGTCCCGTACCTGCTGCCGTTGCTGTTCCAGATCGGCTTCGGGCTGTCGCCGTTCCAGTCGGGGCTGTTGTTGCTCGCCAGCGCGCTCGGCAATCTCGGGATGAAGGCAGGCACATCGTGGATCCTCGACCGTTACGGCTTTCGGCGCGTTGCGCTCGTCGACGTGACGATCGTCGGCATCGTCACGATCGCATGCGGCTGGCTGACCGCGTCGACGCCGCTGGCGATCACGTTGCTCGTCGTATTCGTCTACGGGCTCACGCGGTCGATGCAGTTCACGACGCTCGCGACGCTGGCTTATGCGGATATCCCGGCTCAGCAGACGAGCGCGGCGAGCACGCTGTGGAGCGCCGCGCAGCAGATGACGATCGGAATGGGGATCGCGTTCGGTGCATTGTCGCTGCGGCTCGCGGCATGGGGGCGCGGCGATGCGGCCGGCATGCACTACGTGCTCGACGATTTCCGCTGGGCGTTCGTCGCGGCGGGCGTGCTCGCACTGCTGACGTTGCCGGGCTATGCCCGGCTGGCTTCCGATGCCGGCGATCGGCTGCGGGCCAACGTGGCGCGCGGATAGGCCGGACTGCCAATCGTATTGGCGGGGAGGCAGGTGAGGGCGCGTGTTTTTCGGCGTTTACCGGAAGCGCTGATGCGTTGCGGCCGCGCTTGCCCGACAGTCAGCGCAACCGGCCTTCCGTCCCTCGGCCGAGTCGGCCTTCCGGCCGGCCATGCTTGGTCGGTCGTTTTCCGAACGACGGCGTGCGGTGCGGGGACGACCATGAATGCGATGCGCAATGAGCGGCGCGGCAGCAGCGCAGCTGTTTCGATTCCCGCTACTGCGCGTCATGGAAGATGATGCCGACCGTGTGGCGGTGGCCGCTTCGAATCCGGCTGACGCCATGACGCAGATTGACGCGATAGACGCCACGGGTTCCCTGCACTGGCCGGCCGTGTACCGCGAAGATCACTGCATCACCTTGCGTCAGCGGCACCACTTCCGCACGCGACTGCATGCGGGGTCGCTGTTCCGTCAACACGAACTCCCCGCCACTGAAATCGCGGCCCGGCGCCGACAGCAGGATCGCGACCTGCAGCGGAAACACGTGCTCGCCGTACAGGTCCTGGTGGAGGCAGTTGTAGTCGTCGGCGCCGTATTGCAGGATCAGCGGCGTCGGTCGCGTCTGTCCCGCCGCGTGGCAGCGATCGAGGAACGTCGCATGGTCTTTCGGATAACGGACGTCGATGCCGAGCGCCTGGTTCCAGCGATTCGCGACCGGCACGAGATGCGGGTAGATCGTCGCGCGCAGTTCGGCGATGACCGCTGGCAGCGGATACGCGAAATACTTGTACTCGCCGCGGCCAAAGCCGTGCCGCGCCATCACGACACGTGAACGATAGAGCGCCTCGCGTGGATAGAGCGACGCGAGTGCATCGCACTCGCTTGCCGACATCAGGCCCGGTACGCGCGCGCATCCGTAGCGATCGAGCTCGGCCTCGATGCTCGGCCAGTCGAGCGTGCCGACGCGTTGTGCGATGTCCAGCGGTTCGACGGCAGGTTGCAGATCGGCAATGTTCACGGGCGTACCTCGAGGCATCGGCAGTGTGGCGCCGTGCGATCGCGCACGGTCGAATTCACGAAAGTTGATGAACCCAGTCTAGCGGCGTTCGTGTGCCGGTACGCTCCAGATCTTGCGCTTTAATTCGGACGGGAAAATGTTGTAGGCACGGCGTCGACACACTAAATGCGGCGACGTGCCGAAGCGGAGAGGCGGAGAGGCGGAGAGGCGGAGAGGCGGAGAGGCGGAGAGGCGGAGAGGCGGAGAGGCGGAGAGGCGGAGAAGCGGAGAGACGGAGAGACGGAGAGACGACAGACCCTACCTGCCGCGGCGGATGGCCGGCTATCGCTTGCCACCCGCCGTGTCGCCGATCAAGCCAGCGACCTGAACAACCAGTAAAGCCCTGCCGCCAGCGCGATCGACGCCGGCAGCGTCAGCACCCACGCGAGGACGAGGCTGCGCACCGTGCTCCATTGCAGCCCGGAGCCGTTCGCCGCCATCGTGCCCGCGACGCCCGACGACAGCACGTGTGTCGTCGACACGGGCAGCCCGTACATGTCGGCGGCGCCGATCGTCAGCATCGCGACGAGTTCGGCCGATGCACCCTGTCCGTACGTCAAATGCTGCTTGCCGATTTTTTCGCCGACGGTCACGACGATCCGCTTCCAGCCGACCATCGTGCCGAGACCCAGCGCGATCGCGACGGCAACCTTCACCCACGTCGGAATGAACTTGGTCGCGTGGTCGAGCTGCTTGCGATAGTTGTCGATCGCGAGCTTGTCGTCGGTGGCGAATGCGGGCTGGCCCGACTTCTCGATCAGGCGAATGGCTTCGGATACCAGATACATCGTGTTGCGCACGTTGTCGACGTCGCGCTGCGGCACGGCCGCCATCGAGCCCGACGCGCCGACGGCCGTCGCGAGCGACGTGGACAACTGCGCCACGGCCGGCAGCACGGCGGGCGTCAGTTCGCGATGCTGCACGTAGTGTTCGACATCGGCGCGCGGATTCGAGGAAGGCGCGACGCCGTTCGTATACTTCCCGAACGTCGCAGCCGCCTGGTTCGCGACCGCCACGAAGGTCTGCGATTCGGCGGGCGTGACGGCCTTGTTCAGCGCATACGCGGTCGGCACCGTGCCGATCAGGATCAGCATGATCAGGCCCATCCCTTTCTGTCCGTCGTTCGACCCGTGTGCGAACGACACGCCGGTGCAGGTGAGGATCAGCAGGCAGCGAATCCAGAACGGCGGCGGCTGGTCCTTCGGCGGTTCCTTGTACAGCTCGGGAATCCGCACGACGGCCTTCAGCACGAGCAGCAACAGCGACGCACACAGGAAGCCGACGATGGGCGAGAGCAGCAGCGACTTGCCGACGCCGAGCGCCTGGCCCCAGTCGACGCCGCTCGTGCCGGACGGCCCGTGCATCAACTGGTTCATCAGCCCGACACCGATGATCGACCCGATCAGCGTATGCGAGCTCGACGACGGCAACCCGAAATACCAGGTCGCGAGGTTCCAGACGATCGCGGCGATCAGCAGCGCGAACACCATCGCGAAGCCCGAGCCGCTGCCGACCTGCAGGATCAGCTCGACCGGCAGCAACTGCAGGATGCCGAACGCGACGGCTCCGCTCGAGACCATCACGCCGAGGAAGTTCCACATGCCCGACCAGATCACCGCGACGTTCGGCGTGAGCGAGTGCGTATAGATCACGGTCGCGACCGCATTCGCGGTGTCGTGGAAGCCGTTGACGAACTCGAAGCCGAGGGCGATCAGCAGTGCTGCGCCGAGCAGCAGGTACGGGAACATCGACCCTTCGCGGACCGGCGACAGATCGTCGACCAGGTGCGTGGCGATATAGGCGGCGCCAAGCACGAGCACCAGCAGGAAGACCGTATAGCCGATCTGCCGGGTGCGCGCGACGGAGGCCGAATTGTTCGGGGCGGACGAAGCAGGTTGATTCATGACGACATCTCGTAAGGGAACCTCGTCCGATCCTAGCTGCGGCTAGCAGTCAGTTTGATGACAGTCGGGATAACGAACGGTGTGTCTTACGGGATGTAAGGCGGACGGCGGCATGCGATGCGTCGGGGGCGCATCGTCCGCTCACATAGTGAACACGACAGCGGCTTACGCGCCGGTGTCGCGCGAGTCATCGTCCGTCGCGGCCAGGGTCCAGCCGTCCGGCGACGCGACGAACGTCGTGCACGACAGCGGCGCGACGCGGACGCGTGTGGCCGCCCCGGTACCGATCCGCAGCACATGCGCGATGGCCGCGCGGACGATCGGCGCATGCGTGATCGCGACGACGTCGCGATCGAGCGGCAGTGCACTCAACCACGTGCCGACCCGACGCGCGGCGGCGTCGAACGATTCGCCGCGATGCGGCGACGCGGACGGTGTGCCGATCCACGCCGCCAGTTCGTCGGGCAGGTCGCGCGCGAGATCGTGCAGCCGCTTGCCGCGCCAATTGCCGTAATCGATGTCGCGCAGCGCATCGTCGATATCGGCGTGCAGTCCGAGTGCGTCAACGGTCTGCCTCGCGCAGCGCGCCGGGCTGCACAGCACGAGCGAGCCGGCACCGATCGTCCAGCGGCCGCGCAGCGCAGTGGCTTCGGCCAGCCCGTGCGCGTCGAGCGGATCGTCGTCGGGAAACGTGCCGGTGCGCATTGCGCGGGTCGATGCGTGTGCGATCAGGTGCAGCGAGGCATGCAGGGTCATGTCGGTTGTCGGACGATCGGGAGTGGTGCGCACTTGCCGTGTGTCATCGCTTCAATACGCGAACGTTCGCGCGTACAATTCGCCCGATACGAAACGCGGAAGCCGGTGCAATTCCGGCGCGGTCGCGCCACTGTAACCGGGGAATCGACGATCCCGGAAGCCAGACCTGCCTTCGTACCCATCCATCATTTGTCGGGGCGCGATTCCCCTGAGGTGCATCCATGAGCGAAGCAGTGCTGAAGCCGGCGGTCGTGCCGGCACCCATTCCCGTCCGTGAACTGTTGCCGTGGGCCGTGTTCGTCGGCCTGATCCTGCTGCTCGCACTCTATTTCGTCGGCGCGGAACAGGGCGCGACGTCGCTCGTGCCGGGCATGTACGTCCACGAATTCGTCCACGACGGCCGCCATCTGCTCGGCTTTCCCTGCCACTGACGCGGAGTAAAAAGATGGTCGGAAAGCTGCTCATGCGCGGGATGCTCGCAGGCATCGCCGCGGGGCTTCTCACGTTCGGGTTCGCGAAAATGGTCGGCGAACCGCAAGTCGATCAGGCGATCTCCTTCGAGGAAAAAACCGCCGCCGCCCAAGGCGAGGCGCCGGAACCCGAACTGGTCAGCCGCCACACGCAGGCCGGCCTCGGGTTGCTGACGGGTGTTGTGACCTACGGCGCGGCATTCGGCGGGCTGTTCTCGCTGGTCTTCGCGTATGCATACGGACGAGGCAGTCGCCTGCCGGCACGGCCGCTGGCCGCGTGGCTCGCGCTGGCGGCGTTCGTCGCGCTCGTGATCGTGCCGAACCTCAAGTACCCGGCCAATCCGCCGTCGGTCGGCGACCCCGACACGATCGGCTATCGCACCGGCCTGTTCTTCCTGATGATCGCGATCTCGGTCGCGACGATGGTGTTCTCGGTCGGCGTGCGTCGCCATCTGCTGGCGAAGCTTGGCCAATGGAACGCGTCGATCGTCGCGGGGCTCGTGTTCGTCGCGATCATCGCGGCCGTGCAGATCGGGCTGCCGTCGGTCAGCGAACTGCCGGCCGATTTCCCGGCGGCCTTGCTGTGGAAATTCCGCGTGGCGGCCATCGGCATGCAGGTGATCATGTGGACGACGATCGGCCTGCTGTTCGGCGCGTGGGTCGAGCGCGGCGAACGCGCGGGCATGCGCGCCGCCTGACGCGCGAGACAACCGGACGCGCCTAGCGCAGCATGCGCGGCGCGCTCCACGTCGATTCGCGCGCCAGCGCGACGAACGCGGCCAGATAGTCGATCGATGCGTCCGCTTCGCGGATGCCGAGGAAGATCTGCTTCGCGATGCCCTGCTTGCCGAGCTTGACCGGCACGACCGGCATCCGGTCCGCGTACTCGTCGGCGAGCCATCGCGGCAGCGCGGCCACGCCGCGCCCGCTCGCGACCATCTGCAACATGATGTCGGTGGTCTCGATCGACTTGTGTCGCTTCGGCACGATGCCGGCCGGCGTCAGAAACTGGTTGTAGATGTCGAGCCGGTCGGTTTCGACCGGGTACGTGATCAGGATCTCGTCGGTCAGTTGCTCGGGGCTCACGTAGTCGACATGCGCGAACCGGTGCGAATCCGCGACCACCAGCACCTGTTCGTAGTCGAACACGGGATCGAAGCGCAGCCCCGGCTTGTTCAGCGGATCGGGCGTCACGAGCACGTCGATGTCGTAACCGAACAGCGCGCCGATGCCGCCGAACTGGAAGCGCTGCTTCACGTCCACGTCGACGTCGGGCCAGCACGACAGGTACGGCGAGACGACCTTCAGCAGCCACTGATAGCACGGGTGGCACTCCATCCCGATGCGCAGCGTGCCGCGCTCGCCCTTCGCGTACTGCCTCATCCGTTCCTCGGCAAGCTCGAACTGCGGCAGCAGCCGGTTTGCCAGCTTCAGCAGATACTGCCCGCCCTGCGTGAGCCGCAGGCCGCGGCCTTCCCGGTCCCAGATCGGCGTGCCGAGCTGCTGCTCGATTTTCCTGACGGTATGGCTGAGCGCCGATTGCGTGAGGTGCAGCGCATTGGCCGCCGCGGTCAGCGAGCCCTGGCGCTCGACTTCGCGAATGACGACGAGATGGAATCGTTCCAGCATGGATCGCGCTCATGCAGCAAATACATGAAGCATATTAATGGATGAATGAAATAATGCCATTTTATTTCATGGTTTGAAATCCCTATGATGGCTGCCGGATCTTCATCTTTTCTCTGGACGGCAGCTTCATGGTCACGACACACAACCTCGGTTTTCCGCGCATCGGCGCGAAGCGCGAACTCAAGTTCGGTCTCGAACGCTACTGGAACGGCGAATCGTCGCGCGACGAACTGACGGCGCTCGGCGCCGAGCTGCGCCGGCGTCACTGGCACGACCAGCGCGATCTCGACCTCGCGCCGATCGGCGACTTCGCGTTCTACGACCAAGTGCTCGACATGAGCTTCACGCTCGGCAACTTGCCGAAGCGCGTGCAGGATTTCCACGGCGATGCGCTCGACAACTATTTCCGCGTCGCGCGCGGCCGTTCGGCGCAGTCGGCGCAGGAGCACGCCGCGTGCTGCGGCGGTGTCGCGGCCGGCGAAATGACGAAGTGGTTCGACACGAACTACCACTACATCGTGCCGGAGTTCCATGCGGACACGAACTTCTCGCTCGATCCGTCGCGTCTGCTGCAGCAACTGGCCGAAGCGAACGCGCAGGGCGTGCCTGCGAAGCCGGTGATTCTCGGCCCGGTCACGTACTTGTGGCTCGGCAAGGCGAAGGACGATTCCGATCGTCTCGCGCTGCTGCCGAAGCTGCTGCCGGTGTACGGTGCGCTGATCGACACGCTGACCGCGCAGGGCGTCGAATGGGTGCAGATCGACGAACCGATTCTCGTCACCGAGCTCGATGCCGAATGGCGCCGCGCGTTCCGTACCGCATACGCGGCGCTGGAAACTCGCCGCATCAAGCTGCTGCTCGCCACGTACTTCGGGCAGCTTCAGGACAACCTGACGCTCGCGGCGTCGCTGCCGGTCGACGGCTTGCATATCGATGCGATCAATGCACGCGACGAAGTCGACGCGCTGGTGCGTGAACTGCCGGCCGATCGCGTGCTGTCGGTCGGCGCGATCAACGGCCGCAACATCTGGAAGACGGATCTGAACGCGACACTCGACTGGCTCGAGCCGCTCGCGAAGCAACTGGGCGACCGGCTGTGGCTCGCGCCGTCGTGCTCGCTGCTGCACGTGCCGGTCGATCTCGCGAGCGAGGTGAAGCTCGACGCGGAAATCCGCTCGTGGCTCGCGTTCGCACTGCAGAAGCTCGACGAGCTGAAGGTGCTCGCGACCGCGCTGAACGAAGGTCGCGACAAGGTGGTCGACGCGCTCGCCGCGAATGCCGCCGCGATCGATTCGCGCCGCCGCTCGCCGCGCGTGAACAACCCGGCGGTGAAGGCCGCGATCGCCCGCATCGACGCGCAGCTCGGCAACCGCGCGAGCCCCTATACGCAGCGTGCGTCGAAGCAGTCGGCGCGCCTGAACCTGCCGGCGTTCCCGACGACGACGATCGGCTCGTTCCCACAGACCGCCGACATTCGCCAGGCGCGCAGCCGGTTCAAGGCCGGCGCGCTGGACGAAGCCGGCTATCGCGCGGCGATGCGGGCCGAGATCGAGCGCAGTGTCCGCGAACAGGAATCGCTCGAACTCGACGTGCTCGTGCATGGCGAAGCCGAGCGCAACGACATGGTCGAATACTTCGGCGAACAACTCGACGGCTACGCGTTCAGCCAGTTCGGCTGGGTGCAGTCGTACGGTTCGCGCTGCGTGAAGCCGCCGATCCTGTTCGGCGACATCAGCCGCCCGAAGGCGATGACGGTCGAATGGATCGCCTATGCGCAGTCGCTGACGGACAAGCCGATGAAGGGCATGCTCACCGGCCCCGTGACGATCCTGAACTGGTCGTTCGTGCGCGACGACCAGCCGCGCTCGGTATCGTGCTACCAGCTTGCGCTGGCGATCCGCGATGAAGTGCTCGATCTCGAGAAGGCCGGCGTGCGTGTGATCCAGATCGACGAAGCGGCGCTGCGCGAAGGGCTGCCGCTGCGCCGCGCGCAATGGAGCGAATACCTGCGGTGGGCGGTCGAGTCGTTCCGCATCGCCGCGAACGGCGTGCAGGACGATACGCAGATCCACACGCACATGTGCTATTCGGAGTTCAACGACATCATCGCGTCGATCGCCGACATGGACGCGGACGTGATCACGATCGAGACGTCGCGCTCGGACATGGAGCTGCTCGATGCGTTCGACGACTTCAAGTATCCGAACGAAATCGGGCCGGGCGTGTACGACATCCATTCGCCGAACATCCCGACGCAGGATCACATCGTCGGGCTGATGAGGAAGGCGGCCGAGCGGATTCCGGCGGAACGCCTGTGGGTGAACCCGGATTGCGGGCTGAAGACGCGCCAATGGGCGGAAGTGATTCCGGCGCTGACGAACATGGTCGCCGCCGCGAAGACGCTGCGCGACCAGGTGCGGTAATCACGCGGCGAGCGCTGGGCAGCGCCGTCGCGATCGACGATCGGACGAAAAAAAATCGGCCCGCGGAAGAAGCGGGCCGATTGTCGTCATGCATGCATTTGCGCACTGCGTCGCGCTACGCGGCGCGCGTGCCGCGCGGCAGCGCGTCGTTCGTCTTGCCGGGCGCACCCGCATCGTCGATGCCGACGCGGCGCGCGATCAGCCACACGCACAGCGACGACAGTGCGGCGGCGCTCGTGTACTGGATCGCGAGCGGCCACCATTGCGGGGCCGCGTTCTGCGCAATCAGCGTCGCGACGAGCGGCGTGAGGCCGCCGGCGAGCGCGCCGCACACCTGATAGGCGATCGAGATCGCCGTATAGCGGATCCGCGCGACGAAGATGCCGCTGACGAAGCCCGCCACCACCGAGTAGTAGCCCGATTCCGCGAGCGTCGCGAGGCCGACGCCGACCGTGATCGACACCGGCGTGCCCAGGTGCACGAGCGGCAGCATCACGAACGGAACGATCATCGCCCAGGCGCCGGTGATCAGCAGCACGCGCGTGGTGCCGAAGCGCTGCGCGAGGAACGCGGCCGCAAGCTGTACGACGAACTGCAGCACCGCGACGATCGTCATGCAATGCAGCACCATCGACCGGTCGAGCGACAGGAACTGCGTCGCATAGCTGATCATGAAGATGTTGCTGAAATACACGCCGGCGATCCCGTACACGTTCGCGCCGATCGCGAGCAGCAGCAGCGGCCAGTACTTGAGCGCTTCGCGCAGCGGTTTTTGCGCGATGTTGCCGCTCTGCTTCACTTCCTCGAACTCGGGCGACTCCGACACGCTCGCACGGATCACGAAGCCGACGATCAGGAGCACCGAGCTCGCGAGGAACGGCACGCGCCAGCCCCAGCTCATCATGTCGTCCTTCGACAGCGTGCTGATCGCGCCGAACGCGAGCATCGACAGGATCAGGCCGCTCGCGCTGCCGAGCTGCGCGAACGACGCGAAGAACGTACGCTTGCCTTCGGGCGCATGCTCGCCGGCCAGCAGCACCGCGCCGCCCCATTCGCCGCCGACCGCGATGCCTTGCAGCACGCGCATCAGCACGAGCAGGATCGGCGCGATCACGCCGGCTTGCGCATGGGTCGGCAGCAGGCCGATCGCGACCGTCGACACGGCCATCAGCATCAGCGTCGCGAGCAGCGAACGCTTGCGGCCGAAGCGGTCGCCGAGGTAGCCGAACATCACGCCGCCAAGTGGCCGCGCGAAGAAGCCGACCGCGAACGAGCCGAACGACGCGAGCAGGCTGATGAAGCGGTTTTCGCCGGGAAAGAACAGCGGCCCGAACACGATGGCGGCGGCGGTCGCGTAACTATAGAAGTCGTACCACTCGATCGTGGTGCCGACGAACGAAGCGAGCGCCGCCCGCTTCGGTTGCTTGACGGAAGTCCCCATCTTGATGTGTGCTCCTCTGGAATCTTCTGATTTGGAATGGTGGCGGCGCGGGGATCAGTCGCGGTACGCGACGCCCGGCAGCACGCACAGCAACTCGTACGCGAGGTTCGCGCCGAGCAGGGCCGTGGTGCCGAACGGGTCGTACGGCGGCGCGACTTCGACGAGATCGCACCCGACGATGTTCAGCCCCTTCGCGCCGCGGATGATCTCGAGCGCCTGCGGTACCGTGAGGCCCGCGATTTCCGGCGTACCGGTGCCCGGCGCGTAGGCCGGATCGATGCCGTCGATGTCGAAGCTGATGTAGACGGGCGTATCGCCGACGCGCGCGCGGACTTCCTCCATCAGCGGCGCGAGCGACTTGTTCCAGCATTCCTCCGCCTGGACGACACGGAAGCCCTGTTCGCGGCACCAGTCGAAATCCTCGGCCGCGTAGCCGGTGCCGCGCAGGCCGATCTGCGTGACCTTGTCGCCGTGCAGCAGGCCTTCCTCGACCGCGCGACGGAACGGCGTGCCGTGCGCGATCTTTTCGCCCATCATCGTGTCGTTCACGTCGGCGTGTGCATCGACGTGGATCAATGCAACCTTGCCGTGCTTGCGGTGGATCGCGCGCAGGATCGGCAGCGCGATCGTATGGTCGCCGCCGAGCGTGATCGGCTTGCAGTCGTGCTCGAGAATCGCGTCGTACGCGGCCTCGATGCGGGCGATCGAATCGTGCAGGTTGTACGGATTGATCGCGACGTCGCCGATGTCGGCGATCTGCAGCGAATCGAAGGGGGCGGCGCGCGTGGCCATGTTGTACGGGCGCAGCAGCACGGATTCGGTGCGGATCTGGCGCGGGCCGAAGCGCGCGCCCGTGCGGTTGGACGTGCCGAGATCGAACGGCACGCCGACGAAACACGCGTCGAGGCCTTCGGCGCTCGCCACGTGCGGCAGGCGCATCATCGTCGCGATGCCGCCGCAGCGCGGCATTTCATTGCCGCCGAGCGGCTGGAAATGGGTGTGGTCGTTCATGGGGTGTCTCTTCCGGGGTGGGGTTGCCGTATCATGCGACGCGGTCTGGCGCACAGTTTTACGCGCTCCGTCGGGAAAGAAGAATGCGAAGATATCGACGTAAACATCGATCGTCGTCGATGTATGGAAGGGGATGAACGTGCTGGGGAATCTGTCGACCCTCGATCTGCGGTTGATCCGCGTGTTTCTCGCGGTCACGGACGCGGGCGGCGTGTCGGCCGCGCAGGCCGTGCTGAACGTCGGCCAGTCGACGATCAGCGCGCAGTTGTCGTCGCTGGAGACGCGGCTCGGCTATCGGCTCTGCGAACGCGGCCGCAGCGGCTTCCGGCTCACGCCGAAGGGCGAGCGGTTCCACGCGATGAGCCGCAAGCTGCTGGCGGCGCTCGACGAATTCGGGATCGCCGCGCGGCATATGGACCGCCAGCTGGTCGGCACGCTGAACATCGGCCTGATCGGCCATACGCCGGTGAGCCAGAATGCGCGGATCGCCGAGGCGATCGCCGCGTTCCGTACCCGCGACGAGGCCGTGCGCTTTTCGATTTCGGTGCGCGCGCCCGGCGATCTCGAGGAGAAGCTGCTGAGCGACGAGATCCAGATCGCGGTCGGCTACTTCTGGCATCGCGTGCCGTCGCTTCACTACACGCCGCTGTTCGTCGAGCGTCAGGTCGCGTATTGCGGCCGCGGCCATCCGCTGTTCGACGGCGCGGGCACGCTGACGCCGGCCGACGTCGCCGGCTTCGAATGGGCGTGGCGCTCGTATCCGCTGCCCGAGGCGCAACTGTCGACGACGCCCGATCGCGTGACCGCGACCGCCGACAACATGGAGGCCGTCGCGCTGCTGATCCTGTCCGGCCACCATCTGGGTTACCTGCCGCAGCATTTCGCGGCGCCTTACGTCGCGCAGGGGCTGCTCGCGCCGCTCAATCCGGAGCAACTGCGCTACGACGTGACGTTCCACATGGTCGTCGCGCGCAACGGCCGCGGGAATCCGCTCGTGGAGGCGTTTCTCGAGGATCTCGAGCGCGCGCACCAGTCATCCGACTTCGCTTGACGGCGGCGGCGTCGACACTGTGAGCGAGCGTTACAGCGGGGCAGGCCGCCGCTGCGGCGCGCATCATGGCACCGGCAACCCCGCGTCGTGCTTCACCTCGCGCAGCGACAGCGCCGATTCGATCGACGTCACGCCCGGCAGCATCCGCAGCGAATCGCGCAGGAACGTGCCGTAGTCGTCGAGGTCGCGCGCGACCACCTGCAGCAGGTAGTCGGCCGTGCCCGCGACGTTGTGGCAGGCCAGGATCCGCTCGATGCCGAGCACTTCCCGTTCGAACCGGTCGGCGACCTTGCGGTCGTGCGTCGCGAACCGCACGAGCACGAACGCGACCACGCCGAAGCCGAGCGCCTGGCGCGACAGCTGCGCGCGGTAGCGTTCGATGTAGCCGTCGGTTTCGAGGCGTTTCAGGCGACGAGCGCAAGGCGTCTCGGACAGCCCGACGGATTCGGCGAGCCGCGCGATCGGCAGGCGGCCGTCACGTTGCACCGCAGCGAGGATCGCGCGGTCGGTTTTGTCGAGGTCGATCATATTGGCGGAAACCTTGTTTCGATCCCTGGATTGTGGCGGATTCCCCTACCGATCGCCAATCCTTCGCCAAAAATGGCCAATAATCCCTCGTCCTTCAACGGCAACATATCGTCATTGGAGGACGGGGCAGACCATGATTTCCACGCATTTGCTGTTGATTTATCTTGCCGCGCTGGCGGCCATTTATGCGGTGCCGGGGCCCGACATGGCGCTCGTGCTGCAGACCAGCATCGGCCGCGGCGTGCGGCCGGGGATGGCGGCGGCGGCCGGCCTGTCGCTCGCGCGCACGGCGCACGTGACGCTGTCGGCGTGCGGCGTCGCGGCGCTGATCCGCAGCGCGCCGTGGCTGTACGAGGTGATCCGCTACGGCGGCGCGCTCTATCTCGCGTATGTCGCGATCCAGGTGTTCCGCTCGCCGGTGTTCGCGCTCGGCGATGGCGATGCGGCGGCGGGCGAACTGCGGCAGTCGTTCGTGAAGGGGCTGCTGACCAACCTGCTGAATCCGAAGGCGCTGCTGTTCTGCTCGGTGCTGCTGCCGCAGTTCGTGCGGCCCGAGACCGGGCCGGTCGTCTGGCAGATGTTCGAGCTCGGCGCATTGCTGGTGGCGGCCGGCGTGTGCTTCGACCTCGCATGCGTGTTCGGCGCGTCGCGCATCGCGGCATGGATGCGCGCGCATCCGCTGGCGCAGACGGTGCAGCGCTGGACCTTTTCCGCGGCGTTGATCGGTTTCGCACTGCGGCTGTCGATGGACTGAGCGTGGCCTCGCCGCATGGCCGCCGCGCAGGTCGACCGACGTGGCGGCGGCCATGCGACGATCGACGCCGGCCGCGCGCGATGCCGGCCCGCGCTCGTGCGCGTTGCCGCAGAAGGGCGTGCGCGCAAATCGTCTGACTGTTCTAAACTTCCTCTAGCTTCGCGCGATCGCGAACGCGCCGTCGCCCACGCGCCGTCGCAAACCGACTGACCGAACGGAACCGTCTTCCGCAGGCTATGTCCGATTTCCTGGCTGTTCCGTGCAACGCGGTACCAAGGAGGGTCTGAACATGGCAAGGCATCTTCAAGCCGACCGTGAACCCCGCATCGTCGCCGAGTCCAAGTGTCTCGGCCAGTGCGATCCGGCAGAACGCATCCACGTCACGATCATGTTGCGGCGGCAGGAAGAAGGGCAACTCGATGCATTGGTTCACCAGCTCGCCACCGGCGACGCGCACGCAAAACCGCTGTCGCGCGATGCATTCGCGCAGCGTTTCTCCGCCAATCCCGACGATATCCGCAAGACCGAGGAATTCGCGCATCGTCATCAACTGACGGTCGATCGCGTCGACCCGGTCGAAAGCGTCGTCGTGTTGTCCGGCACGATCCGGCAGTTCGAAACCGCGTTCAGCGTGAAGCTCGAGCGCTTCGAGCATCGGGCGATCGGTCAGTATCGCGGCCGGTCGGGCCCGATCGCGCTGCCCGACGAGCTCGGCGATGCGGTGACGGCCGTGCTCGGTCTCGACAGCCGTCCGCAGGCGCGGCCGCACTTTCGGATCCGCCCGCCGTTCAGGCCGGCGCGCGGCGCGGCGGCCGTCACGTTCACGCCGATCCAGCTTGCGTCGCTGTACGACTTCCCGGCCGGCGACGGCGCCGGACAATGCATCGCGATCGTCGAGCTTGGCGGCGGCTATCGCGCGGCCGACATCCAGCAGTATTTCCGCGGGCTCGGGATCGCGACGCCGCCGACGCTCGTCGACGTGAACGTCGGCACCGGCCGCAACGCGCCGACCGGCGAGCCGAACGGCCCGGACGGCGAAGTCGCGCTCGACATCGAAATCGCCGGCGCGATCGCACCGGCCGCGAAGCTCGCGGTGTACTTCGCGCCGAACAGCGACGCGGGCTTCATCCAGGCCGTCAACGCGGCCGTCACCGACAAGACCAACCGGCCTTCCGTGATCTCGATCAGTTGGGGCGGCCCGGAAGCGATCTGGCAGGCGCAGTCGGCACACGCGTTCAACCGCGTGCTGCAGGCGGCCGCCGCGCAGGGTATCACCGTCTGTGCGGCGTCGGGCGACAGCGGCTCGGGCGACGGGCTGCAGGATGGCGCCGATCACGTCGATTTCCCCGCGTCGAGCCCGTACGTGCTCGGCTGCGGCGGCACGCAGCTCGACGCGCTGCCCGGGCAGGGCATTCGCAGCGAAGTCGCGTGGAACGACGAGGCGTCCGGCGGCGGTGCGGGCGGCGGCGGCGTCAGTTCGCTGTTCGACCTGCCGGCATGGCAGCAGGGGCTCTCGGTTGCGCACGCCGACGGCAGCAGCACGCCGCTTGCCAAGCGCGGCGTGCCGGACGTGGCCGGCGACGCGTCGCCGCAGACGGGCTACGAGGTGTCGATCGCCGGCACCCCGGCGGTGATGGGCGGCACGAGCGCGGTCGCGCCGTTGTGGGCCGCGCTGATCGCACGAATCAACGCGGCGGCCGGCGCATCGGCCGGCTGGATCAATCCGACGCTGTACAAGAACCCGGGCGCGCTGCGCGACATCACGAAAGGATCGAACGGCACGTATGCGGCCGCGTCGGGCTGGGACGCGTGCACGGGCCTCGGCAGCCCGAACGGCGCGCAGCTCGCCGCGATCCTCGCGCGCAAGCCGTCGAGCTGACGCGCCGGCGCAGGTCTTTCGGTTCGACGCGGGTGGTCTGCCCGCGTCTTTTTTCACCTCCAGG
The DNA here is from genome assembly GCF_001526365.1 of Burkholderia sp. MSMB1835. Taxonomy (NCBI): domain Bacteria; kingdom Pseudomonadati; phylum Pseudomonadota; class Betaproteobacteria; order Burkholderiales; family Burkholderiaceae; genus Burkholderia; species Burkholderia sp. MSMB1835. The sequence goes on from NZ_LOYP01000044.1 coordinate 17,014, forward strand.
AGCAGCACGATGGGCATCGATTCCGCATCTTCCGGCGGCGTGTATCCGCTGCATCACGGCGACCACAATTCGCATGGCGTGCCGCCGACCATCAACCCGGTCGCGCTGAGCCACGGCCGCGACCAGCCGTTCTTCGATCCGGTCGCATACGGCAACGGCCCGGACGACTCGGTGACCGACACGACCGAGGCGGCCGCGATCACGCACCACACGATCCTGATCGACGGCAAGCGCATCGCGTACACGGCGACGGTCGGCCATCTCGTGACGGTCGATCCGAGCAGTTCGCAGCCGGCCGCGAAGATCTTCTACGTCGCGTTCACGGCCGACGGCGCGAAGGAAGAAACGCGGCCCGTGACGTTCTTCTATAACGGCGGGCCCGGTTCGTCGTCGGTGTTCGTGTTGCTCGGCTCGTTCGCGCCGAAGCGCATCAAGACGTCGATGCCGGGTTTCACGCCGCCCGCGCCGTACCAGATCGAGGACAACCCGGACAGCATGATCGACCATAGCGACCTGGTGTTCATCAACCCGGTCGGCACCGGCTATTCGGCGGCCGTCGCGCCGCACAAGAATCGCGATTTCTGGGGCGTCGACCAGGATGCGGATTCGCTGAAGCAGTTCATCAAGCGCTACCTGACGAAGAACAATCGCTGGAACTCGCCGAAATACCTGTTCGGCGAATCGTACGGCACCGCGCGCAGCTGCGTGCTCGCGTACAAGCTGCACGAGGACGGCGTCGACCTGAACGGCGTCACGCTGCAATCGTCGATCCTCGATTACCGGCAGGCCGGCAACCCGGTCGGCGCGCTGCCGACCGCCGCGGCCGACGCGTGGTATCACAAGAAACTCGGCATCACGCCGCCGCCGAGCGATCTCGGCGCGTTCGTCGAGGAAGTCGCGCAGTTCGCGCGCACCGACTACCTGGCCGCGCTGCGCGCGGCGCCGCACGCGAACCCGGCCACCGTGCAGAAACTGTCGCAATACACGGGCATCGATACGGCGACGCTGCAATCGTGGGGCCTCGATATCGCGGGCTACGACACGCGCGGCAACTCGCTGTTCCTGACGACGCTGCTGCATGCGCAGGGGCTCGCGCTCGGTTCGTACGACGGTCGCGTGACCGGGATCTCGTCGGGCATCGCCGGCAAGATCGACCCGAATTCGGGCGGCAACGATCCGACGATGACGGCCGTGACGGGCGTCTATACGGCGATGTGGAACAGCTACCTGAACGAGCAGTTGAAGTTCACGTCGAATTCCGCGTTCACGGATCTGAACGACCAGGCGTTCCGGAACTGGGACTTCAGCCACATCGACCCGACCGGCGCGCAGCAGGGCATCGACGCGAAGGGGAACGTGATCCTCTACACGGCCGGCGACCTCGCCGCGGTGATGGCGCTGAACGTCGACCTGAAGGTGCTGTCGGCGAACGGCCTCTACGACTTCGTCACGCCGTTCTACCAGACCGTGATCGATCTGCAGCAGATGCCGCTGGAGGACCAGAAGGTGCGGCAGAACCTGTCCGCGCGGTTCTATCCGTCGGGGCACATGGTGTATCTCGACGGCGGCTCGCGCACCGCGCTCAAACGCGATCTCGCGACGATGTACGACGCGACGGTCAGCGATACGGGCGCGCGGATGCGGATTCGTGCGCTGCAGGCGAAGAAGACGGGCGGCAACGCGTAGCGCTGCCGGTCGCGCCCGTGCCGCGCGGAACCGTTCGGGTTTGCGCGGCACGGCGCAGTGGCGCCGCGCCGTTGATCAGCCGCAGTGGCCGGGTTGCGCGGTCGGCCAGTCGAACATCGTGTACGGCAGTGCGCGCTTGTGGCGCGAGCCGTCGTAGAAGCGCAGCACCGTTTCGTAGACGCGGTCGGCGACCGGCTTGCCTTCGAGGAAATCGTCGATCTCGTCGTAGGTCACGCCATACGCGTGCTCGTCGGGGCGCAGCGGGCGCAGCTCCTCGAGGTCGGCCGTCGGCACCTTCATCACGATCAGCTCGTCGCCGCCGAGCGCGCGCGCCACCCCGCGCACGCGACGCTTGCTCAGGCCCGCGAGCGGCAGGATGTCCGCGCCGCCGTCGCCGAACTTCGTGAAGAAACCCATCAGCGATTCGGCCGCGTGGTCGGTGCCGATCACGATGCCGCGCCGCGCGCCGGCCACCGCGTACTGCGCGATCATGCGCTCGCGCGCCTTGATGTTGCCGTGCACGAAATCCTGCTGCGCGGGGGTTTCGAACGCGTGGCCGGACGCGACCAGCGAACGGAGCATCGCATCGGCGGCCGGCTTCACGTCGACCGTCAATACCTCGTCCGCGCGCACGAACGCGAGCGCGCGCTGCGCATCGTCTTCGTCGTTTTGCACGCCGTTCGGCAAGCGCATCGCGATGAAGCGCGCATCGTAGCCTTCGGCGCGCAGGCGCTCGACCGACAGTTGCGCAAGCCGGCCGGCCGTCGACGAATCCACGCCGCCGCTGATGCCGAGCACGTAGGCCCGCAGGCCGGTCGAACGAAGGTACTGCGCGAGGAAATCGACGCGGCGATCGATTTCGGCTTCGGCGTCGAAGTGCGGGGCGACGTTCAGTTCGGCGATGATCGCGCGTTGGCGGCTGGCGTAATCGGCGGATGTCATGAGTGAAGTTCCGGAACGAAATGCAAGGCGCACATCATAAGCGCAATCGCGGCGTGTCGCCGCGCCGGGCCTGCGATCCGGCGGTTTCGCGTTGCTTCGGCGAGACGCGCCGCATCGCCGTGGTGCGCGGTGCGCCGGGCGGGTGCAGGATGCGGCGCGAAGGGCATCCGGGCGGGAGCCCGATGGCCAGGTCAGCGCCGCGCGAGCACGACGCCCACCAGCGCGAGCGCGAAGCCGGCGAGCTGGATCGTCGCGAGCGTTTCGCCGAACAGCCCGTAACCCTGCAGCGCGGCCAGCGGCGGCGCGAGAAACAGCAGCGACGTCGCGCGCGCCGCATTGCCGCGCCGCAGCATCCACATCAGCATCGTGACCGCGCCGCCGGACAGGAACACGACGCCCCACACGAGCGATATCCACAGCGCCGGCGCGCCGATCCAGCGGGTTTCGTGGAGCAGCACGACGAAGACGGCCGCGACGATCGCCGCGCCGAAGTTCTGCACGGCGACCGCCGTGCGCAGATCGCTCTGCGCGAGCTTGCCTTTCTGGTACAGCGAGCCGGCGGTGATCGAGCCGACCGCCAGAACCGACACGGTGACGACGAGCCACGCGGGCGCCGCGCCCGGCGGCGGCGCGACGCCGCCCGTGACTTTCGGCGCGAGCACGAGCGCGACGCCGGCCAGCCCGAGCGCCATCCCGAGCCAGCCGCGTGCGGGCAGGCGTTCGTTGAACAGCGGGACCGCGAGCACGGCGGTGGCAAGCGGCTGCAGCGCGCCGAGCAGCGCCATCACGCCCGCATTCAGCCCCTGCGCGACGGCCCAGTAGCTCGCACCGAGATAGACGCCTTGCAGCAGCGCCCCGGCGATCAGGTGGCGCGGCCATTCGCGGCGGGCCGGCCACGGCGCGCGCGCGACGAGCGCCACCACGCCGAACAGCGCGGCCGTGCCCGCGAAGCGCGCGAGCAGGAACAGGTTCGGATCGGCGTAAGGCTTGATCGCCCGGGCAACGATGAAGCCGGTGGACCAGAGCGCGACGAAAGCGGCGGCGACGATCGAGGTAAGCATGCATGACGGGCCGCGAGGCGGCCGGACGGAACCGGAAAGTCGGCCAGTATCGGTCGAAGCGGCGCCGGCGTCTTGTCGAATCCTGCACTCGTGCCGCGCGGCGTGCAATCGTGCCGGCGGTCATCGCGCCGGTGTGCGGGGCGGCGGGGACGAGCGCCCGCCGCACGGCGCGGCGCGGACGGGGCGCGCCGCGGCGACGGTCAGTCGATCGAGAACGTGTCGAGCGGCTGGTTGGCGCGCGCGTCGGTCGCGAAGCGCGCGGCGAGCTGTTCGTAGAGCCGGCGCGCTTCGTCGAGCGTCAGGTCGATCCAGTACGGATCGCCTGCCGCGTCGTTGAGGCGTTCCGGCGGGAACTGGATTTCGATCACACTGCCTTTGCGATACATGGCGCGAGCCCCTTTGTCGGTCGTTCGTTCGGCGAAGCGCAAAGTGTAGCAACCGGCGCCGCGCGGATTCGCGCGCGCCCGGCAATACAGAATTTCGCTTTCGGGAAACGCGCCGGGCCGCCGCCCGGCCGCGTTTCCCGGCGCGGTCAAATGGTCGTCAAACGTCCGTAATACAATGGCCGGCTTACCCATTACCAGTCGCCTCGGGCGTACACGCGATGCTGGCGGAACAACGTCATCAATACATTCTGTCGGAGCTCGGACGGTCGGGCGCGTTGTCGGTCGCGGAACTCGTGCGCTCGCTCGACGTCTCGCGCGAAACCGTGCGGCGCGACCTGAACGCGCTGGCCGCGCGCGGCCTGCTCGTGATGACGCATGGCGGCGCGCTGGCCGCGGATCGCCGCGAGCCGAGCCTGTCCGAGCGCGAAGCCGCGAACGCCGACGCGAAGCGCACGATCGGGCGGCGCGCGGCCGAATTCGTGCCCGACGATGCCTCGGTGCTGATCGATTCGGGCAGCACGCCGCATGCGGTCGCGCTGGCGCTCGCCGACCGGCACCGGCTGTCGATCTACACGAACGACTGGCGCACCGCGTTCGTGCTCGCGCGGCGCAACGGCAACCGCGTGACGCTGCTCGGCGGCGAGCTGTCCGACGACGAGGATGCCACGTTCGGTCTCGACACGATCCACCAGCTCGCGCAATACCACGTCGATTTCGCGTTCGTCGGCGCCGGCGGCATCACGCCCGACGGCGAGTGCACCGACTACTCCCGGCTCGCGGCCGAAGTGCGCAGCCGGATGATCGCGGCGGCGGGCACGGCGATCATCGTCGCCGACCATTCGAAATTCGGCCGCGTGACGCCGGTGCGGATCAACGGCGCGGCCGCCGCCCGCTATCTGGTGACCGAGCGCGCGCCCGACAAGGCCGTGCGGCGCGCGCTGACGGCGCGCGGGATCGAGCTGCTCGTGTGCGACTGACGCGCGTCCGACATACAAGGTTCATCGAACGGTCATCGTCCGGGAAGAACCGTCGTCAAGACTGACCCATTCATCTCGACCGGCCGCCGGGCCAGGGAGCAACGAATGACCGTCAGCGTGCGCAGCTATCTTTCCCCCACCCTGGTCCTGCTGGCTTTCGACTGGCCCGATGCGGCGTCGCGGTCCGATTTCCTCGGCTTCGCGATCCGGCGCACGCCCGGCTTCTGGTCGGCCGACGGCAAGACGCGTGCGCCGGACAGCTGGCTGCCCAATCGCCTGACGTTCGACGGCCCGGCCGCCGACACGCAGGGCGATGCGCCGACCGATCAGGCGCCGATTCAGAAATTCATGTGGTGGGACGCGCGCATCGATCCGCAGGACCGCGGTGCGTCGTTCCGCTACGACGTCTATCCGGTCGTCGGCACGCCGGCGAACCTGCAGGTGCTCGACGCGCAAGCCGGCGTGTGCGACGTCGTGCTGCCCGCGCACATCGAGGACGGCATCGGCACGTGGTTCAACCGCGCGGTGGTCAGCTCGCAGGCGTTCGCGAAGCAGGTCGCGGCGCTGGGCCTCGCGCCGAACGAGGCGCCGAGCGCCGCGCAGGCGCTGAAGCTGCGCACGTGGCTCGCGAACGACATGGAACAGGTGTTCGCGGAGATGCTCGATCCAGCGTCGCGCGCGGTATCGGCCGTCTATCACCTGACCGACACGCTGTGGGCGCTGCCCGCGTTCGAGGCGTTCGGCCGCCGGCACGGCGAAGCGTCGCTCGCGATCGTCTACGACGCGCATACGACGGCGCGCAAGGGCAAGCCGCCGCTGCCGTCGCCGAACCAGCCGGCCGTCGATGCGCTGCAGGGCCTTGCGACGCTCGCGCCGCGCGACCGGACGCACATCATGCACGACAAGTTCATCGTGACCGATGCGCCGTCCAGCGCGGCGCCCGCGCGCGTGCTGACCGGTTCCGCGAACTTCACGACCGAGGGGCTGACCGAGCAGGCCAACGTGCTGCACGCGTTCGATTCGCCCGCGCTCGCCGCGCTGTACAACGAGCGCGCCCACGCGCTGGCCGGGAATCCGTCGATTGCGGAGACCGCGCGGCTGTCGCCGGGCTGGTCGGCGCCGATGACGATCGGCAGCGCGCAGGTACGCGTCGCCTACTCGCCGGAGCCGTCGGGGCAGCGTACCGAGATCGATACGATCGTCGCCGCGATCGCGGCCGCGAAGCATTCGGTGTCGTTCTGCCTGTTCATGCCGACCGACGCGGCGCTGCGCGATGCGTGTTTCGCGGCCGGCGACCGCGGGTTGATGATGTTCGGCCTCGTGAACCGGATCAACGCGGGCGGCGCGACGAAGGCCGATGCCGCGCAGCAGGGCGGCCAGCCGCTCGATGCGGCGACGCTCGCGAACCTCGAGCTGTACCACCGCAGCCGCGACAACCATGACGTGATCGACGCGTCGTATTTTTCGCCGGCAACGGTGCCGCAAGGCTTCGAGCCGGAGCTGCGGCTCTTCCCGGGCGAGCCGGCGCCGGCCTTTCCGCCCGTCGTGATCCATCACAAGTTCATCGTGATCGATGCGGAAGGCGCGAATCCGGTCGTCTATACGGGCTCGGCGAACATGAGCCGCAATTCCGAGCAGTACAACGACGAGAACCTGCTCGAGATCCGCGACAAGCGGATCGCGGCGATCTATCTCGCGGAATTCCTGCGGCTTTACGAGCACTACCGCGCACGCGCATTGGCGATCAATGCGAAGCAGCGGGGTACGGGCGCGCATGCGCGGCTCGCGCTCGCGCCCGATTCGAGCTGGGCGAAGAAGTATTACGTGGCGGGCAGCCCCGAACAGAAGGCGCGGATCGCGCTGGCGTCGACCGCGCCGACGGACTGATGCGCTGAAACGTTGCAGGGCCAGGGGCTGCGGCCGGGGCGCGCCCCGGCCGGCTGCCGGCGCCGCTTACGCGGCGACGTAGCGGAGCACCGCGTCGGCGATCGTGTCGCGATGCCGCGCGCGCAGGCGCGGCGCCGACGGATCGCGGCCGAACGCGGCGCCGAACGTGTAGCGGTTCGACACGCGATGGAAGCAGAACGAGCTGATCAGCAGGTGCAGGTCGAACGCGTCGATGTCCTTGCGGAACGCGCCGCTGGCCGCGCCGCGCTCGAGCAGTTCCTCGAGCGTCTTGATGATGCTGACGTTGCGGTTCTTGAACGACTTGAGCTGTTCGACATATTTCGCGCCGTGGATGTTCTCGATCGACACGAGACGGACGAAATCGCGATGCTTGTCGTGATAGTCGAACGTGAACTCGACGAGACGGCGCATGCCTTCGCGCGGCTCCATGTCGCCGACGTGCAGTTCCTGCTCGAGTGCGCGGATGTCGCCGTACACCTTCTCCAGCACGGCCTCGTACAGGCCTTCCTTGCTTTCGAAGTAGTAGTAGAGCATCCGCTTCGTCGTGTTCGTCCGCTCCGCGATCGCGTCGACGCGCGCACCGGCGAGGCCCATCGCGGAGAATTCCTGCGTGGCGACATCGAGGATGTTGCGCTTGGTTTGCTCGGGATCGTATTTACGCCGCGCATCGGACGCAAGCGCGCGGGTGTCGGACGTGGCGGCCTTGCTTCCTGCTTTCATGTGACTTTGTTGTGGTTCGCGGCGGCTTGGAAAAGGCATTCTAGCATGTGGGAAATGGCCGCCCGGCCGACCTTCCGCTCTAATCGGCAAGGCCGTCGCGGGCGCTCAGCGGCGGCAGGAGGCGAGCGCATCGCGGGCCTGGTACGCCGTATACGTGAGTTGCGCGGCGGCGAGGCCGGCCAGGCCGAACGTGCGCGTGAGCCCGAACGCGGCGAAGCCGTCCGGCACCGGCCGGCCTTCGGCCAGCGCGGCGGCGAGCGTCTCGCCGGCCACCGTGGTCGGCGCCATCCCGTGGCCGCCGAAAGCGATCGCGTGCCACACGCCGTCCGCGTCGCGGCCGATCTGCGGCATCTTGTGCCGTGCGTAGCTCATCAACCCGCCCCATGCATAGTCGACCTTCACGCCGTCCAGTTGCGGATACACGCGCAGCAGGTCGCGCCGCAGCAGGCGCGCGATCGCGTCGGGGCCGCGGTCGAGCACGGAGATCCGGCCGCCCCACAGGATCCGCGTGTCCTTCAGCGGACGGTAGTAGTCGAACGCGAAACGCGTGTCGTAGATCGCGTACGGCGCGTCGATCGCGTCGGGCAGGCGCGTGCCGAGCGGTTCGGTCGCGATCACGTAGGTCGCGATCGGCAGCACCGCGCGCTCGATGCGCGGCGACACGCCGCGCGCGTAGCCGCCGCCGGCGAACACGACGTCCTTTGCGCGCACCGCGCCCTGCGCCGTGCGCACGACGTACCCGGCGCCGTCGCGCGCGATGCCCAGCGCGGCCGAACGCTCGTACACGCGCGCACCGCCGCGCGACGCGGCCGCCGCGACGCCGAGCACGTACTTGAGCGGGTGAAAGTGGAACGCGTTCGGCTCGAACAGGCCGCCGTAATAGCGCTGCGTCTTCAGCCGCTCGCGCAGCGCGCCGGTCGGGACGGGTTCCCACTCGACGCCGAGTTCGTTTTTCATCAGCGTGCGCACACCGTCGAGCCGCGACGGATCGTCGAACCAGTTCGCGAGCATCACGCCCTCGTCGACGATGTCGCAGTCGATCCCGTAGCGGGCGATGCGCGCACGGATCAGGTCGACCGCGTCGACGGTGAGCCGGTACAGCCGGCGCCCTTCGTCGCGGCCGAGCGTGCGCAGCAGGTCGGCGTTGTCGAGGCTGTAGCCGCCGAACACGAAGCCGCCGTTGCGGCCCGACGCGCCGAAGCCGACCCGTTCGCTGTCGAGCACGACGACGTCGCGCACGCCGCGCTCGACGAGGCCGAGCGCCGTGCACAGGCCGGCGAGGCCGCCGCCGACGATGCAGACCTGCGTATCGATCGGGCCGGTCAATTGCGGGTAGGGCTGGCGGGTAACGGTGGCTTCGTAGAAGTTCTGCATGCGTTTTCGGTGATTCGTGACGGCGGAAAAACGGACGGCGCGCGTCGATCTTGCCTGAACGCGCGCGCCGCGTCGAATGGGGTTTTCAGCGCAGCGGCCGCCGAGGTCGGGCGGTCGCCGGCGCGTTGCCGGGCGTCAGGCGCCCGGCGTCGGGTTGACCGGCCGGGCGACGTAGGCCGGGTAGCCGGCATCGGCCTTTTCGGTGGCGTCGGGCGTCGCGTTGCGGTCGATCCACGGCGCGATTTCCATGTCCTCGTAGCGCACCAGCCGGCATTTCCGCACCAGCGCGTAGCCGAGCCAGATCGCGAGGAAGAACGGCAGGCCGATGTAGGTCGCGGCGACGCCCGTCCAGTCGATCTTGTCGGCGAGGAACGCGTGGTAGTCCTGGCCGAGCGCGACGACCGCGCACAGGGCGAACGCGAACAGCGGGCCGAACGGGAACCACTTCGACCGATACGGCAACTGGTCGAGCCGGTAGCCCTGCTTCAGGAAGCCCTTGCGGAACCGGTAGTGGCTGACCGCGATGCCGAGCCACGTGATGAAGCCGGCCATGCCCGACGTGTTCAGCAGCCACAGGTAGACGGTCTTGTCGCCGTACAGCGACGTGAGGAAGCACAGCGCGCCGACAGCGGTGGTCGCATACAGCGCATTGCGCGGCACGCCGCCGGGCGACAGCTTCGCAAACAGTTTCGGCGCGCGCCCTTCGACCGCGAGGTTGTAGAGCATCCGCGTCGACGCATACATGCCCGAGTTGCCGGCCGACAGCACGGCCGTCAGGATCACCGCGTTCATCACGCCGGCCGCGAACGCGAGGCCCGCGTGGCGGAACACCAGCGTGAACGGGCTCACGCCGATGTCGGTCACGTCGCTCTTCAGCAGGCTCGGATCGGTGTACGGAATCAGCACGCCGATCACGAAGATCGCGAACACGTAGAACAGCAGGATGCGCCAGAAGATCTGGCGCACCGCGCGCGGAATCGTCGTGCGCGGGTTTTCCGATTCGCCGGCCGCGATGCCGATCATTTCGGTGCCCTGGAACGAGAAGCCCGCGATCATCGCGACGCCGAGCATCGTCGCCCAGCCGCCGACGAACGGCGCGTCGCCGATCGTGAAGTTGCCCCAGCCGGCGCTCGGGCCGCCCTGCATGATCCCGAAGATCATCAGCAGACCGACGCCGACGAACGCGAGCACCGTCAGCACCTTGACCAACGCGAACCAGTATTCGGCTTCGCCGAAGCCGCGCACCGACAGCGCGTTGAGCGCGAAGATCAGCGTGAGGAACAGCGCGCTCCACCAGACGCCCGGCACGTGCGGGAACCAGTAGTTCATCACGAGCTGCGCGGCGACGAGCTCCACCGCCAGCGTCACGGCCCAGCTGTACCAGTAGTTCCAGCCGAGCGCGAAGCCGAAGCCTTCGTCGACGAACTTCGCGCCGTAGGTCGCGAACGAGCCCGACACCGGCATGAACGCGGCCATTTCGCCGAGGCTCGTCATCAGGAAATAGACCATCAGGCCGATCACCATGTACGCGAGCATCGCGCCGCCGGGGCCGGCCTGCGAGATCGACGCGCCAGACGCGACGAACAGCCCCGTGCCGATCGAGCCGCCGATCGCGATCATCCGTAGATGGCGGGCCTGCAATGCGCGGTGGAGGGACGGCTTCGCGGGCGGCGAGCCGGACGGGCGGGACGAATCGGGGCGGGCATCTGAATGCATGGCGGGCGCTGGGCGCTGTCTCCGGGATTGTTTTTCGGTGACGAAGCGCGACGCGTGGCCGGCCGCGGCCGGGTAGCGGTGATGCGGTGCGAGACGGGCCCGCTGAGCCGGGCCGTGGTGCGTGTCGCCTTCGTCGGTCGTCCGGCTGCCGTGGTGACGGCCGGCGGCGCGCCGGGTGCGTTGCACCTCGACGTCGCACCGATTGTGTGTGCCCGGTGCATCGGCGGCAAACGATATTTCCGAACAGGGTGATGCGAGATGATCATCAACTTGTGTCGTGCCGCGACGCATCCGAGCGCCCGGTTGCGGGCTTGGGAAACGTCCCATATCGGTACCGAAACAGGCCTGGCGAGCCGGCTTACTTCTTGCGTTTTTGGAATGAAGTCGTGAGTTAATATCAATAGCGGCCCGACTTGTGGCCATCGACAATGCGTTTCATGGATCGTGCCTCGCGAGGCTGGGGCGCGCCGTCCGGCCCGGCTTTCCGGCGACGGCGCAGCGCGATGCGCCGGATGGCGCACCGGGCCCGTTGCGCGGCGCATCCGCTTGCACAAGGCGCTCGAACGCGCTCCAATCGAATCACGCGGGCGGCGCTGCCGCCGCACCGATCAATCTGTCCCTGAAGAGGAAGTGATGCAATTCAACGACATTCTTGCCGCGCTCGACATCGATCTCGCCCAGTGGAAAGGCAACGCGCTGACCGCGCGTTCGCCGCTCGACGGCGCGACGCTCGCGACGCTGGCCGTCGATTCGCCCGCCGACGCCGAGCGCAAGATCGACGCCGCGCACGACGCATTCCTCAAGTGGCGCACGGTGCCGGCGCCGGTGCGCGGCGAGCTCGTGCGCGTGTTCGGCAACGTGCTGCGCGAGCACAAGGCCGAGCTCGGCCGCCTCGTCACGCTCGAAGCCGGCAAGATCACGTCGGAAGGCCTCGGCGAAGTGCAGGAAATGATCGACATCTGCGATTTCGCGGTCGGCCTGTCGCGCCAGCTTTACGGCCTCACGATCGCGTCCGAGCGTCCGGGCCACCGGATGATGGAAACGTGGCACCCGATCGGCGTGTGCGGCGTGATCTCGGCGTTCAACTTCCCGGTCGCGGTGTGGGCGTGGAATGCGGCGCTCGCGTTCGTGTGCGGCGATTCGGTCGTGTGGAAGCCGTCCGAGAAGACGCCGCTCACCGCGATCGCTTGCCACGTGCTGCTTCAGAAGGCGCTGCGCGAGTTCGAGAAGACGCATCCGGGCGTCGCGCCGGCGGAGCTGAGCCAACTGGTGCTGGGCATGCGCGATGTCGGCGAGGTGCTGACGGCGTCGAAGAAGGTGCCGGTCGTCAGCGCGACGGGCAGCGTGCGGATGGGCCAGGAAGTCGCGAAGGTGCTGAGCCAGCGTCTCGCACGCGGCATCCTCGAGCTCGGCGGCAACAACGGGATGATCGTCGCGCCGAGCGCGGATCTCGACCTCGTCGTGCGCGCGGTCACGTTCGCGGCGGTCGGCACGGCGGGCCAGCGCTGCACGACGCTGCGCCGGCTGATCGTGCATCGCAGCCTCGTCGAGCAACTGCTGCCGCGCATCGAGAAGGCGTATGCGTCGGTGAAGGTCGGCAATCCGCTCGAGGAAGGCACGCTGGTCGGCCCGCTCGTCGATCGTGCGTCGTTCGACGCGATGCAGAAGGCGCTGGCCGATGCGCGCGAGCAGGGCGGCGAAGTGAAGGGCGGCGAGCGCGTGGACGTCGGTCACGCGGATGCGTACTACGTGCGTCCGGCCATCGTGCGGATGCCGAAGCAATCGGCGGTGGTCGAGCGCGAGACGTTCGCGCCGATTCTGTACGTGATGGTCTACGACGATTTCGACGACGCGATTGCCGTGCATAACGCGGTACCGCAGGGGCTGTCGTCGGCGATCTTTACCAACGACATGCGTGAAGCCGAGCAGTTCATGTCGGCGGCCGGCAGCGACTGCGGGATCGTCAACGTGAACATCGGTACGAGCGGCGCGGAAATCGGCGGCGCGTTCGGCGGCGAGAAGGAAACGGGCGGCGGGCGCGAATCGGGTTCGGATGCGTGGAAGGCTTATATGCGTCGCGCGACGAATACGATCAATTACAGCCGGCAATTGCCGTTGGCGCAGGGGGTGAAGTTCGACGTATAAGTGCGGGCGCCCGGCTTGGGCGCTTCGACGGTCGAATGAAATGGGCCGGTTGCCGTGGAAGCGGTAACCGGCCCATTTCGTTTACTGCGTGGCGCGCGGTGCGCCGATCGATCGCGAGCGTACCCGCTCGATGGCTCACTTACGATTCGTGCCGCGTCGAACCATCCGCCGCCGGCATGTTCTGCACGACCAACATCTGCGGGCTCGACAACGTAATCCCCGCCGCCCGCAACTGCTTGAGGATCTCGAACAGCAGATCGCTTTTCGTCGAACTCGCGATCCGCGGGCTCGACACGTAACCCGTCACGCTCAGCGTGATCCCGTCCGGCGTGAGCTGGCTGAACGTCACCGACGGCGCCGGCTTCTCGAGAATCGCCTGGTGCTCGCGATACGCATCGAGCAGCAGGTCGCGCACCTGCTCGGGATCGGTGTTCAGCGGGAACGTCAGCACCAGCGTCGCGACGCCCTGCGTGCTGTTGCCCATCGTCACGTTGCGCACGTTCTGCGAGATCAGTTGCGAGTTCGGCACGATCACGGTCGAGCGGTCGCTCAGCTGGATCTCGGTCGCGCGCACGTTGATGCGGCGAATATCGCCCTCGACGCCCGCGATGCTGACCATGTCGCCTACCTTCACCGGGCGCTCGGTCAGCAGGATCAGCCCCGACACGAAGTTCTTAACGATTTCCTGCAGGCCGAAGCCGATCCCTACCGACAACGCGCTGACGATCCACGCGAGATTGTTCCACCTGACGCCGAGCAGCCCGAGCGTCATCAGCACGAGCAACACGTAGCCGACGTTGGTGAACAGCGTGATCAGCGACACGCGCATGCCCGTATCCATGCCGAGCGCGGGCATGAACTCGCCGTCGAGCCAGCGGCGCAGCGAGCGCAGCAGGTACAAGCCGATCGCGAAGCCGATCACGGCGTTCATGATCCGGTCGGGCATGATGTTCAGGCTCTGCAGCTGCTGGCTGCCGATCATCGCGACCGCGCTGTCGAGCAGGTCGCTCGGCGTGGTGCCGAAGCCGCCGGTCAGCAGCGCGATCGCCGCGATCAGCATCAGCAGGCTCGTGCCGAAGCCGGACAGGACCGTACGCGCCTGGTCGAGGTGGCGGTCTTCGAGCGCGAACAGATGCTTGATCTGCTGGCCCGACGACAGGCTCGACGAGAACAGGCTTTCGCTCGCGTCGCGCGTCAACTGAATCAGGATGTAGGTCGCGCACAGCACGATCTCGAACCACACGAGCTCGTACGTGATGAAGCGCGCGACCGTGATGTAACCGATCAGGAGTGCGATCAATGAAGCGACGATCGCGAGCGTGACGCCGGCATGGATCAGGCCGGCGAGCGTCGAGCGTTGCTCGGGTGCCTCGCCTGCCGCCGCGAGTGCGCTGCGCGCGCGGTTCGCGCGCAACAGCGATGCGCCGACCGTCAGCGCGACGACGAGCGATACGATGCCGCGGCCGAGCAGCGTGACCGACAGGCTGGTATCGACGATCCGGTTGATCGATTCGAGCGTGCCCGACACCAGCAGCAGCGCGGCCAGGATGCTGGGGAACGGCTTCATCGCGAGCGCGACCGGGTCGGCGAGCGCAGGCAGTCGCCACGACGGATGCTTCGTGCAGAGCAGGGCGCGGCCGAGCCCGGCGATCAACGCGCAGGTTGCGGCGAGTTTCGCGAACTGGTCCCACAGATCGGTCAGCGACGGCGTGAGTTCGTAGTGGCGCGCGACGGCGAGGTAGAAAATCTGAATCGCGATGGCCGTCGCGAGGAAGGTCGACAGCGCGGTCGACAGCGCGAGCGCACTGCGGCGCAAGCGGGTGGGCGGCAGACGGTTCAGCGCGATCCATGCGAGCCCGCGCTCGATGAGCCGGCGGCCGCCGAGCCATGCGGCGAATGCGGCGATCAGCAGCAGCGTGGTGATCGCCCGTTGCCCGGGGACCCACGACGAATGCAGCATGTCGAACAGTTCGCCGTTGAAATCATCGAGCCGCTGGCGATCGTCCGGCGCCAGGTGGAACAGCGGCAGCCAGAACTGCGCGCTGAAGATGCTGCCCGAACGGAACGCGAGCTGGTTCTTCAGCAGGCTGCGGTGCAGCTTCGCGAACTGCTCGGTCAGGTTCGCGAGGCTCGCCTTCTGGTCGGCGGCCTGCTTCAGCGCGGCATCGATCTGCGTCTTGCGCGCGTCGAGCGCGGCCCGCTGCTTCGCGACGGCTGGCGTTTCCGGTGCGGCGCCGTCGGCCGGCGGCGGGCCCAGCACGTCGAGTTGCGCCTGGACCTGCGCGCGTTGCGGCGTGAGATCGCTCTGCAGTTTCGCGACATCGGTGCTCAGTTCCTGCGCCGAATCGTCGAGCGCGTCCAGCTCCTTGCTGTTGGACGTGGTCGAGGTCTGCTGCTTGATGCGGTCCAGCTCCGCCTGCATCTGTTTGAGCTGGGCGACGGCGTCGGGCAGCGAGATGGCCGGCACGGATGCGCCGACGCCGCTCGCGACGGGAGCGGAAGCGGCGGCCGGGAATGCCGACGCGGTCGCGATGGCCGCGAACTGCAGCAGCGCGATCAGCGCGATCCGGCGGGCGTACGTGGATAGTCGTTGTATGGACATGGAATGCTTACGATTTTCCGACAATGCCGGTTGCCGAAAGGCAGCCGGAAGCCGGTAGTTGGCCCGCTAGCATGTTACCGGGGCGCGGAACGCGTGGTTGTACCGATTGCGTCTTGTCGTCCGCGGCGATTTCAGCGGCGCGCGCCCGCGCGACACGGCGCGGCAGCCCCATTATTACCGGCCTGCGGGGCCGGCGCGTGCGGCCGATGGCACCGGAACGCCACGCGGACGCGCCTTTCGTCCCCGACACACGGTTACGGAAGTTACACATTATTTGACGGGAAAATGGGGCATCGGATTGCTTCGGTGCCTGCAAGGCCTCCGGCCTGCTGGCTTGCCCATGCGTCAAACGGGCGTGCCGGTACAATGCAGCGATTCGCCCGGCGGCGGTTCGGCGGTCCGCCGGACGGCGACGCACGACACGACACGATCAGGAGACGCGCCCAAGATGGCCTCAACGGACAGCCTTTCCCAGGCACCTGCCCAATCCCCCTCCATCGACCCCGGCTCCATCTCGGCCCGCCTCGACCGCCTGCCGCCGACGCGCAGCGTCTGGAAGCTCGTCGTGCTGCTGAGCCTCGGCTTCTTCTTCGAACTCTACGACCTGCTGTACAGCGGCTACATCGCGCCGGGCCTCGTGAAAGGCGGCATCCTTTCCGCGACCACGCACGGCCTGTTCGGCACCACCGGCGTCGCGAGCTTCATCGCCGCGCTATTTTCCGGGCTCTTCATCGGCACGATCGCGTGCGGCTTTCTCGCCGACCGCTTCGGCCGCCGCGCGATCTTCACGTGGTCGCTGCTGTGGTACACGGCCGCGAACATCGTGATGGCGTTCCAGGACACCGCGGCGGGGCTGAACTTCTGGCGCTTCGTCGTCGGTCTCGGCCTCGGCGTCGAGATGGTGACGATCGGCACGTACATCTCCGAACTCGTGCCGAAGCAGATTCGCGGTCGCGCGTTCGCGTGCGAGCAGGCGGTGGGGTTCGTCGCGGTGCCGGTGGTCGCGTTCCTCGCTTACCTGCTCGTGCCGCACGCGCCGCTCGGCCTCGACGGCTGGCGCTGGGTCGTGCTGATCGGCGCGCATGGCGCGCTGTTCGTGTGGTGGATTCGCCGCGAACTGCCGGAAAGCCCGCGCTGGCTCGCGCAGCAAGGCCGGGTCGACGAAGCCGACCGCATCATGCGCGCGCTCGAGGCGAAGGTCGAAGCCGAATACGGGCGGCCGCTGCCGCCGCCGGCACCGGCCGAACCCGTCCCGCCGCGCGGCAGCTTCCGCGACATGTGGGTGCCGCCGTATCGCAGCCGCACGATCATGATGACGATCTTCAACGTGTTCCAGACGGTCGGCTTCTACGGGTTCGCGAACTGGGTGCCGACGCTGCTGATCAAGCAGGGCATCACGATCACGTCGAGCCTGATGTATTCGAGCGTGATCGCGCTCGCGGCGCCGATCGGCCCGCTGATCGGCCTCGTGATCGCCGACCGCTTCGAGCGCAAGTCGGTGATCGTCGCGATGGCGGCGGCGATCGTCGTCTGCGGGCTGCTGTTCAGCCAGACGACGGTGGGCGCCTTCCTGATCGTGCTCGGCATCGGTCTCACTCTGGCGAGCAACATCATGTCGTACAGCTTCCACGCGTACCAGGCCGAGTTGTTCCCGACGTCGATTCGCGCGCGGGCCGTCGGCTTCGTCTATTCGTGGAGCCGCTTCTCGGCGATCTTCTCGTCGTTCGTGATCGCGGCCGTGCTGCGCGGTTTCGGCACGTTCGGCGTGTTCGCGTTCATCGCGGGCGCGATGGTGATCGTGATGGCGGCAATCGGATGGATGGGGCCGCGCACGAAGGGCATCGCGCTCGAAACCATCTCGAAGTAGCGGGCAGGTGCGCACGCGTGCCGCACGGTTCGTTGCGGCATGCGTGCGATGCGGTCCAACGTTTCCGGTTCGGGCTATCCGGTCGACAAGTTGCTTCGTCGTGCGAATCAACCGGGAAGCGCAATCGAACCGGCTCGAGCGCGCACGCGTTCGGCCGCGGGCGAAACGTCAACACACGAGCCTGCCACGCACCGACGACACGAGCGGCAACGAGTTGAAACAAAGCGTGACGAAGCGCAATGACACCGTGAAATCGCGATTTGCATCGCAGCCGATTCGCGTATGGACGAGTAAAATGAAGGGCCTGACGACTCATTAGCCGCCATCGGAGCGCCCGCGTTGCATCAGCGAACGGCTCCGCCGCGAAGAGGCGTCGGCGCCGGGCGCACGCGATGCGCCGGACGTGTCGATGGCTTGCGCGGAAGATGCGCCGTTCGCAACAGCACGCTGCGGCGGCCGGATCGGCCGATGGCTTCGAACGTATGATTCTTGCCCACCTGGCGCGGCAATTTGCGAAGTGGCGTTGCCGTCACCGCGCAGTCGCCGCATATGTGTGGCTCGCTGCGGCGGTGTCGATTTCCGTTCTCGCCGAACAGCCTGCCTTTGCCGCGCCCGACGCGCCGTCGTCGGCCGTGCAATCGTCATCCGGTGCGTCGCCTGCATCGGCGGCCTCTCCCACGCATCCCGCTTCGTCCGCGCAGGCAGCGTCGGGCGCATCGGCCGCCGCGCCGACATCCGCCGCGTCACAAGCGAATCACGTGAATCACGCGGAACCCGCGAGCGCGGCATCGGGTGCGTCGGCTGCTTCCGCTGCGTCGGCCACCGCGCCTGCATCGGCTGCCTCCGGCACGCCTGCCAGCGAGGCCGAGCCGCCTCCGCCCACTCCGCCGCGCCGGCATCCGCCGCTGTCGGCCGAGGAAGCGCAGAACGCGACGACGCGCGCGCTCGACATGCGCAAGCGTTTCACGCAGGAAGTCACGCGACGCCTGACCGTGCCGGCGAGCGAGCAGCGCGCGTATGGCGAGCGGCTCCAGAAAGCGCTCGCCGATGCGGATCTCGGCGATCTCGCCGGCGAATACGTCGCGATGGTCGACCGCGCGCCGAACGTGCAGGCGCTGTTCATCTATTTCCGCGCGACGCCGGCCAATGCATGGCTGATGATCGGCGCATCGCCGGTCGGCACCGGCTTGCCGGGCCAGTACGACCATTTCCTGACGCCGCTCGGCGTGTTCCATCACTCGCCGGACACGATGGATTTCCGCGCGGAAGGGACGACGAACGAGAACGGCATTCGCGGCTACGGCCGCCGCGACATGCGCATCTACGACTTCGGCTGGGTGGACGGCGAGCGCGGCTGGGGCAAGGGCGGCGTGTCGCCGATGCGCTTCCAGATGCATGCGACCGATCCCGACCGGCTCGAGGCGCTGCTCGGCATCCGGCACTCGAAGGGTTGCGTGCGGATTCCCGCGTCGCTGAACACGTTCCTCGACCGGCACGGCCTGCTCGACGACGATTACCAGGCGCGTGTCGAGGCCGGCAAGTCGCTGTGGGTGCTGCGTCGCGATCGCGACATCACGCCGATCGCGGGCCGCTATCTGGTCGTGATCGACAGCGCCCGCAAGACCCGCCCGGCGTGGTCGCCGATGCCGGGGCGCGGCGCATGGTCGAAGCTGCCGAAGGGCGGCGACACGGCAGACTGAGCGCCGGCGCGCCGAACGCGGGCGCGCGAGGATGAGAATAAATCCGTTTTATCGAGATATAAAGAAAGCAAACTTTTATTATCCGATCCGGGTTCGTATAGTCGAGGCCAGTTTCGCGGAACCCTGCCGCGCCTGGACCACCACCGACCACACGACCCGCATGAAAACTCTCTACAAGCTCGCTCCGCTCGCGATGCTCGGCGCCTTCGCGACCCATGCCTGTGCGCAAAGCAGCATCACGCTGTACGGTCTCATCTCGGCCGGTGTCGGGTTCGCGACGAACCAGGGCGGCAAGAACGCGTGGCAGGCGCTGTCCGGCACGAACCAGAACCCGCGCTGGGGGCTGAAGGGCAAGGAGGATCTCGGGCAAGGGCTGTCCGCGGTCTTCCAGCTCGAGAACGGCTTCAACGTGATGACGGGCACGGCCGCGCAGAACGGCCGCGAGTTCGGGCGCATGGCGTACGTCGGCCTGGCCGACCGCACTTACGGCTCGCTGACCTTCGGTCGCCAGTACGACGCGATCCACGACTACATCGGGCCCGTGATCATCGCGAGCAACGGCGTGAACATCGGCGACAACGACAACGGCTACAACGACATTCGCGTGCAGCACTCGGTGAAGTACGTGAGCCCCGTCTACTACGGGCTGAAGTTCACCGCGCTGTACGGCTTCAGCAATGCGACCGGTTTCGCGAACAACAGCGCGTACAGCTTCGGGCTGGGCTATGAACGTGGCCCGCTGCGCTGGAGCGCGGTCTATGCGCAGTACAACCATCCTTACAGCGCGACGAACCAGGACGGCGCGATCGCGAACGACTACGCGTCGCCGCTGCTGATCTTCAGCAAGAGCGCGATGACGCCCGCCGCGTATGCGAGCCGGCAGCGGATCGCGGGCACGGGCGGCTTCTACACGATCGGCCGCGCGCAGTTCGCCGCGATGTTCACCGACGTGCGCTACGATTACCTCGACAATTCGCACCTGCACCTGCAGAACCTCGGCGTGAACGTCGTCTACACGATGACGCCGCAGCTCTTTCTGGGCGCCGCGTATGCGTTCACGAACGGCAAGTACGACGTGATCGACAAGCGTCCGAAATGGCATCAGGTGAACCTGCAGGCCGATTACTTCCTGTCCAAACGCACCGACGTCGCGCTGACGGTGATCGCGCAGCAGGCGGCCGGCGACGCCGATCATGCGCAGATCTTCGCGTATGCGCGTTCGACCGGCACGCGCCAGATGATGGCGACGCTCGGCGTCCGGCACGTCTTCTGAGTACCCGACCATGAGCCATCCGATCCCATCCCGCCGCACCTTCCTGAAACTGTCCGCCGCGCTGGCCGGCACCGCGCTGTTGCCCGAAACGGGCGCATTCGCGGCCGGCGACGCTGCCGCGCGGCGCACGGTGATCATCGATACCGATCCGGGGCAGGACGACGCCATCGCGATCCTGTTCGCGCTCGGCGCGCAGGATCGGCTCGACGTGCGCGCGCTGACGGCCGTGGCGGGCAACGTACCGCTCGACCTGACCGAACGCAATGCGCGGATCGTCCGCGACTGGGCCGGCCGCACGACGACGCTGCCGGTGTATGCAGGCTGCCCGCGCCCGCTCGTGCGCGAGCTCGTGACCGCCGCGAACGTGCATGGCAAGACGGGGCTCGAAGGCGTCGAACTGCACGCGCCGCGCGCGCCGCTCGCCGCCGGCCACGCGGTGTCGTACCTCGTCGATACGCTCGGCCGTGCGGCGCCGAACAGCGTGACGCTGTGCGCGCTCGGCCCGCTGACGAACATCGCGACCGCGCTGGTCGAGGCGCCGCAGATTCGCGCCGCGCTGCGCGACATCGTGCTGATGGGCGGCGCGTTCTTCGAGCGCGGCAACATCACGCCGGCCGCCGAGTTCAACATCTACGTCGATCCGCAGGCGGCCGACGTCGTGTTCGGCAGCGGCGTGCCGATCGTCGTGCTGCCGCGCGACGTCGCGGTGAAGGCGCCGATCACGCCGGCGCGCGTCGCGCCGTTGCGCGCGCTCGGCAACCGCTGCGGCGCGATCGTCGCGGACATCATGGAGGCGGAGCTCGCGTACAACAAGAAGCGGCGCGGGATCGACGACGCGCCGATGTACGACCCGACGGCCGTCGGTTATCTCGTCGATCCGACGCTGTTCGGCGGACGCAAGGTGAACGTGGTGGTCGAGACGACCGGGCAGTGGACGCTCGGCGAGACGATCGTCGACTGGAACGGGCGCAGCAGCCGCGCGGCGAACGCGACGTGGATCAACGAGGTCGACGCGGACCGCTTCTACGCGACGCTCGTCGAGCGCATCGCGAAGCTGCCCTGAACACGGGCGGCAAGCGCGGCGAACGCGGCATCAGATGTGCTTCGCGATCCACTCGCGGCACGCGCGCACGTGCGGGCCGCGATCGTCGGCGGCGAGCGAGATCAGCGAGATCGCACGCGTGACGCGCGGCTTGTCGACGCGTAGTGCGACGAGTTCGGGATCGTGCAGATGCATCGTGTAGAGGCTCGGCAGCACGGCGGTGGCGAGGCCGTTGCGCGCGAGCGCGTAGAGCGGCTCGGTGTATTCCATCCGGTACGCGACGTTCAGGCGCAGCTTCCCGGCGCCGCCGGTGCGATGCAGCGATTCGCTGACGCTGCCGCGCACGAACACCGCGAGTTCGCGATCGACGAGCTTCGCCCACGTGACGCTCTTCGCGCGGGCGAGCGGATCGTCGTGCCGCACGACGATCACGATCTCGTCCTCGAACAGTTGCCGGTAGCGCAACGTGCCGTCGTCGCCGTCCGGTTCACGCACGCCGATGCCGAGATCCGCGACGCCGTCGCGCACCGCTTCGACGAGCGCGCTGTTCGGCAAATCGGTGAGCGTGAAGCGCAGCGTCGGGTGCGTGCCGCGCAATGCGTTGAGCGCGGGCAGCAGGCGGCCCGCGGCCGACGGAATGAACGCGATGCGCACGGTCTGGATGCGTTCGCCGATGAGCCGCGTCATGTCGTCGAAGGTGCCGCGTGCCTGGTTGAGCAGGCGTTCGGCGAGCGGCAGCACGGCTTCGCCGGCCGTGGTCAGCGTGAGCCGGTGCGCGGTGCGTGCGAACAGGCGGCCGCCGAGCAGGAACTCGATCTGGCGGATCGACGCGGTGAGCGCCGGCTGCGTGAGCGACAGCGCCTGCGCGGCTCGAGTGAAGCTGCGGGCATGCGCAAGGACGACGAAGTGCTGGACCTGCCGCAGCGTGAGCGCGGGGAGCAGCGACGAGCGGTCGGACATCGGGCAATAACGGTCGGGATGCGGTACGCGGCAGTATAAGGCCGCGCTGCACGAACCGACACGGGACAATATTCGGAATCACGGGAGAACCACCATGTCAGCGACTGACACGATGCCGGCACGTGCGCCGGCCAACTGGCTCGAACGCCGCTTCGCGCTCGCCGCGCGCGGCACGAGCGTGCGCACCGAGACGATCGCGGGCGTCACGTCGTTTCTCGCGGCCGCGTACCTGCTCGTCGTGATCCCGTCGCTGCTTGCGACGGGCGGGATGGAGCGCGGCGCGGCGACGACCGCGACGATCGTCGTGTTCGTGCTGTTCACCACGCTGATGGGGCTGTACGCGAACCTGCCGTTCCTCGTCGGCCCCGGCATCGGCGGCTCGGTGATCATCGGCGTGACGCTCGCGACGACCGAGCACGTCGGCTGGCAGACGGGCCTCGGCATCGCGTGCGTGTCGGGCGTGCTGTTCTTCCTGCTGACGATCCTCGGCGCGCGCGGCGTCGTGGTGCGGCTGATTCCGGTGCAGATCAAGCTCGGCCTCGGCGCGTCGATCGGACTGTTCGTCACGATGCTCGGGCTGCGCAATGCGGGGATGGTCGTCGCGAACGCGAAGACCAACGCGTTCGCGCTCGGCGACTTCTCGCGGCCGGGCGCGCTCGTCGCGCTGATCGGCCTCGCGGTGGCGATCGTGCTGCAGGCGCGCAAGGTGCCCGGCGCGATCCTGATCGCGATCCTCGTCGCGGCCGCGGCCGGCGTACCGCTCGGCGTCACGCACCTGCCGGCGTCGTTCGTGTCGCTGCCGCACAGCATCGCGCCGATCGCGTTCAAGCTCGATATCGGCAGTGCGTTGAGCGTGGCCGCCGCGCCGTACCTGTTCGCGTTCTTCGCGGCGGAATTCTTCTCGACGCTCGGCACCGCGCTGGCGGTCGGCGCGAAGGCGAACCTGCTCGACGAACAGGGCAACCTGCCGAACATCAACCGGCCGTTCCTCGTCGATTCGCTCGCCGCGACGCTCGGGCCCGTGTTCGGCATTCCGGCGCTGACCGCGCTGATCGAATCGGCTGCAGGCGTGGAAGCCGGCGGCCGCAGCGGGCTGTCGTCGCTGGCCGCGGCCGTGCTGTTCGCCGCGATGTTGCTGTTCGTGCCGGTCGCGCTCGCGATCCCGAAGGAGGCGACCGCGCCGGCGCTGATCCTGATCGGGCTGTCGATGTTCGCGACGATCCGCCATACGCATTTCGACGACTTCACCGATGCGCTGCCCGTGATGTCGATGGTGCTGCTCACGCTGATGTCGAACAGCTTCGGCACCGGCATTGCCGGCGGGCTGCTGTGCTACGTGCTCGTCAAGCTGCTGGCCGGCCGCTGGCGCGACGTGTCGTGGGGGCTCGTCGTGCTCGCGATTCCGCTCGGCTATTACTTCTGGACCGTCGTGAAGCCGCACTGAGAGACGGCTTGCGCGACGCATCGCACTACCGAAAAAGAGACTGACATGAAGGGAACACCAGGCAACGTCCCGGCCGCGCGCACGGGCATCGAGATCACGCCGGCCCATCGGGCCTTCTTCCACGCGCTGCCGAAGGTCGAGCTGCATTGCCACCTGCTCGGCGCGGTGCGGCACGACACGTTCGTCGCGCTGGCCGAACGCAGCGGCGCGCCGATCGAGCGTGCGGAGATCGATGCGTTCTACGCGCGCGGCGAGAAGCCGGTCGGCGTGCTGCACGTGCTGCGCGCGCTCGACCGGTATCTGCTGACGCAACCCGACGATCTGCGGCGAATCGCATACGAATATCTGGAAGACGCGGCCGCGCACAACGTGCGGCACGCGGAGTTCTTCTGGAATCCGACGGGAACGGTGCGCGTGTCGGGCATCGCGTATGCGGACGCACAGGCCGCGATCGTGACCGCGATCCGCGATGCCGCGCGCGATTTTCGGATCGGCGCGCGCCTGATCCCGAGCATCGATCGCGAGCAGGACCCGGACGAAGCGGTTGCGATCGTCGAGTGGATGAAGGCGAATCGCGCGGACGAAGTCGCGGGGCTCGGCATCGACTATCGCGAGAACGACCGGCCGCCCGAGCTGTTCTGGAAGGCGTACCGCCATGCACGCGCGGCCGGTTTTCGCACGACCGCGCATGCGGGCGAGTTCGGGATGCCGTGGCGTAACGTCGAGACGGCCGTCGATCTGCTGCAGGTCGACCGTGTCGATCACGGCTATACGATCGTCGACAACCCCGAGCTGTGCGCGCGCTACGCGGAGCGCGGGATCGTGTTTACCGTCGTGCCGACGAATTCGTACTATCTGCGCACGTTGCCGCCGGAGCAATGGGCCGAACTGCATCCGATGCGCAAGATGCCGGGCCTCGGGTTGAAGATTCATCCGAACACGGACGATCCGACGTTGCACAAGGTCAATCCGAGCGAGGCGTGGGAACTGATGTTCAGTCATTTCGGCTTCACCGTGGCCGACTTGAAGCAGTTCATGCTGAACGGGATCGACGGCGCGTGGGTCGACGATGCAACGAAGGCCGCGTGGCGTGCCGCATGGGCGCCGGCGTTCGATGCACTGGCTGCAACGCTTGCGGCGCGCTGAGCGGGCCGCCGGCATCGCGCAACCCGGCATAGCGGGGCAGCGGGTTCGCGATTTCGGTTGTGCCCGACGTCATGCGGCGTTCGGCGTCGATCGACGACGAAGCGGGCGGTGATGCGTGCCAGGCCCGCTTCGTTCAGGTGGGCCAGGGAGCGCATGAGTCGGTCGGGCCCGATGTCTCGCATCCGTAGCGTCGTCGCTGCGCGCCGCGTGGCCGCAGTAGGCCCCCTTTCAGGCTGGCATACGCCGCTTGCGTTCGCTATATTGGCGTCCGGCGGCATCCGATCGCGATGCCGCCGCCGTGCGCGCCCGCGCCGGCATTCCAACAGCAATTCGAACCTGAGAGGCTCCGCCGTGCGCATTCCCGTTTTCTGTCTGATGTTGTTCGTTTCGCTGTCCGCGCGAGCCGGCAGTGCCTGCGATGGGCTGCTCGGCGATTACGCGCCGGCCGCCGGCAAGCCTGCGACCATGCGGGTCGAGAAGGTGGGGAGCGACATCGTGCTGCGTGCGCGCGATGGCGGCCGCTGGAGCGTCGATACGGCTCCGGCGCACGAGGCCGAACTCGATATGGACGGACCGGAGAAACCGCCTGCCGACGCGTGCGTGCTCGAGGTGCCGGGCGGCCAGCTCGTCAGGATGCCGATCGGTACGCCGTATCAGGTCACGTCCGTCACCGGCAACGGCTTCACGACGAAGCGTTCGACCACCGGCGTCCTGCTGCTGATGACGCAAGGCTTCCAGGTCGACGGCATCGAACTGTATCGGGTCGCGCGCAGCGGCGATTCGCCGTCGGCGCCGTGAGGGCGGTGGCCGCGCGCTGATGGCGAGCGGACCAGCAGGTTGCGGCACACGGCGACACAACAACGAGGCGACTCCTTCCGATGGGCAATCGAGCATGGCTGTATCTCCAGGCCGGTGACGGCGACGACGCGCGAACGATCCCGTTCGCGGAATCCAATAACCACTTCCCGCTGCTGTGGCGCGTGCTGCTTGCCGACGGCGGCGCAGGCAACGCGATTACCGATCAGCGCGTGTTCGGCGACGCCGGCACGCCTAACCTCGTGAGCGACGCCCGTGCCGCGCATGCGCGCGTCAGCCGGCTCGCATCGTTCGTCACCGCGTATCCGCTGCCGGGCGACGATCCGGCGCTGGCGCGCCAGTTCGATGCGCTCGTGCGTCATCTGGGCGAATCGATCGATGCGCTCGGCGACGCGCATGGCGCGCCGCGGCTGTCCGCGAACCTCGACGAACTGTCGTGGTTCGACGGGGGCGACCCGAACGACTACATCGCCGAAGAGCGCGATGCGTGCACGCGCCTGTGGTGGCGCGTCGCGAACTGCATGGACTTCCGCGACGTGCGCGGCGTGCGCGACGTGCTCGAGATCGACACGCCCGCCGACTGGCGCGACTGGGCATGGGGTTTCGGGTTCGGCGGTGTGTCGCACTACTACTTCTGGCGGCAGGAGCCGCCGCGCAGCGCGACCTACGACGATCTGTTCGGCGGCGGCGAACTGCATGGCGACTATCTTGGCGACGGCACGTTCAGCTTTCGCTCGCGCAACGGGCAGTGGGGCGTACGGCGCGAAACCGACGATGCATGGCGCGTGATCGTGCCGCCCGAATGGGCGAACCTGTGGGCGAGCGGCGCGCGTGACGACCGGTTGCTGTGGGCCGCGCGCGACGGCAAGGTCGGGCTGTTGCTGGCCGACGGCGACGGGGCGCGGATCGTGCGCGAACCGGCGTTCGACGCGGTGTGGGATTTCAGCGGCGACGTCGCCTGCGTGCGCGTGGGCGAGCGGTTCGGGCTCGTGCGCACGGATGGTGCGTGGGCGATCGAACCGACGCTCGACGATTTCGGCGACTTCACCGGCGGCGTTGCGTCCGCGAGTCTGGACGGCCGCTGGGGCTTCGTCGACACGCATGGCGCGTGGGTGATTCCGCCGCGTTTCGACGACGCGCACGAATTCGTGAACGGCGCCGTCGCGGCGGTGGCCGAAGGGGAGCAGTGGGGGCTGATCGGGCGCGACGGGCAATGGCGCGCGCAGCCCGAGTGGGCTGCGCTCGAGTGGTCGTCCGAGTGCGGCGCGTTCGTCGCGCGGCGCAACGGTCACGTCGGTCTCGTCGATGCGAAAGGCCGGGTGATCGTCGAACCGTGTTACGCGGAAGTGGCCCCGCTGACCGACGGCGACCGCGCGGAAATGTTCGACGAACTCGGTGCGATCCGCCATATCGTGCGGCGCGACGACGGGCGTTGCGCGATCGTCGACGGGCAGGGCCGCGTGCTGACGCCGTTCGACTTCGTCGACATGGGTGCGCTGTCGTGGTTGCCCGACGACGAAGCGGTGCCGGGCGAGCTGTTCACGCGTTACGCGATCGGCGTCCTGCCGGGCGAGCCGGTGCGACTGGCGATCTGCGATCTCGAGACGGGCGCGACGATCGCGCAGGGACGCTACGACGACGTGGCCGGGCTGTTCTGGGGCGCCGATCACGGCTGGCTGGCCTGCGTGCAGGATGACGACGGCAACGACGTGCGCGCGACGGTATTGCGCGCGGACGGCACCGTGCTCCATCCGGCGCATTACACGCGGCTCGGCGACGACACGCTGTTCGACGACGATGCCGCGCATGCGACGTCGATGCCGTGGTTCGTTCGCCGTGTCGAGATCGCGCAGCGCTGGAGCATGGACGAACCGGTCGCGGCACTGCGCGACGACGGCGTGCCCGTGTGGCTGTACGCGGACGGACACGCGACGACGACGCCCCGGTAGCCCGGCGCGTCGCCGGCACGTCAGCGGAAGAATCTCAGCCAGTCGAACAAACCCGAATGCTGCGCGCGCCGTTTCGGCGCCGGTGCGCTGCGCGGCCGGAAGTCCGGCGAGAACTGCACGTGCGGATCGATCGCATGCGCGCGCAGCGCCGCATCGTAGAACGATCCGACGATCGGCAGCGCGCTGTGCGCGCCCGCGCCCCAGTAGTCGCTGCGCAGCGTCACGCTGCCGTCGTCGAAGCCGACCCACGCGCCAGCCACCAGTTGCGGATGCATCAGGATGAACCAGCCGTCCGTGTTGTCCTGAGTCGTGCCGGTCTTGCCCGCGACGTCGATCCGAATTCCGTAGCGCGAGCGGATGTCGGCCCCGGTGCCGTAATCGACGACGCCGCGCATCGCGTCGACGAGCGTCTGCGCCGCGGCCACCGGTAACGCACGCTCGGGCGGCGCGCTGCCGAACGCGGCGAGCACCTTGCCGTCGCGATCCTCGATGCGCGTGATCATCTGCGGTGCGACGTACACGCCGCGGTTCGCGATCGTGCCGTACGCGGACACCATTTCCTTCAGCGTGACGGGGCTCGTGCCGAGCGCGAGCGACGGCACCGCGTCGAGCGGGCTGTCGCGCACGCCCATCGCACGCGCGAGCTGCGCGACCTTCGCGGCGCCTTCGTGCTGCATGACCTGCGCGGTGATGCGGTTGCGCGACAGCGCCAGCCCGTCGCGCAGCGTCATCGGCTCGCCGGTCGGCGGCTCCGCATCGGTCGGACGCCACACCGAGTGCGCGTCGATCGGGATCGCGACGGGACGGTCGACGAACGTATCGCCCGGCCGCATCCCGTCCGCGAACGCGGCGCCATAGACGAACGGCTTGAAGGTCGAACCCGGCTGGCGCCGCGCCTGCGCGACGTGATCGAACGGCGCGCTGCCGAAATCGGGGCTGCCGACCCATGCGCGGATCGCGCCGTTGCGCGGATCGATCGCGACGAAGCCGGCCTGTACCTGCGTCTTGCGCTCGCACAGCGCCCGCATGAATGCGCGATTCGCGCCGAGCTGCTTCAGCGCAATCTCGTCGGCGAGCCCGGTGTCGCGTGCCTGCCGATACTCGGGCGTCTGGCGCATGAAGCCGCGGAACAGATCGTTGCGCGGCCCGCAGCCGGACGGCCCGCGCCACGCGCCGTCGGCGATCGCCTGCAGCCGTTCGGTCTGCCGCGTCAGCGCCTGCGTGGCCATGTCCTGCAGTCGCGCATCGAGCGTCGTGCGCACGACGAGGCCGTCCGAGTAGAGATCGTGGTCGTTGCGGTCGGCCCACGCGATCAGCCACTTGCGCAGTTGCACCGCAAAATGCGGCGCGAGGCCCGGCTGCGCCGTCTGCGGCTCGAAGTCGACGCGCAGCGGCTGGCGCTGCAGTTTCGCGAGTTGCCGCGGCGACAGCATGCCCATCCGCGCCATCCGGCCGAGTACGATGTTGCGCCGCTGGACCGCGCGCTCCGGATTCAGCACCGGATTGTAGTAACTGTTGCCCTTCAACATCCCGACGAGCGTCGCGCTTTCCGCGATGTCGAGCTGGTCCGCCGACTTGCCGAAGTAGGTGCGCGCGGCCATTTCGACGCCGTATGCGTTGTACAGGAACGGTACGGTATTCAGGTAGGTTTCGAGAATCTCGTCCTTGCTGTACACCGATTCGATCTTGAACGCGGTGATCAGCTCCTTCATCTTGCGCGTGAGCGTCGGTGCGCGGCCGACTTCGTCGGGGTACAGGTTGCGTGCGAGCTGCTGCGTGATCGTCGAGCCGCCCTGGCGGCTGCCCGAGAACGTATGCAGCCCGGCCGCGAGCGTGCGGCGCCAGTCGATGCCGTGATGCGTGTAGAAGCGGTGATCCTCGGTCGCGATCAGCGCGTCGACCATGTGCGGCGAGATCTGCTTGAGCGGCACCCATTCGCGGTTCACGGACCGGAATTCGGCGATCAGCTGGCCGTCGGCCGACAGCACGCGCGCGGGGCGGTCGATGCGCGCCTTGCGGATGTCGCCGATGCTCGGCGTGAACGGAACGAACGCGAGCAGGACCAGCAGGCCCAGCACGGGGAGCGCGGCGAGCGTCAGCGCCACGCCGCGCCGGGTCGGATGGCGCAGGCGATGCAGCGCGCCGGCACACAGTGCGCGCACGCGCGTGCGGCACGCGGCGGCGAGCGGCGCGACACGGGCGCGGCAACGGAGCCACGCGTCTCGGAGATACGGCACGAAGCGATTCAAGGCGGCAGGGGCGCGGAACGAAGACGCGCGATCCTAGCAAACGGAACCCGCGCGCCGGCCGCCGAAACGGCCGTTTGCTTGCAGGATTTACAGACGATTACGTTTGTTGCCCGGCGCCAACCTTTTATCGCGCGCGGGGCCGCGATTCCACCGACGAAACCACGTCCGCGAGCCGCTGCGCGGCCGCTTCCATCTGCGCGCGGCCGAATCCGCCGAAGCCGAGCACGAGCCCGGGGCGCGCCGTGCCCGGCGCGAACATCGGCGACACCGCACGCACCGCGACGCCGGCCCGGGCGGCGCGCGCGACCACGTCGAGATCGTCGATGCCCGCCGCGAGCCACAGCACGACGTGCATCCCCTGGTCGCCCGGCTGTACCCACGCGCGCTCGCGCGGCAGCCGCGCGCCGAGCGTGTCGATCAGCAGCGCGCGCTGTTCCGCATAGACGCCGCGCACGCGGCGGATGTGGCGATCGAGATGGCCTTCGGCGATGAACGCGGCGAGCACGTGCTGGTCGGCGGTCGGCGCGTGGCGGTCCATCAGCGCGCGCGCGCCGCAGAACGCGGGCACGAGATCGTCGGGTGCGATCACGTAGCCGAGCCGCAGCGACGGAAACAGGATCTTGCTGAAGGTGCCGAGATAGATCACGCGGTCGGGCGCGAGGCCCTGCAGCGACGGAAACGGATAGCCTTCGTAGCGCAATTCGCTGTCGTAGTCGTCTTCGACGATCCATGCGCGGTGCGCGCCCGCCCACGCGAGCAGCGCATTGCGCCGCGCCATGCTCAGCGGCATGCCGAGCGGGTACTGGTGCGACGGCGTGACGAACGCGGCGCGCGCATCGGGCGCGAGACGCACGCCGGCGTCGACGTCGAGGCCGTCGGCGTCGACCGGCACGCGCACCATCGCGTCGCGCCGCCCGGTGCTTTCGAGCAGCGCGGTGATGCCGCGATAGGCCGGATTCTCGACCCACGCACGATCGTTCTCGCCGAGCAGCACCTGGCTCGCGAGATGCAGCCCCTGCTGCGTGCCGCTCGTGATCACGACCTGGCCGGCATCGCAGCGCACCGAGCGCGACCGGCGCACGTAGTCGGCGATCGCCTCGCGCAGCGGCAGCGCGCCTTGCGGATCGGCATAGCCGGACGGCGCGCCGGCGCCGCGGGCGCGCAGGCGATTGCCGAGCCGGCGCCAGATGTCGTCGGGCGCGGTGAGGCCGAGCGGCACCGAGATCGCGAACGGCATGGCCGGCAGCGGACTGAATTCGTGGGCGAGCCGCGCGAAGGCGGCGGCAGGCTCGGGCAGGCCGTCGCGCTCCGGGCGCCGACGCCGGGCAGGCGGCTCGGGCTCGGTGTCGGGCGCAGGCTCCGCGAGCGCGTTCGCGACCCGCGTGCCCGCGCCGCCGCGCGATTCGAGAAAGCCTTCGGCGACGAGCTGCGCATACGCGTCGACGACGGTGCCGCGCGCCACCTGCAGCGACGCGGCCAGCAGCCGCGTGGAAGGCAGCGCGTCGCCGGGCCGGACGTCGCCGCGGCGCACGGCGTCGCGCAGCGCCTGCGCGAGCTGGCGGCTCAGGTCGCCGGCTGCGCGGTCGAGCGCGCCGAGCGACGGGATTTCGACGATCCGGGCCGTTCTTGCCATGATTCTGGTCTGCTGAAATTGTTTCAAACCGGCTCTACAGGATAAACCAGTTTGCAGCCACAATCGAACCATGACGGGCCAGCCCCCGCGCCATTTCCCACCCCGTACGACCGTGGAGCCGACATGTACATCCCAGCCGATTACAACGAACCCAACCCCGACGCGCTGCGCGAGCTGATCGTGCAGCATCCGTTCGGCAGCCTGATCACGCACGGCAGGAACGGGCTCGACGCGATCCATATTCCGTTCGTGCTGATGCCCGACGACGACGGCGGGCTCGGCGAACTGCACGCACACGTCGCGCGTGCGAATCCGATCTGGCAGGACGTCGCGGACGGCGACGAGGTGCTCGCGATCTTCCGTGCCGGCGACGCATACATCTCGCCGGGCTGGTATCCGAGCAAGCAGGCGACGCACCGGGAGGTGCCGACGTGGAACTACCGGGTCGTGCATGCGCACGGCCGCATCACGGCGCGCGACGACGAGAAGTTCGTGCGCGGCGTGGTCGCGCGGCTGACGCGGACGCACGAAGCGTCGCAGCCGGTGCCGTGGAAAATGGGCGACGCGCCGCAGGACTTCATGGACGAGATGCTGCAATCGATCGTCGGGCTGCAGATCAGGATCACGCAGCTCATCGGCAAGCGCAAGCTCGGGCAGAACAAGCCCGTGGCCGATATTCGCGGCGCGGGCGAAGCGCTGGTCGCGAACGGCAATCTCGCGATCGGGGAGGCGATGCTGGCGGAGGCCGACTACAAGAACGAATAACTGGGCGGCCGTCGCCGACATCAGATATGCAGTATGCGTACGCTCAGGAATGTCAAAAGCCAATGTATTGAGACGGCGATTGCAAAATATCCGAAGATGACTTCCGGGCGACGGCGGCGAGCGAACAGGCCGAAACCCAATGCTGCAAAGATGGCGGGTGGTCCGAACACATGGATAAACAGCAACAGAGTCGAATGAAAGGTAGGGGCGCATGCGTCAACACCACCACCGCATTCGCCAGGGCGAGGGGCACAAAATCGTGCAAAACTGGCGCATATGCGCGCGTCTATCGTCGCCCATACAACGACGCTGATAAAGCCCGAGATAGCGAAAGCGATTGCGGCGAGTAAGCGTCGCATCATTTGGTTTTCCAAAGATGGACCTGTTTAGCGTTGCGGAGGTCGTTATCCAGCGCGACCTCTCCCCGAAACATGATCCGGTACGGGCCGCCGGCTTTTGCAATGGTGCCGACGTTTTGGCACACGGTACAGAACGCGTTACCCCCGATCAGGGCGGCTTGATGCCCGTGTACAAGAAACGGCGGACCGTCGTATGCGTTAACCGTCCCACCGCTTGAAAGACTATCGCCCACGACTGCAATTCTTCTTTTCATTGATCGGCCCTCTCGGAAAGCCGTCATCGTAGTTGCTTCGTGCGATAGCGCATCTCGATATTGATAGGGTTCCTTGAACCACGCACGTTTAAAGCGGTGATTGTGATGAGGAAACACACACGCTGCGAGTCATGCATCCCACGTGCGTGTGTTTGATGTTTCCGAATCAGTTTCCCTGCGGCTGCATACCATCTATTGCTGTCGTGCTCGACCTTCTCCCGCCTGCGCCAACGCCCCCCGAATCGCAGCCTCCGTCTTGTCGTACCCGCCTTCGCCATAACGCGTATAGACGATCTTGCCGTTCGCATCGATCAGGTACAGCGCGGGCCAGTACTGGTTGCCGTACGCGCGCCACGTGTCGTAGCGGTTGTCCTGCGCGACCGGATACCGGATGTCGAAGCGCCTGATCGCATCGGCGACGTTCTTCGCGTCGCGCTCGAACGGATATTCGGGCGTATGCACGCCGACCACGACGAGCCCCTGGTCGCGATACTTCCGATACCAGTCGTTCACGTACGGGATCGTATGAATGCAGTTGATGCACGAATACGTCCAGAAATCGACGAGCACGACCTTGCCGCGCAACTGGTCGAGCGTCAGCGGCGGGCTGTTGTGCCAGCGGTCGATGCCGGTGAAACCGGGCGCCGTCGCGCCGGCCGGCGACGCCTGCATGCCCGCGTCGTCGCGGGTGCCGGCGAAGGCGGCGAGCCCGGCCGTGGCGGCGAGGGCGATGACGAGGGCGGCGGTCTTGAGTCGGGGCAGCATGGCGTTCTCCTGATCTTTGGGGGCCGCGGCGCGATGGCGGCGGCCGGGACGGGTTTCGACAGGCCCCATTAGGCGGCGCCGACGTATCTGCGATGTGTCCGGCCGGCCGCGCGTGTGCAATGTTGTGTGTCGTCGCGGCGGCGCGATACATTGGGATACAAACGCGTGGCCGCCGTGCGGTATAAAAGCGGACATCGCCCGCCCGAACGAACCCCGACACCGATACCGACAACGACTCATGGACAAGATCGACCACGTGCTGATCGTCGACGACGATCGCGCGATCCGCGAACTGATCGCGGACTACCTGGAGAAGAACGGCATGCGCGTGTCGCTGGCCGCGAACGGCCGCGAGATGCGCAACGTGCTGGACGACGGCGCGCCCGACCTGATCGTGCTCGACCTGATGCTGCCCGGCGAGGACGGCCTGACGCTGTGCCGCGACCTGCGCGCCGGCAAGTTCCGCACGGTGCCGGTGCTGATGCTGACCGCACGCGGCGAGGAAACCGACCGCATTATCGGCCTCGAGATGGGCGCCGACGATTACCTGGCCAAGCCGTTCGCGGTGCGCGAGCTGCTCGCGCGGATCCGCTCGGTGCTGCGCCGCGCGCGCATGCTGCCGCCCGGCATGCAGGTGACGGAAACGGCCGCGCTGCTCGCGTTCGGCGAATGGCAGCTCGACACGACCGGGCGCCACCTGCTCGACGCCGACGGCACGCTGGTCGCGCTGAGCGGCGCCGAATACCGGCTGCTGCGCGTGTTTCTCGACAATCCGCAGCGCGTGCTGACGCGCGACCAGTTGCTCAACCTCACGCAAGGGCGCCAGTCCGATCCGTTCGACCGCTCGATCGACCTGCTCGTGAGCCGGCTGCGCCAGCGCCTGCGCGACGGCGCGCGCGAACCGCGCTACATCAAGACGCTGCGCAACGAGGGCTACGTGTTCTCGTCGGCCGTGACCGCCGTCGGCGGTACGCCGTGAGCGCGCGCATGTCGTGGCGCTGGCCGCGCTCGCTGTTCGCGCGGCTCGCGCTGATCCTGTGCGTGGGCCTCGCGCTCGCGCAGACGCTGTCGTTCTGGCTCACCGTGACCGAGCGGGACCAGGCGACCACCAACCTGATGATGGGCTACATCGAGCGCGAGGTCGCCAGCTCGGTCGCGCTGCTCGACCATCTGCCGCCGGCCGAGCGGGCTGCGTGGTTGCCGCGTCTCGCGCGGCGCAGCTATGCGTTCATCCTCGGGCCGGGCCAGACCGGCACGCCGCCGGAGGCGCGGCTGTCGGCGCGCGTCGAGCGCTCGATTTCGGACGGCATCGGCGGCGACTACCCGCTGACCGCGAATTCGATCCCCGGCGACCGCGAACATCTGCAGGTCCATCTGCGGCTGACCGACGGGTCGCCGCTGACGATCGACATCCATCCGATGTCGACGGTGCCGCTGTCGGGCTGGCTGCCGGCCGTGCTCGTGGTGCAGCTCGCGGTGCTGGCCGCGTGCTGCTGGCTCGCGGTGCGGCTCGCGACGCGGCCGCTCAAGCAGCTCGCGCAGGCCGCCGACGCGCTCGGCCCCGATCTGAAAGGCGAGCGGCTGAGCGAAGAAGGGCCGTCGGAAGTCGCGCGCGCCGCGCGGGCCTTCAACGCGATGCAGGACCGCATCGCGCAGTACATGGCCGAGCGCATGCAGATCCTCGCGTCGATCTCGCACGATCTGCAGACACCGATCACGCGGATGCGGCTGCGCGTCGACGTGATGGACGACGACACGCAGGGCGCCAAGCTGCGCCAGGACCTGCTGGAGATGGAGCATCTGGTGAAGGAGGGCGTCGCGTACGCGCGAACGCTGCACGGTACCGAGGAAGCCGCGCGCCGCATCGATCTCGACGCGCTGCTCGACAGCATCGTGTACGACTACACGGATGCGGGGCAGGACGTCGCGCTGCACAGCCGCGCGCCGCTCGCGCTCGTCACGCGGCCGAAGGCGCTGCGCCGCATCGTCGGCAACCTGGTCGACAACGCGCTGAAATTCGCGGGCGCGGCCGAGATCGACGTGCAGGCGGCGCCGGACGGCGGCGCGGTGATCGCGGTGCTCGACCGCGGGCCCGGCATTCCGGACGATCAGCTCGACGCGGTGTTCGAGCCGTTCCGGCGCGTGGAGACCTCGCGCAATCGCGATACGGGCGGCACGGGGCTCGGCCTCGCGATCGCGCGGCAACTCGCGCTTGCGATGGGCGGCACGCTCACGCTGAACAACCGGCCCGACGGCGGCGGGCTCGAAGCGAGGCTGACGCTGAGGAACGCGGGGTGACGCGACACGGCGCGCGAGCGTCGCGGTTTCGGTCGCGGTCCCGCGCCGACGCGTGCGATGTGTGCGACGTCGTACGCGTTGCGGATGCGCGTCAGCAGCGGCCGGTGCGCAGCGCGACGGTCCAGTCGTCGCGGCCGCGCGAAGCCGCGATGGCCGCGGCCGTGTGCCAGTCGTATTCGACCGCATGGAATTCGACGGTCCAGCCGGCCGCCGTGCGCGACACCATCGCGTAACGCGCATGGGGCGAGCCGGTCTCGATCCGGTGCGGATGCGGCAGGTCGTCCGCGTACGCCTGCAGCCCGACGCTGCCCGGATTGACGATCAGCCGGCCGTCGTCGAGCTTCGCGGTACGCGGCACGTGCGTGTGGCCGCACAGGATCAGCGAGGCCGCCGCGTCGCCCGCGCGTTCCGCGATCTCGTCGCGCGTGGCCGCGCGGCAGCCGTCGGGCGTGACCGTTTCGAGGAAATAGACGAGATCGCTGGCCGGCGTGCCGTGCACCATCAGCACGTCGCCGTCGAGCATCAGGCGTTCGGGCAGCGCGGCGATCCAGTCGAGCTGGTCGGCGCGCAGCGTGTCGTGCGCCCAGCGATCGGACAACCGCATCGCGTCGCGATCCAGGGTGAGCAACTGCCGTTCGTGGTTGCCCTTGACGGTCGGCAGGCCGAGCGCGATCAGGCGGTCGGCCGTCTCGGCCGGATGGAGCGCGCCCGACACGATGTCGCCGAGATTGACGATCACGTCGGCGCCGCGGCGGCGGACGTCGTCGAGCACCGCGTCGAGCGCGGCGAGATTGCCGTGGATGTCGGACAGCGCGGCGATTTTCATGGCGGGGCGTCGATGGGGGGAGCGGCGATTGTCGCGCAATTCGGCGCGGGTCGTCCAATCGCGTCACGGCGTCACGGCGTCACGGCGTCACGGCGTCACGGCGTCACGGCGTCACGGCGTCACGGCGTCACGGCGTCGGCGCGCGAGGCCGCGGGCGGCGCGTCAGTCGGTGGCGAGCCGTGCGTACATCGCGAAATCGCCCGGCGTGCCGCGCACCATCTTGTAGGCGCGCAGCAGCCCTTCGTAGCGGTAGCCGCACTTCTGCAGCACGCGCGCGGAGCCGGCGTTGCCGGTCAGCACGACGGCCTGCATGCGGATGAAGCCGCCGTGCGCGAACGCCCACGCGGTGACGGCTTCGCATACCGCGCTCGCGATGCCGCGCCCCCAGTGCGTCGGCGCGAGGTCGTACGCGATTTCCGCCGAGCGGTTCGCGGTGGACACCGTATGCAGCCCGATCGTCCCGGCGAGCGCGCCCGACGCCGTGTCGACGATCGCGAGACGCCGGACCGAATCCGGATCGGCCGATTCGATGCCGTCGAACAGCGGCAGCAGATCGTCGGGCGAGCGCAGGTTCCAGCTCGTGTGGCGGACGACGTCGGGATTCGACAGATACGCGTACCACGCGCCGAGGTCCGCGCGTTCGAGTTGCCGAAGCGACAGGCCGGGGAATCCGCTGCGGGGCGGTGCGGCGATTTTCATCGAACCGGGCGCCTACGCGGCATGGCGTCGGTACAGCGCGAGCGACCCGGCGAGCGCGAGCAGCATCGCGCCGCACGTACGTTCGAGCCACAGCGCGCCCGAGCGCTTCAGCAGCCGCACCGCGCGTGCGCCGAGCAGCGCGTAGCCGAACATCACGACGCCGTCGAGCAGCGCGAACGTGACCGCGAGCGCGACGTATTGCGGCGCGAGCGGCGCCTGCGGATCGAGGAACTGCGGCAGGAACGCGGAGAAGAACAGATAGCCCTTCGGGTTCGTCACCGCGGTCAGGAAGCTTTTCGCGAAGATCGACGCGTGGTGTCCGGTGGCCGTGCCGCCTTGCGCGGCCGCCACGTCGAGCGATCCCTTCGACATCAGCAGCCGGATGCCGACATAGGCGAGGTAGGCGGCGCCGAGCCATTTCACGACCGAGAACCAGAACGCCGACGCCATCAGCAGCGCGCCGAGGCCGAGCGCGACCGCGACGATCAGCACGCAGTCCGACAGCATCGCGCCCGCGAAACCGTAGGCCGCGCGGCGCACGCCGTAGCGCGAGCCGTTGGTCAGCGCGAGCAGCACGGTCGGGCCGGGTGTCGCGATGCCGACGAACGCGACGGCGGCGAAGATCAGCAGGGTCGTGTCATGCATGAAGAAGCTCCCGATGGAAGGCGCGCAGCCGATTATCGTGCGCGTCGCCCGTGCTGTACAGGCGCGATGACCGCGCGTCCGGCCGTGCATCCGACTATCTCAATTTTGGCAAGAAACTGTTGTCATTATTCCGCTGTGGAACGGAACCGGTTCCAACTACCATACCGGCCGCAGCGGGCATGCCCGCCGCTTCGTCGCGCGCGAACGTCGCCGGCCTCGCACCGCCGGCGGATGTCGGCGCCCGCGCGCCACTCGCCACAGCCAGCCAGAACAACGGGTTCACCGCCCGGAGACATGAAAACCATGAACAAGCAACTGATCGCAGCCCCGCTGCTGCTCTCGCTCGCGGGTATCGCCGCCGCGCAAAGCTCCGTCACGCTGTACGGCATCGTCGACGCGGGCGTGACCTATCGCAGCAACGAACGCGTCGGCTCCGCGGGCGCGTACACCGGGCATTCGAGCGTCGGGCTCACGACCGGCAACCTGTCCGGCAGCCGCTGGGGCATCAAGGGTTCGGAGGATCTCGGCGGCGGGATGCGCGCGCTGTTCGTCCTCGAGAACGGCTTCGACATCACCAACGGCACGTCGGGCCAGGGCGGCCGTCAGTTCGGCCGGCAGGCGTTCGTCGGCGTCGGCAGCGACCGCTACGGCACGATCACGCTCGGCCGCCAGTACACGTCGCTCGACGATTTCGTGAGCCCGGTCGGCCCGTCGTCGTTCATCGGCGGCTTCGGCGCGCACCCGGGCGACATCGACGATCTCGACCAGACCGCGCGCGTCGACAGCGCGATCAAGTACACGAGCGCGAACTACTCGGGCTTCACGTTCGGCGCGCTGTACGGCTTCGGCGGCCAGCCGGGCAGCATGAAGCAGCGCAACACGTGGAGCGTCGGCGCCGCGTACGCGGCCGGCCCGCTGCGCGTGGGCGTCGGCTACGAGCGCTCGGACAACAGCAAGACGGGCGCGACCGATCCGACGGCGGGCAAGTGGCAGAGCACCGACGACGGCCTGTTCAATTCGTCGATCAACGAAGGCTACGCGAGCGCGCAGTCGCAGCAGGTGATCGCGACGGGGGCGACGTACGACTTCGGCCCGGCCGTCGTCGGCGTGAACTACAGCAACGTGCAGTACCGCGGCGGCGCGCAGTCGCTGTTCAGCGGCCACGCGACCTTCAACGTCGCGGGCGTGTTCACGCGCTGGAACGTGCAGCCGCAGACGCAGCTATTCGCCGGCTACAGCTACACGCGCGGCAGCGACGTCGACGGCATCGACAACCGCGCGCAGTATCACAACGTCACGCTCGGCGCCGTCTACGACCTGTCGAAGCGCACCAGCGTGTACCTGCTCGGCGCGTATCAGCATGCGTCCGGCACAACGCTCGACGCGCTCGGCCGGCCGGTGGCCGCGACCGCGTCGGTGTCGGACAAGGCGAACGGCCATTCGTCCGATTCGCGGTCGCAGGCAATCGTGAGCCTGGGGCTGCGCCAGAAGTTCTGACGCAGCGATCGTTGCGCATGCAACGGGGCCCGCTGCCGCTACGCGGCGGGCCCCGTCGTGTGCAGGCGCCTATACTGTCGCCTCCCTTTTCGAGGAGACGACATGACCCGAACGTTTTCCGCGCGCTGCCTGTGCGGCGCCGTGACCGTCACGCTGTGCGGCGAGCCGGCGGCGCGTGCGAATTGCCATTGCGCGACCTGCCGCGATTTCTATGGCACGCCGATGCTGTCCGCAACCGCATGGCCGCCGGAGCAGGTGACGATCGACGGCGGCCACGCGACGTTCCCGCATCCGTCGAAGTCGATGTCGCGCGCGTGGTGCGCGTCGTGCGGCGAGATCGTGTTCGGGACGAACCGGCTCGGCATGCGCGTCGTGCCGAACAGCCTGAGTGCGCGTGCGCATGGCGGGCAATTGCCCGGCGACCTGCAGCCGACGATGCACCTGTTCTACCGGCAACGCGTGATCGACGTCGTCGATGCCCTGCCGAAATACGTCGACGGCTGGGACGGCCCGACGTTCGACCCGACGAACTGAACGATCGGCGCCGCGTGCCGGTACGGCCGGCGCGCTTTTTTCCGCCGCATTTTCCTTTTCCATCCGCTTTCCCTACGGTGCGCGAACTCGCAAAAAGCGGATCGCGCCGGATCAATATTTTTTCTCTTTCATTTAAATTTCGATTTGTAATAATCGGAACGACTTCCGGCGAATGAAAAGGAATGCGGTCATGTCAGAAAAAATGACGTGCCTGCATTCGGAGACCCGGAAGAAAATGCCGGGGAATGCGCCGAAACCGCGCGGCTGGCAGGCCGTCGCGGCGAGGGTTCGCAGATTTTGCGATCGTTGACGAAAAAGCGCCGGACGGCAAAAGGCGCGGAGTGAATAATTCGGGGTAACGGCGAATGCGCATTGCCGGAATCACCAATATTTCATGCGCCGCGATTTACAGTGTCGACCATTGTTCGTCTGGGAGCATTATTCATGTCAATGAAACGAATCCGCGCGGTATTGCTGGGAATGTGCATGGCGATGCTGGCGCCGGCAAGCCATGCGCAGGCGCAATACACGACCGACTGGCTCGCGAACACGTACGGCACGCTGGCGTCGCACGTCGGCAACGGCGCGCGCTCGATGTGGGTCGCGCCCGAAGGCGTGATCTACACGGCGTCGCGCTGGGACGAGAACGCGGGCGGCGTCGCGATCTACCAGAACGGCCAGCCGCTCGGCACGATCGGCATCCACGACGAATTCCAGGGCGGCGCGATCACCGGCAACTCGACGTCGCTGTTCGTCGCGCTCGGCTACAACCGCACGTTCGGCAGCGGCTCGGTGGGCCGCTACAACCGGAGCACGAACCAGCGCGACCTGCGCATTCCGGTCAGCACGTGGACGGGCATCCAGTATGCGGACGTGATCACGGGCCTCGCGACGGGCGGCAACCTGCTGTACGTGAGCGACTTCTACGGCAACCGCGTGCGCGTCTATACGACCGACGGCGTGTGGCAGCGCGACATCGGCGTCACGGGCCCCGGCGCGCTGGCGCTCGATGCGGCCGGCAACCTGTGGGTCGCGCGCAAGAGCGCGGGCGTCGTCGCGCAATTCAGCGCGACCGGCGCGGCGATGAACACGCTGCAGATGGCGGCCGGCGCGCGGCCGGCGTCGCTGTACTTCGATGCGTCGATGGGCCGGTTGATGGTGGGCGACGAAGGGCCCGACATGAACATCAAGGTGTATGGCGGGCTGCCCGGGATGCCGGTGCAGATCGGCACGTTCGGCGTGCAGGGCGGCTATCTCGACACGACGACGGGCATCAAGGGGCAGGTCGGCGACAAGCGCTTCACGCGCGTCGCGGCGCTCGGCAAGGATGCCGCCGGCAACCTGTACGTGTTGAACAACGCATGGGGCGGCGGCTGGGATCTCGGCCGCAACGGCAGCACCGATCTGCATGCATACAGCCCGATCGGCACGCTGCAATGGAAACTGCAGGCGCTGAACTTCGAGGGCATCGCCGCGCCCGACCCCGCGACCGACGGCACGTTGTTCTTCAGCGGCAACAACGTCTATACGGGCACCGCGGGCGGCACGTTCGTCGCGAACACGGTCGATCCGTTCACCTATCCGAAGGACCCGCGCCTCGACATGAACGACTATCAGCGCGGCCAGCACTTCGGCCAGCTCGTGACGGTCGGCGGCAACCGGATCCTCGTCGCGTCGGGCCAGAACCCGGGCAACTTCAACTTCTATTACTTCAACCCCGCGAGCGGCTATATCGCGATTCCGGCCGGCTCGCTGCCCGGCAAGCCGTTCAACACGACGCTGCAGGTGACGGCCGGTTTCGACATCGACGGCAACGGCGACGTGTGGGCCGGACTGAACGGCTCCAACGTGATCACGCGCTACCCGATGACCGGCTTCGACGCGACCGGCAAGCCGTCATGGGGCAAGCCGGTGACGACGGCCGTGCCGAGCAGCGTGGCGCCCGTGACGCGCATCATCTACCAGGCCGACAGCGACACGATGATCCTCGCGCAGGGCCTTGCGGGCAACTGGGACTGGACCGCGATGAACGGGCACATCGAGGTCTATCGCGGCTGGAAGAACGGCAACACGAGCACGCCGAACCCGGTGATCAACCTGACGAGCGCGAACCCCAAATCGATCGCGGCGGCCGGCCACTACCTGTTCGTCGGCTATGTGCACACGGTGCCGAACATCGACGTATTCGACCTGAACACCGGCGCGCTCGTCACGACGCTGACGAACTCGAACGCGGCGGCAATGGACGTCGGCAACGACGTCGACTCGATGTACGGGGTGCGCGCGTATCTGCGCTCGACCGGCGAATACGTGATCACGAAGGACAACTACAACGGCTCGAGCATCGTCGTGTATCGCTGGCGCCCGTGAGCGCGCCGACCGCACCGGCAGCGCGTCACGGCGCGCCGAGCATGCGGCCGTTCATGCTGCGCTCGTACATCGAGCCGGGCGACTCGTGGAACTTCGCGCGCGCATCCCGCACGGAGCCCGTGAAGCGCGGATCCCGCGGACGTTCATGACGGTGCCGGCCGCGACGCCGGCAAGGGCGGCGTCGCGCGGCACGCCGCCGCTTCGCGACGTCAGTGCGCGGTGTGTTCGCGCAGGACTTCCGACGGCCGCGCGTTGCGCACGAACACGCCGGCCAATACCGCGCCCGCGAGTGCGATCCCGCCGGCCAGCACGAACGCGGACGCGAACGAGCCGCTGCGTTCGACGATAAGGCCGGTGACGGCCGGGCCGATCACGCCCGACAGGCTGCCCATGCAATGCAGAAAGCCGCTGACGCCGCCGACGCGGGCCGGATGCACGACGTCCTGTACGATCGCCCAGTAGATCGCACCCGTCACGTACAGGAAGAACAGCGACACGGACATCAGCGCGACCGCGCCTTGCGTTGACTGCACGGCGCCGGCTACCGCCACGCATGCGCCGGCGCCGAGCAGGCAGGTCACGAGCACGATCCGGCGCGACAGCAGCAGGTTGCCGGTGAGCCGGTAGAGCGCATCCGAGATCGCGCCGCCGCACGCGAGGCCGATCGTGCCGACGAGCCAGGGCACGACGGTGGCGACGCTCATTTCCTTGATGTTCAGATGGTGTGCGCGCACGAGGTAGCTCGGGAACCAGCTCAGGAAGAAGAACAGCACGTAGTTGTAGCTGAAGAACGCGGCGGCGGTCGCGAGGATGCGCGGCTGGCGCACATAGTGCGACAGCGTATGCGCGGGCGTCGCCGCGCCGGCGGCCGCGGGTGCGTCGGTCGGCGCGCCCGCGCCCGGTGCGTCGTTGACCGGCGTCGCCGGACGGTCGGACGTCGACATCATCCAGACGACGACCCACGCGAGCCCGATCGCGCAGACAATCCAGAATGCCGGCCGCCAGCCGAACTGCGCGGCCAGCAGGCCGACGATCGGCCCTGCGATCGCGCCGCCGAGCGGCGAGCCGGCGCTCAGCAGGCCCATCGCGGTCGCGGCGGCGTCGCGCGGCAGCCAGTTGTTGACCATCTTGTTCGCGGCCGAGCACAGCGGCCCTTCGGCCATGCCGAACAGCAGCCGCACGATCAGCAGACTCACGAAGCCGACGGTGAGCGCGGTCATCCCGCAGAACACCGACCATAGCCCGACCGACAGCACGTACACGAGCTTCGGCCCGAGCCGGTCGGACGCGAGCCCGCCGATGAAATTGAACAGCGCGTAGCCGATGAAGAACGTGCTGAACACGAGGCCCATCTGCGCGGCGTCGATGCCGAGATCGGTCTGCACGATCGGGGCGACGATCGACAGCGCGACGCGGTCGAGGTAGTTGATTCCGTACACCAGGAACAGCAGGAACACCGTGAACCACGCCTGCGACTTCTGCTTCATGTCCGTCTCCTTCGTGCCGGTGGGCCGGCCGTCATGTCTTGTCGATCGATCGCCGCGTCGGCGCGGACCTCGGCGGGCAGGGGTATTGCGCGGTTCGTGCCGGTTGCGGCGAACCGGGTGGGCGGTCGTTCAGCGCGCGTGCAACGGCGCGAGCAAAGCGTCGGTGCCGTGCGCGCGCAGCGTCGCCAGATGCGCGCCGATGCGCGCGATCAACGCGTCCGGCCATGGGGTCGAACCGGCGAGCGCGGGGCTGCCGAGGGCGGCCCGAACCGCGCCGGTTGCATCGCCGGACGCCGACAGCGTCGCGCCGAGCGCGGCCGCGCCCGGATCGCTGACCGTCAGTGGCCGGCCCGATTCGTCGTGCGCGGTGGCGAGGTAGTGCAGCCAGAGCGCCAGCGCACGCTCCAGATACGGACGTTCGATGTCGGCCGCCGCGCTTTCGCCGAGCGCCGGCAGCCAGCGCAGCGGCACCTTCTGCGTGCCGTCCATCGCGATCTGTTCGGTGCGATGCGCGAGCGTCGGATTCCGGAAGCGCTGCACGAGCGTCGCGCAATAGCCGTGCGCGTCATAACCGGACGGCACGTCGACGGTTGCGAGCAGGTCGCGCGTCATCACGCCGTCGACGAGCGCCGCGATCGCCGGATCGGCCATCGCATCGGACACGGTCGCGCGCCCGCGCAGTTGCGCCGCATACGCGATGGCCGAATGCGAGCCGTTCAACAGCCGCAGCTTCATCGTTTCGTACGGCCGCACGTCGGCGACGACGTACGCGCCGGCGTC
The DNA here is from genome assembly GCF_001526365.1 of Burkholderia sp. MSMB1835. Taxonomy (NCBI): domain Bacteria; kingdom Pseudomonadati; phylum Pseudomonadota; class Betaproteobacteria; order Burkholderiales; family Burkholderiaceae; genus Burkholderia; species Burkholderia sp. MSMB1835. Next base: position 61,889 of record NZ_LOYP01000044.1, read on the forward strand.
TTCCCAGCGCGGGCGCGGGCCGGCGAAACGATCCTCGATCACCCATTGCGAGAACGGCTCGCAGACGATCGCGGCCGCGTCGCGCGCACCGAGATGCGCGTGCGCCCAGTCGAGCGATTCGGACGTCGCGGCCGGCACGATCCGGTCGACCATGCTGTTCGGGAACGCGACGTCGTCGCGGATGCGCCGCGCGAGCGCGCCGTCGATGCGCTCCGCGTAGTCGATCAGCAGCGCGCGCAGCGTGTCGCCGTTCGACGTCATGTTGTCGCAGCAAACGATGGTGAGCGGCGCGTTCGCCGGCCGCACGCGCAGGCCGGCCGCGATCACGCCGAGCGCGGTGCGCGGCGCGCCGGGCGTCGCGAGATCCTGCCGGATGGCCGGATCGTCGGCGTCGAGTCCGCCGCCGGGGCGGCGGCAATAGCCTTTCTCGGTCACGGTCAGGCTGACGATCGACACGGCCGGATCGGCGATCAGCGCCAGCAGCGCAGGCAGCGATTCGGGCGCGAACAGCGCGCCGTGCACGGCGCCGACGATGCGCGTGCGCACGCCGCCGCCATCGCGCTCGGTCACGGTGTACAGGTGATCCTGCGCGGCGAGCAGGTCGACGGTATGACGCCGCCGTAGTTCGACGCCCACGATGCCCCAGCGGAGATCGCCCTGTTCGAGCACCGTTTCCGTATGGAGTGCCTGATGCGCGCGATGGAACGCGCCGAGGCCGAGATGGACGATCCCCGTGCGGACCGCCTGTCGGTCATAACGGGGGCGGCGCGTGTCGGGCGGCGCGGTGCGCACGAAATCGGGAGCAGGAGGCATGGTGGTCGGTGACGTTTTCTACCATGGTAGATGACTGGATGCGTGCAGGTTATTTCGACTTTTACGAGGAAGTTATCGGTGTAAACGCTAGATCGCGAGAATTTCATGACATCTGTACCATGGTAGTTATCGATATCAAGTCGGATCAATCGGCCACCATGAGCGAAACGGCAGCACTGGAAGAAGAGGACGTCGTCGTCACGGCGTTGCAAGGGTTCTCGCTGGACGAGAGCCGGTCGTACACGGAGCAGGTGCACGCGCTGCTGCGCCACGCGATCGTGCGCGGCGCGCTGCCGCCACGCACCGCGCTGTCGGAGGCCGTGATCTCCACGACGATCAAGGTCAGCCGCACGCCGGTGCGCGAAGCGTTCGCGCAGCTTGCCGACGAGCGGCTCGTGCAGATCTACCGGAAGGTCGGCACGCTGGTTGCGCCGATTCCGGTGTCGATCCTCGAGGAAGGGCGGTTCGCGCGCAGCACGCTCGAATGCGCGAACCACGTCGAACTTGCGCAGAAGATCACGCCGGAGCAGCTCGCGGAGCTGTCGCGGATCATCGACGCGCAGTGTGCGGCCGTGGCCGCGCACGATGTCGAAGCGTTCTTCGATCTCGACGAGGCGATGCACGGCCGGATGTTCGCGTTCGCGGGCCGGCCGCACGTATGGGAAATGCTGCAGCCGATGAAGCGCCAGTTCGACCGCGTGCGCTGGCTGCTGCTCGACCGCGTCGAGGATCATGCGCGCCGCGCGTTGCAGGAGCACGAACAGCTCCTCGCGCACATCGCGTCGCGCAACATGGCGCTCCTCGGCGCGGCGGTCGCGACGCACGTCGACCGGATCGGCTCGCATCTGCCCGAAGTGCGCAGCCGCGCGCCTCATTACTTTGTCGACTGAACCGCCTGCCGGAGGAGCGCAGTGAAAATCGAACGCTTGCAGACCATCGTCACGTGTCCGGGCCGGAACTTCGTGACGGTGAAGATTGTGACCGACGAAGGCCTCTACGGCCTGGGCGACGCGACGCTCAACGGGCGCGAGCTCGCGGTGCGCGCGTATCTGGAAGACCACGTGTTCCCATGCCTCGTCGGCCGCGACCCGCGCAACATCGAGGACATCTGGCAATACCTGTATCGCGGCGCGTACTGGCGGCGCGGGCCCGTGACGATGACGGCGATCGCCGCGATCGACATGGCGCTGTGGGACATCCTGGGCAAGCTCGCCGGCATGCCCGTCTACCAGCTGCTCGGCGGCAAGAGCCGCGACGGGCTGATGGTATACGGCCACGCGACCGGGCGCGATCACGAGGAAGCGGTCGACGCGGTGCGTGCGCATATCGAGGCTGGCTTTCGCGCGATTCGCGTGCAGTCGGGCGTGCCGGGGCTCGACAAGGTGTACGGCGTCGGCAAGACGGCGGGCGCGTACGAGCCCGCCGAGAAGGGGCTGCCGCCCGAGGAGCCGTGGGACACTGCGCTCTACCTGCGCCACACGCCGGAACTGTTCCGCAAGGTGCGCGAAGCGGTCGGCGACGCGCCGCACCTGCTGCACGACGCGCATCATCGGCTCACGCCGATCGAGGCCGCGCGGCTCGGCCGCGATCTCGAACCGCATCGGCTGTTCTGGCTCGAGGATGCGACGCCCGCGGAGAACCAGGACGCGTTCCGCCTGATTCGCCAGCACACGACGACGCCGCTCGCGGTCGGCGAGGTATTCAACTCGATCTGGGATTGCAAGGATTTGATCCGCGACCAGTTGATCGACTACATCCGCGCGACGATCGTGCATGCGGGGGGCATCACGCACGTGCGGCGCATTGCCGACTACGCGGCGATGTACCAGGTGCGCACGGGCTTTCACGGCGCGACCGACCTGTCGCCTGTCTGCATGGCGGCGGCGGTGAACTTCGGTCTGTGGGCGCCGAACTTCGGCATCCAGGAGCTGATGCCGCACAGCGCGCTGACCGACGAAGTGTTTCCGCACAGCTACCGCTTCGAGGACGGCTATCTCGTGATGGACGACGTGCCGGGTCTCGGCGTCGACATCGACGAGGCCCTGGCCGCGAAATATCCGTACGAGCGCGCGTACCTGCCGGTCGCCCGGCTGCGCGACGGTTCGATGTGGAACTGGTGAGCGACGAAGATCCGAAGGAGAGAACCGAAATGTTGAGCGTCGTTGTCGATCGTCCGAACAGCATGAGCGTGCGCGAGGTGTCGCTGCCCGCGCCCGCCGCCGGCGAAGTGCGCGTGAAGGTCCGCTATGCGGGCATCTGCGGGTCGGACCTGCATATCTTTCACGGCAAGAACCCGTTCGTGTCGTACCCGCGCATCATCGGCCACGAATTCGTCGGGACGATCGAGTCGGTCGGCGCGGGCGTCGACGCCGCGCGGCTCGGCGAGACCGTCGCGGTCGATCCGGTGATCAGCTGCGGGCATTGTCACGCGTGCACGATCGGCCGCCGCAACGTGTGCCGGCACCTCACCGTGCTCGGTGTGCATCGCGACGGCGGCTTCAGCGAATACACGTGCGTGCCGGCCGGCAACGCGTACCGGATTCCGGACGAGATTGCCGATACGTGTGCGGCGATCGTCGAGCCGTTCGCGGTGGCCGCGAATGCGACGTCGCGCACCGGCGTGCTGCCGGGCGATGTCGCGTTGATCTACGGCGCCGGCACCGTCGGGCTGACGATCCTGCAGGTGCTCAAGCACGTGTACGGCATTCGCGCGTTCATCACCGACCGGCTCGACGCGCGGCTGCAGCTCGCGCGCAAGTGCGGCGCGGCGGAGGACGAGATCATCAACACGAGCGTCGAGTCGTTGCCCGATGCACTGGAAAAGCGCGGCGTCGACGGCGGCCCGACGCTGATCTTCGATGCGGTCTGCCATCCGTCGATCCTCGAGGAGGCCGTGAAGATCGCCGCGCCGGCCGGCCGGATCGGCGTGCTCGGGTTTTGGTCGGAGCCGTCGGCGATCGTGCAGGCGGAGCTGACGAAGAAGGAACTGACGCTCGCCGCGTCGCGGCTCAACTGCGCGATGTTCCCGCAGGTGATCGACTGGATCGGTCGAGGACTGATCCAGCCCGAGCACATCGTCACGCACAAGGTGAGCTTTCGCGACGTCAAGCAGGCGTTCGAGATGGCCGAGCGCCATCCCGCGGAAAGCTGCAAGATCCTGCTCGACTTCGCGGGCGGTTGATGCCGGTTCGTGTCGCCGGCCGGAGCCCGTCGCGCGTCAGAACGATACCGTCGTCGTCAGCGTGACGAGCCGCGGCTCGCCGACCGCGACGATCAGGTTGCTGTTGCTCGACGGATAGTAGGTCTTGTCGAGCAGGTTCTTCACGTTGAGCTGGATGCGCGTCGGGAACTTGCCGATCGTCGTTTCATAGGCCGCGAACGCATCGACGGTCACGTAGCCGGGCAGCGTGAAACTGTTCGCGGTGTCGCCGGGCCGTGCGCCGACGAGCCGCGCGCCGCCGCCGAAGCGCCAGCGCCCCGGGAGGTTCGCGATCGCCGTGTCGTACACCGCGAACAGGCTGCCGGTGTGGCGCGCGACGTTGACGAGCGGCGTGTTGCTGTCACGGTCGTTCGCGTTCGTGTACGCATAGCTGCCGATCAGGCTCAGGTGCCGCGTGAGCTGCCCCGCAACGTCGAGTTCGATGCCGCGCGAGCGCGCGGTGCCGATCGTCGACGTGATGTCGTTGACCGTGACCGCGACGTTGCGCTTGTCGATCTGATAGGCCGCGAGCGTGCCGGTGATGCCCGGCTTCAGGCTGAATTTCAGGCCGGTTTCCAGCACGCGGCCGTATTCCGGCGCGAGCGGCGCCGCGACGTTCGACGCGACGTTCGGCTTGAACGAGCGGCTCACGTTCGCGTACGCGGTCAGCGCCGGCGTGAGCGCATACGCGAGCCCGAACTGCGGCAGCCACACGTTGCCGTGCGAGCGGTCGGCGAACACGAACGGCCGCCCCATTCCCGATTCCTGCTGCCAGTCCTCCCAGCGCAGCCCGCCGACCGCAGTGAGCCGGTCGGTGATCTTCACCGAGTCCTGCACGATCATCGAGTACGTGTGGACCTTCGAGAGCGAATCGCTCTGCTTCGCGCTCACCGTGCCGCCGGGCGCGAGCAGGCCGTAGACGGGATCGTAGAGATCGAAGCCCGTCGTCGCCTTGCCGCGGATCGTGTCGCCGCGGAAGCTGCGCTGCCGTTCGTATTCGCCGCCGACGTAGATCGCGTGGTGCATCCCCGCGAGCGTCAGGTTGCCGAGCAGGCCGAGCGTCGCGATCTGGTCGGAATCGTTGCGTCCGAGGTTCGCATCGGACGAGCGCGTCAGCGCGCCGGTCCTGCTGTTGAACGCGGTGGCGCGCGTGATGAACTGGTCGTAACGGTCGCGGCCCCAGCCGTAGGTCGCGCGCACGCGCCATGCATCGGAGAAACGGTGCTCGATGCGCGTACGCAGCGTTTCCTGGATGCCGCTGCTTTGCGACCACGCCTCCTCGTAGCGGCGATAGCGCAGCGCATCGTCGAGCTGGCCGTTCACGAGCACGGTGCCGCGGTCGAACGGCGTCGTGTAGTCGACGTACTGGTAGCTGACGTCGATCGACGTGTTCGCGTCGTGCCACGACAGCGCGGGCGCGATCAGCGCATTGCGTTCGCGGCCGAAGCTGCGCCAGTAGCGGCTCGTGTCGTATTCGCCGGTGAGCCGGAACGCGAGCGTGCCGCCCGCGACCTGGCCCGGCTTGCCGAGCGGGCCGGTCAGATCGAACTGCGCGCTGCTGCCGCCGTGGCTCGTGCGCGAGGCCGAGATCGAGCCGCCGAACGTGTCCTCCGGCTTGCGCGTGACGAGGTTGATCACGCCGCCCGGGTCCTGCATCCCGTAAAGCAGCGAAGCCGGGCCCTTCAGCACTTCGACGCGGTCGATCGTCGCGAGGTAGCTGTGCAGCACCGGCGTGCGCACGCCGTCGACCAGCACCGAGCCGTCGTTGTTCGATCCGAAGCCGCGCTTGATGAACGCGTCGCGCGTGCCGCCGAGCGTGTTCGTCTGCGTGACGCCGCTGATGTTGCCGAGCACGTCGTCGAGCGAGCGCGCCTGCTGATCCTGCATCACGCTGCTGCTGACCACCGCGACCGATTGCGGAATTTCCTTGAGCGGGCGATCGTCGCCGCCGGCGATGCTGCTCGTGCGCGGCTGGTAGCCGACGGTCGGATCGACTACTGACGATGCGCTGACGCTGATCGTCGGCAGTTCGCGTTCGGGGCGCGCGGGCGTCGACGAGTGCGAGGACGTGGCTGCCGAAGCCGTGGCGGCAGGTTCGGCATCCGCATGCGCGCCGCTTGCGACGCAAAGCGTGATCAGGGCAGGCAGGCTCGCGCGCCACGGACGAAGCGTCCGGGCGCGGTGGGGCGTTCGGCGGGATGGCATGAGTCGATGAATGGGCGGAGTGCTAAGGACGATGACGCGGACCGCGGCGCCTTTACTGTGTCGCGCGGAGGATGCGCATGATATACGTAATGAGAATCATTTGCAATTGTAAAGAGGCCGATTCGGACCGGGCATCGCGATTGCCGGGCCGCTGGCCGTCTGCTACCGTAGCGCCCAAAAACAGACGCAGTGAAATTCAACGAGAGCCGGGGGCCGCACCATGTCATCTTCCTGTCACGTCGCGTGCCGCGCGACGTCGCGCACCGCAGTCGACCATGCGGGTGCTGAAGTGATCGCAGCCGTGTTCCACGATTCGAACGATTGACGCAACGGCCGCAGATCATTCTCGGGTGTTTCGCCGGGCAGCCGGCGAAGCGCCGCGATCGATTACTTCAACCACCACGCTTGACGGGAGACCACCCAATGAAAAAGAGTTCCGCGTCGTTCATGACGGCCGCGCTGGCTGCCTGCGCGATGCTGGCGGGCGTTCACCAGAGCGGCTACGCCGCGCCGGCCGCCGAGCCCGCGATCGACGCGCACTACGCCACCGTAATCGAGGCCTACACGCAGGACATGGCCGCCGCGAAGACGAAATACGACGGCAGGCGCCTCACGTTCGTCGGCGCCGTGATCCGGATGGGCAGCGATCCAGATGGCACGTACTTCGGTGCGTTGACGGCCGACGGCGAGCAGTTCGACACGCATTTCGACGCGGCTGATCAGGCCGCGTTGAAACCGAAATTCCCGGGCGGCGAGATCAAGCCGTTCACGGCGTCCGCGAATTTCCGCTTCAGCTGCGTGAACGAAGGTTATATCGACGCGCCGGTGCTGCCCGGGCTGAAGCTGTCGCATTGCCGGCTCGCCGATTGATCGAGGTGCGGTGTCCGGCGTTCAGAACTTCTGCTGGATGCCGGCCATCACGCCGAGCTGATTCATCCCGGTGCCGACCGTCCCGCCGGCGGCGACCGCGTTCGCGGCCAGCGCGCTGTTGAACATGTAGCCCACCGACGTATAGACGGTCGTCCGCTTCGACAGGAAATAGTTCGCGCGCCCGACGACCAGCGTCGCGTTCGTGCCTTCCTTGTTTTCGCGGCGTTGCAGGTAGCGCACGCCCTGCAGGTCGAGCGCGAGGTAGGGCGTCGCGTAGTACGTGCCGCCCGCGAACACGATGTCGGCCTGCAGGTGCTCGGCCGCCGCGAGGTTGCGGCGGATCCACCCGGCGCCGAGTTTCGCGGGGCCGATCTTCACGTAGCCCGCGACGATGTCGCGCGTGTCGGTGTAGGCCGGATTGTTCAGCGGCGCGAGCGCGCCGCCGCCGCCGCGCATCACGTCGTGCGACGCGGCCAGCCCGAAATTGCTCGCGTCATACGCGAGCATCGCCGTGTATTGACGGCACGCGACGATGTCGCCGGGTACCTGTCCGGCGCAGCCCGTCGCCGACGGCCCCGCCGGCCCGGCCGCGTCGCGGCCGAAGCTGTAGGTCGCGCCGAGCGTCACGCCGTGGAACGTGCCCTTGTAGCCGATCGCATTGTCGCTGCGCGCGTTCGGCAGATACGAGTCGAAATCCGCCATCGAATGAATCGACGGGCCGATCACGTCGGCATTGGTCAGCACGATCATCGACATGTTCATCTGACGGCCGAGGGTCAGTGCGCCGAACGGGCTGTTCACGCCCACGTTGGCCTGCCGCCCGAACAGGCGCCCGCCGTAGTTCAGCGCGCCGGTGCCGGGCTGGAAGCCGTTTTCGAGCACGAAGAAGGCCTGGTAGCCGCCGCCGAGATCCTCCGTGCCTCTCAGGCCCCAGCGTGACGGCACCTCACCGGTCAGCGTCGGCATCCCGGTGAACGATCCTCCGCGCGCGGCGTTGTTGTAGTAGGACACGCCGGTATCGATGATCCCGTACAGCGTGACGCTGCTTTGCGCACAGGCCGGTCCGGCCAGCGCCATCGCCGTCGCGAGTGCGACGCCCAGTTTCGTTTTCATGGCTGTCTCCAAACAGTATGTAGATATACTTATCGATTTTTTTTATTGCCCCGGACATGCCCGGGATGCCGACGGGTATCGGCAGGACTGCGGGTGTCGCGTGTTACGAGATCGCCGGATCGCGTTGCCGGTGCGGCGCCGCGACACGCGCGCCCGCCACGGCGACGGCGATCGCCGCGCCGGCCATCGGCACGAGGAACGCGAAATAGAGATGGGGCACGGACCAGCCGTCGTCCAGCAGCGCACCGACCGTCATGGGCGACAGGATCGCGCCGAGGCGGCCGATGCCGACCGCGAGACCGATGCCGGTCGTGCGGATCTCGGCGGGATACGGCGTCGGCGACAACGCGTACATGCCGGCCACGCACGCGTTGATCACGGCGCCGAGGAACACCGCGACGATCATCCCGGTGCCGAGCGAGCCGGTGTTCGCGCCGAACGCGACCATCAGTGCGCCGCCCAGCAACAGCGTCGCGCCCAGCAGGCTGCGCAGGCCGAACCGGGTCGACAGCAGGCTGAACAGCGACGCGCCCGCGATGCCGCCGAGGTTGAGCAGCACGCCGCCGGTCACACCCTGCGAGGCCGACAGGCCGGCCTGGACCAGCAGCTTCGGCGTCCAGCTCACGACGAAATAGAAGCTGCCCATCACGAGGAAGAATGCGAGCCACAGCGCGATCGTGCGACGCGTGAGCGGCGCGCGCAGCACGGCCGTCCAGCTCGACGCGGGGCTCGTTGTGTCGATCGATGCGCTCGCGGCCGGCAGCGCGTCGATCGGCGCGCGCTTCATTCTGGCGAGGATGCGGTTGATCTTCTGCAGCGCGTCGTCCGGACGCCGCGCCAGCAGGAAGTCTAGCGATTCCGGCAACAGCGCGAGCACCATCGGGATCGCCATCAAGGTCAGGATGCCGCCGAACGCGAACACGCTGCGCCATCCCCATACCGACAGCAGATAACCGGCGATGACGCCGCCCGCGGTGGCGCCGATCGCGTAGCCGGTCGACTGCATGCCGATCGCGGCGCTGCGCCATTTGTTCGATGCGTACTCGCCGCTGATGACGGTCAGGCTTGCGAGCATCCCGCCGATGCCGAGCCCCGTATAGGCACGCGCGACGGCGAGTTGCAACGTGCTGTGCGTGGCCGCACAGGCCAGCATGCCGGTCGAGATCACCGCGAGGCAGAGCAGGATGATGCGGCGGCGGCCGACGCGGTCGGCCAGCGGGGCGATCAGTACCGAGCCGATCCCCATGCCGGCCAGCCCGGCGCTCAGCAGCAGGCCGATTTCCTTGCCGCTCAGTTTCCACTCGGCCGCCAGGTGCGGTGCGGCAAACGCGATGGCCAGCACGTCGAAGCCGTCGAGCATGTTCAGCACGACGCAGGCCGTGACCGCCATCGTCTGGAACGCGCTCATCGGGGACGCGTCGATCGTATTGTGGATATTGTCGCTCACGTCAAAGATCCTTCATAAAAATAGTATGACTAATCGAATGGGATGAAATCGAAGCCGGCAGCGGCGAACGGGACGAAAGCGAATGCGTGGGTTGATGGCCAACTCGGGGAACGCCCATCGCGGCCGGCTCGCGTCGTTCGCGCGCCGGCGCGAGGGTTACGCGGGGTCGGGCTGCAGCAGCAGCCGCTCGATCACGCGCCGCGCGCGATTGGGGCCTGCGTCGACATGAATGTCGATCTGGCGGCCGTCCGGAAACCGCAACTGATTGCGGTATTGCGCTTCGATCACGGTCTTGTCTTCGTCGAACGTCGCCGCGGATTGCTCGACGACCGTTCGCGCGATGCGTTCGACGTCGTGTTGCGGATTGGTCGCGACGGTCCAGAAGTAGTGCGTCGTCGTTTCCGACTCGGGCGTGATGCCGTGGAAGCCGCGCATGTGAAAGCCGCCGCGCGCCGGGTCGTGAAGGTCGCCGGTGCCGGCGTCCATCGCGCCGGTCCAGATCCGGATATGCGACACGTGGAACTCGATTTCCTGCCAGCGGTCGACGCGGCCCGCGAACGGCCACGCGGCCGTGTAGGTCGGCGGCGGTTCGGACTTCGGCATCCGGCGGACCAGCGTCACCGTGTCGCCGTCGCTGCTGACGCGGGTTTCCGCGCCCATATGCAGCGGCGCGTTACCGCCGATCGTTTTCAGATGAACGTAGCCGAGGTGGCTCAGGTCCATCAGGTTGTCGTGAATCAGCTGATACGGCGCGTCGTAATGGTAGTGGCCGCCGCCGAACCGGTATTGCGGGTCCGTGTGGAACGCATAGCGCGGCGGCGCGCAGGTCGGTTGGGCGTGCGCGTCGGCGCCTATCCAGATCCATATGATCGCGTCCTGCTCCTGCACCGGATACGACGCCACGCACGCCTTCGCCGGAATGCGTTCCTGGCCGGGAATCTCCACGCAGGTGCCGCCGCGGTCGAACAGCAGCCCGTGATAGCCGCAGCGCAGGCCGCGCGCTTCGAGCGAGCCGCACGACAGCGGCAGCGACTTGTGGCAGCAGCGATCCTCCAGCGCACCGACTTCCCCGGACGGCAACCGGAACAGCACGACCGGACGGCCGAGCAGCGTGCGGGCGACGGGGCGGTCCGTCAGTTCGGATGACAGCGCGGCGACCCACCAGCGGTCGACCGGGAATTGAGCAGTACTGATGGGTGCTTGGGCAGGTCGTTCCATTGATCGTCTCCAGTATCGTGGTTGGCCGCCGCGTATCGGGCGGTCCGTCTACAGATCGAGTACCAGCAGCTCGGTTCGCGACCGCGAGCAGCACGGCATGAACTGGTCGCCGGCCGCCTTTTCGTCGTCGGTCAGATACGCATCGCGATGATCGGGCTCGCCTTCGAGCACGCGAGTCAGGCAGGTGCCGCACACGCCTTGCTCGCACGACGTCAGCACGTCGACGCCGTTCGCCGCCAACGCCGCGATCACCGTGCATCCGGCCGGCACGTCGATCACCTTGCCGCTGCTCGCGATCCGCACCTGGAATGCACGATCCGCGCCGGACGATGCCACCGCGCCGCCGAAGAATTCGTAGTGCAACCGCGCGTCGCCCCAGCCGCGCTCGCGTGCCGCGTTCAGCACCGCATCCATGAAGCCGCGCGGGCCGCATACGTACAGGTGCGTGCCGTCGGGCGCGCCGGCGAGCACGGCAGCCGGATCGAAGCGTTGCGCGGGATCGCCGTCGTCGATGTGGAAGCGCGCGCGATCGCGAAATCCGGCCGCATTGATCCGCTCGACGAAGGCCATGCGATCGGCCGAGCGCGCGCAGTAATGCATGTCGAAAGGCATGCCCGACGAGAACAGCCGTTCCGCCATGCTGAGAATCGGCGTGACGCCGATCCCGCCGGCGAGCAACAGATGGTGCGGCGCGTCGGCCGCGAGCGGGAATTGATTGCGCGGCAGGCCGATCCGCACGGTATCGCCTTGCCGGACTTCGTCGTGAATCGCACGCGACCCGCCGCGGCCGTCGGCCTCGCGCAGCACTGCGATCTGATAGCGATCGCGTTGCTCCGGGTGGTTGCACAGCGAGTACTGACGCACGAGCCCGCCCGGCAGATGCACGTCGATATGCGCGCCGGCGTCGAAGCGCGGCAATGGCGAGCCGTCGTCGCTGACCAGTTCGAAGCCGCAGATGTCGCGCGCTTCCTGCCACTTGCGGGCCACCCGGACCGTCAAGGTCGCGCCGCTCATGACGCCTCCTTGACGTGCGCGACCGGCATCGCGGGCCGCTGCGGGCTCGCCGCGTTTTCGGCGGCGAGCAGCCGGTCGATCACCTTGCGCGACAGCACGCCGCCGGCGTCGATGTTGAGCTTGAGGAGCGTGCGCTCGGGCCACTGCTCGAGATTGCGCTGCTGTCGCTCGAGCATCTCGAGATCTTCCGCGAAAATCTTGCCCTGGCCTTCGCGGATCTCGGCGGTCAGCGCGTGATCGTCGGGCCGGAAGTTGCGCGCCATCCCCCAGAAGTACCAGATCGACGTGTCCGTCTCGGGCGTGATGAAGTCGACCACGATCGACGACGCCTTCCTGTCCGCCGGCGCGTCGTAGCCGCCGTGGCCCGCATGCGCGACGCCCACTTCGATCATCACGTGGCTCGGCGGCGTGAAGCGGCAGATCTGCCAGCGGTCGACCGGCACGTCGTCGGCGAGCCCGTTGCCGCGCAGCGCCATCCGCCAGAACGGCGGCGGCATCACGTTTTCCATGAAGCGGCTCGTGACGACTTCGTCGCCGTGGCTGGTCGTCTTCGGCGGCGCTTCGTCGATTTCCTTCTGGCCGATGCTCGTCGCATGCACGTAGGTCTCGTGCGTGAGATCCATCAGGTTGTCGATCATCAGCCGGTAGTCGCAGCGAATGTGATACAGGCCGCCGCCGTGCGCCCAGGCCGGATCCTCGGCCCACGCCAGCGCGGGCAGTTTGGCGGGATCGGCTGCGGATGCGTCTCCCGGCCACACCCACACGAAGCCGTACCGCTCGATCGCCGGGAAGCTGCGAATCGGCGGGAAACCGCCGACACGCTGGCCCGGCATGCCGGTCGTCCTGCCGTTGCAGCCCATTTCCAGCCCGTGATAACCGCACACGAGCACGCCGTCGCGCACGAACCCCAATGACAGCGGTGCGCCGCGGTGCGGGCAGAAATCCTCGAGCGCGGCAACCTGGCCGTCCGCCGCGCGGTAAAACACCATCGATTCGTTGCAGATCTTGCGGCCCAGCGGCTTGCCGTCGATCTCGTCAGGCGTGCAGGCCACATACCAAGCGTTCTTGAGAAACACGTTGTTCGTCTCCTTCAGGGCGGTGCCGCCGGTACGCGGCAACTCGTCATTCCGTGTACTGAATGTGATTCAGTGTACTCATTGAGATTGGCTGGAGCAAGGCGAGCGGTATACTGGTTTTCCCGGGAAATGGCGCGAGGCAGCGCCATGCCGTCGGCGCACGCAACGGCGTGCGCCGCCTATGTCATCGACTCATTCATGGAAAAAACGAATCCCGCCGACGCGCCGGTTTTCCCGCTCGACCTGTACGACGAGCCCGGGCACCTGATCCGGCGCGCGCACCAGATCGCGGTCGCGATGTTCTACGAGAAGCTCGGCCGGGACGTGACGCCGGTGCAGTACGCGGTCCTGCGGATGCTCTACGAGTGCCCGGGGCTCGATCAGGTGACGCTCGCGCAGCGGGTGGCGCTCGACACGTCGACCACTGCCGATCTCGCGGTCCGGCTCGAGGCGAAAGGATTGATCGTTCGCGAAGTGCTGCCGCGGCGTCAGCGGCGCCTGCTGCTGACGCCGGCGGGCGTCGAGTTGCTCACGCACCTGATTCCGTCGGTGAAGGAATTGCGTGCCGGCCTGTTCGACGGCATGGGCGAGGACGATTCGCAGGAACTGATGCGCCTGTTGCGCAAGTTCGTCCATTTGAACAACGAGCAGAGTCGCGCGCCGCTGCGGGTGAGCGAGGATTCGTAGCGGCGCCGGGCCGTCGGCGGCGAAAGCCGCGGCGGGGCGGCAGCTTCCGTGCTGCCCGACGGCGTCACGCGCGTGACGCTTGCCCTTCCAGCCGCCGCACGGCTTCGGCCACTTCGTTCCGGAAGCGCACGAGCGCCGCCTGTTCCGGCGCCGGCGGCTGCACGGCGGCCCACAGCATGTCGATCAACTGCGTGGCCGTCGTTTCCGTATCGAGCTTGCGGTGCCCGAGGATCGCGTCCCACAGCACGTGCTCGATCGGCCCGAACACCATCGAGCGCAGCAGGCTCAGCGGCAGATCCGCGCGAACCTGCCCGGCCGCCTGGCCGCGCGCAAGCACGTCCATCAGCGGCGCCGTGTAGCGGCGCTGCAGCGCGGTGAGCTCGTCGCTCAGCGCATGCTGCTTCGCGCGGCCTTCCGACAGCACCAGCGCGCACAATCCCGTGCCGTTCACGAGCATCAGCCGCAGGTGTGTGCGCACGATGAACGCGAACTGCTGCTGCACCGACGCGTCCCGTGGCATCCCGTGTTCGAACGCGGCGATGATTTCGTCGTACCAGTCGGCGATCACGCGCGCGCACAGCTCGCGCTTGCCGCGGAAATAGCTGAACACCGTCGCCTCCGACACGCCCACGCGCTGCGCGATCTCGGCGGCCGTCGCATGCTCGTAACCTTTTTCGGCAAACACTTCCCGGCCGGCGCGCAGAATGTCCTGCACGCGCTGCTGGGATTTGCGGCCGGCGGGGGCGCGCGGCGTGTCGGCGCGGTCGGCTTTGGCGGTGGCGGTCATGGTGTCGGCGGGAGCGGCTGTCATGCTCGCATCATATCTGAGTATCACTCAGAAAACTATTGACGACGGACCGGGCGAGGCGCGAAACTGTGCAAAATTTCCGCTTTATTGGTCAATGAATCGGCGTATTCATTCGATGTGAGCAAAACTCAGAAATCGGTGGGTGCGACACACTTTCTGGAGACGGAGGAGACATGATCAACCTGCCCGGCGTGCAATTCATGCTCGGTGAAGACATCGAGATGCTGCGCGACGCCGTCGCGACGTTTGCGGCGAAGGAAATCGCGCCGCGCGCGGCGGAGGTCGACCGCACCGACCAGTTCCCGATGGATCTGTGGAAGAAGTTCGGCGATCTCGGCGTGCTCGGCATGACCGTCTCCGAGGAATACGGCGGCGCGAACATGGGCTACACCGCGCACATGGTCGCGATGGAAGAGATCTCGCGCGCATCGGCGTCGATCGGCCTGTCGTACGGCGCGCACTCGAACCTGTGCGTGAACCAGATCCACCGCAACGGCACCGACGCGCAAAAACGGAAGTACCTGCCGAAGCTCGTGTCGGGCGAACACGTCGGCGCGCTCGCGATGAGCGAGCCGAACGCCGGCTCCGACGTCGTCAGCATGAAGCTGCGCGCGGACAAGCGCGGCGACCGCTACGTGCTCAACGGCACGAAGATGTGGATCACCAACGGCCCCGACTGCGACACGCTCGTCGTCTACGCGAAGACGGACGTCGACGCCGGCCCGCGCGGCATTACCGCATTCATCGTCGAGAAGGGGATGAAGGGCTTCTCGGTCGCGCAGAAGCTCGACAAGCTCGGCATGCGCGGGTCGCACACGGGCGAGCTGGTGTTTCAGGACGTCGAAGTGCCGGAAGAGAACATCCTCGGCCAACTGAACGGCGGCGTGAAGGTGCTGATGAGCGGCCTCGACTACGAGCGCGCGGTGTTGTCGGGCGGCCCGACGGGCATCATGGCGGCGTGTCTCGACGCGGTGGTGCCGTATATCCACGACCGCAAGCAGTTCGGCCAGTCGATCGGCGAATTCCAGCTGATCCAGGGCAAGGTCGCCGACATGTACACCACGTTCCAGGCATGCCGCGCGTACCTGTACGCAGTGGGCCGCCATCTCGACTCCGCGGGCAGCGACCACATTCGCCAGGTGCGCAAGGACTGCGCGGGCGTGATCCTCTACACGGCCGAAAAGGCGACGTGGATGGCCGGCGAGGCGATCCAGATCCTCGGCGGCAACGGCTACATCAACGAATATCCGGTCGGGCGCCTGTGGCGCGATGCGAAGCTGTACGAGATCGGCGCCGGCACGAGCGAGATCCGCCGGATGCTGATCGGCCGCGAGCTGTTCGCGGAAACGATGTAACGCCCACGTCACGCGAACGGAGCCCCGTCGATGCCGATCATCGAATCGAAACTGAACCCGCGTTCGGAAGACTTCCGCGCGAATGCCGCGGCGCTCGAGGCGGTCGTCGCCGACCTGCGCGCGAAGATCGAACAGCTCGCGCAGGGCGGCGGCCAGGCCGCGCGCGACAAGCACCTGGCGCGCGGCAAGCTGCTGCCGCGCGATCGCATCGCGCAACTGCTCGATCCGGGCGCGCCGTTTCTCGAGCTGTCGCAGCTTGCCGCGAACGGCATGTACAACGACGACGCGCCGGGCGCGGGCGTCATCACCGGGATCGGCCGCATCGCCGGCCGCGAATGCGTGATCGTGTGCAACGACGCGACGGTCAAGGGCGGCACCTACTATCCGATCACGGTGAAGAAGCACGTGCGCGCGCAGGAAATCGCCGCGGAAAACCGGCTGCCGTGCGTGTATCTCGTCGATTCGGGCGGCGCGAACCTGCCGAACCAGGACGACGTGTTTCCCGATCGCGATCACTTCGGCCGCATCTTCTTCAACCAGGCGACGATGTCGGCCGCGGGGATCGCGCAGATCGCGGTCGTGATGGGCTCGTGCACGGCCGGCGGCGCGTACGTGCCCGCGATGAGCGACGAGTCGATCATCGTGAAGGACCAGGGCACGATTTTCCTCGGCGGGCCGCCGCTCGTGAAGGCCGCGACCGGCGAGGAAGTGAGCGCGGAGGATCTTGGCGGCGGCGACGTGCACACGCGCCTGTCGGGCGTGGCCGATCATCTCGCGCAGAACGACGCGCATGCGCTGTCGATCGCGCGCAACATCGTCGGCCATCTCGCACCGAAGATCGCGCCGCCGCTCGCGCTGCGCGAGCCGAAGCCGCCGCGCTACGACGCGAAGAGCCTGTACGGCGTGATCCCGGTCGACACGCGCAAACCGTTCGACGTGCGCGAAGTGATCGCGCGCATCGTCGACGATTCCGAGTTCGACGAATTCAAGGCGCGCTTCGGCACGACGCTCGTCACGGGCTTCGCGCACATCTGGGGCCATCCGGTCGGGATCGTCGCGAACAACGGCATCCTGTTTTCCGAATCGGCCGTGAAGGGCGCGCATTTCATCGAGCTGTGCTGCCAGCGCAAGATTCCGCTCGTGTTCCTGCAGAACATCACGGGCTTCATGGTCGGCCGCAAGTACGAGAACGAAGGCATCGCGCGGCATGGCGCGAAGATGGTGACGGCCGTGTCGAATGCGAAGGTGCCGAAATTCACGGTGATCATCGGCGGCTCGTTCGGCGCCGGCAACTACGGGATGTGCGGCCGCGCGTTCGGCCCGCGCTTCCTGTGGATGTGGCCGAACGCCCGCATCTCTGTGATGGGCGGCGAACAGGCCGCGTCGGTGCTCGCGACCGTGCGGCGCGACGGCATCGAAGCGAAGGGCGGGTCGTGGTCGGCCGAGGAAGAGGACGCGTTCAAGCAGCCGATCCGCGACCAGTACGAGCGCCAGGGCCATCCGTATTATGCGAGCGCGCGGCTGTGGGACGACGGCGTGATCGATCCCGCGCAGACGCGCGACGTGCTCGGGCTCGGCCTTGCCGCGTCGATGAACGCGCCGATCGACGACACGCGCTTCGGCGTGTTCCGCATGTAACGCCCGGGAGGACAGACCGATGCGATACGAAACGATCAAGGTAAGCGAAGCCGGCCGCGTGGCGACCGTCACGCTCGCGCGGCCCGACGTGCGCAATGCGTTCAACGAGACGACGATCGCCGAGCTGACCACCGCGTTCGAATGGCTCGACGCGCACGAAGGCGTGCGCGCGGTCGTGCTCGCGGCGGAAGGCGCGGCGTTCTGTGCGGGCGCGGACCTGAACTGGATGAAGAAGATGGCCGGTTACTCGGACGACGAGAACCGCGCCGATGCGCGCAAGCTCGCGCGGATGCTCGAAGCGATTTATCGCTGCCGCAAGCCGGTGATCGCGCGCGTGCATGGCGACGCGTATGCGGGCGGCGTGGGCCTCGTCGCGGCGGCCGACATCGCGATCGCCGCCGACGGCGTGAAGTTCTGCCTGTCGGAAGCGCGGCTCGGGCTGATTCCCGCGACGATCGCGCCGTACGTCGTGCGTGCGATGGGCGAGCGCGCGGCGCGCCGCTATTTCACGACGGCCGAGGTGTTCGACAGCACGCGTGCCGCGTCGCTCGGCTTCATTCACGATGCGGTGCCGGCCGACGCGCTCGACGAAACGATCGCGAAGCTGGCCGCGACGCTCGTCGCGAACGGCCCCGACGCGGTGACGGCGTGCAAGCGGCTCGTCGCCGACGTGGCCGGCCGCGCGCTCGACGCGACGCTGATCGAGCAGACCGCCGACTGGATCGCGCAGACCCGCGCCGGCGCGGAAGCGCGCGAAGGGATCGCGTCCTTCCTCGAGAAACGCACGCCTTCGTGGCGTGAATGACGGCGTGCCCCTAACTTTCCGGACGACATCGAAGCCATGTTCGACAAGATTCTGATCGCCAACCGCGGCGAAATTGCGTGCCGTGTTGCCGCGACGTGCAAACGTCTCGGGATCGCGAGCGTCGCCGTTTATTCCGACGCGGACGCGAACGCGAAGCACGTCGCCGCCTGCGACGAAGCCGTGCACATCGGCGGCTCGGCCGCCGCCGACAGCTATCTGCGCATCGACCGCATCATCGACGCCGCGCGCGCGACCGGCGCGCAGGCGATTCACCCGGGCTACGGCTTTCTGTCGGAGAACGAAGATTTTGCGCATGCATGCGAAGCGGCCGGGATCGTGTTCATCGGGCCGCCGGTCGACGCGATCGCGGCGATGGGATCGAAGGCCGCCGCGAAAGCGCTGATGCACGCGGCCGCCGTGCCGCTCGTGCCCGGCTATCACGGCGACGACCAGGACGCGGCCCACCTGCATCGCGAAGCCGACGGGATCGGCTATCCGGTGCTGCTGAAGGCGAGCGCGGGCGGCGGCGGCAAGGGGATGCGCGTGGTCGAGCGCTCCGACGATTTCCCGGCGGCGCTCGCGTCGTGCCAGCGCGAGGCCGCGAGCAGCTTCGGCAACGATCGCGTGCTGATCGAGAAATACCTGACGCGTCCGCGCCACGTCGAAGTGCAGGTGTTCGGCGACACGCACGGCAATACCGTGTACCTGTTCGACCGCGACTGCTCGGTGCAGCGCCGTCACCAGAAGGTGCTCGAGGAAGCGCCGGCGCCGGGGCTGCACGACGACGTGCGCCAGGCGATGGGCGAAGCGGCCGTCGCGGCCGCGCGCGCGGTCGGTTACGTCGGCGCGGGCACCGTCGAATTCATCATGACGGGCGACGCGTTCTACTTCATGGAGATGAACACGCGCCTGCAGGTCGAGCATCCGGTCACCGAGATGGTCACGGGGCTCGATCTCGTCGAATGGCAACTGCGCGTCGCGGCGGGCGAGCCGCTGCCGCTGAAGCAGGAGGCGTTGCGCGTACGGGGCCATGCGCTCGAGGCACGCCTTTACGCGGAGAACCCCGCGCGCGGCTTCCTGCCGTCGACGGGCACGTTGAAGCACCTGCGGCTGCCGGACGGCGTCGAGTTCGACATCGGTGCGGCGGTGCGCGTCGACAGCGGCGTGCGCGAAGGCGATGCGATCACGCCGTTCTACGACCCGATGATCGCGAAGCTGATCGTCCACGGCGCGGACCGTGCGGAAGCGCTGGGCTTGATGCTGCGTGCGCTGCGCGCGTGCGAAGTGGTCGGCCTGCATACGAACGCCGCGTTCCTGCAGCGGATCGTCGCGTGCGAGCCGTTCGCGACGGCCGATCTCGACACGGGCCTGATCGAGCGCAATCACGATGCGCTGTTCGCGCCGCAACAACCGCCGCGCGCGGCGCTCGCACTCGCATGCGCGGCGCTGCTTGCCCGCGAACGCGGGGCAACGCAGGCCGCCTCGCCGTGGAGCGCGCTGCCGGACTGGCGGCTGAACGGCGGCTATCGCCGCACGCTCGAATGGCACGCGCCCGATCGCGAAGCGGACGTGACGGTGACGTACGAGGACGACGGCGACGGCACGCGCATCGCGATCGGCGACGCGGCCGCGCAACCGTTCGCATGGACGCGCGGCGCCACGCCGCTCGATTTCGACGTGACGCTCGGCGGCGTGCGCGGCAGCGGCCGCGTCCATGCGGACGGCGACACGTTTCATGTGTTCACGCAGGGCGCGGCCGAGACGTTCGAATGGCGCAACCTGCTCGCGCATGCAGGCGACGCGGAGCAGGGCGGCGGCCGCCTGACCGCGCCGATGCCCGGCAAGGTGATCGCGGTGCTCGTCGAGCCGGGCCAGCAGGTCGAAGCCGGCACGCCGCTGATCGTGATGGAAGCGATGAAGATGGAACACACGATCGGCGCGCCGCGCGCGGGCGTCGTCGCGGAAGTGCTGTACGGCGTCGGCGACCAGGTCGCGGACGGTGCGCAGTTGCTGATGATGGCGGAAGGCTGAGCGGCCTTGCCACCCTACGCGGGCCGGCTGCCGCTGCCGCGGCCGGCCCGCAGGAAAGCACTTCGTCATCCGCCGTCGTCGCGACAGCGCGGCGTCGGTATCGAGGACGCACGAAGCAGTACGCGTGATTCGCGCAAATCTTTCGAAATACTTACGAACTCCGCCGTTCCCGCCACGTCCCCGCGTACCGCGCACTGCGTGCCCCCCGATCTTCCCGCCGCTCGACACCGTCGTGTAACAAGTCGAACATAGCATCTCGGCGTCGATATGACCGGCGCGGCGTTCGCGCCTGCGTCACGTCGTCATCCTCACGGAGAACCGTTATGCGAACGTCGGCCCTACGGCCTTTCGCGGTCGCCGGCCTGATCGCGCTGACCGCGCTGCTCGGCGCCTGCAACGACGACCTGACCGCACCCGCCGCGCCCGTCGCGCAGCAGAAGGCCGCGTGCGGCGGCGCCGTGGTCGCC
Source organism: Burkholderia sp. MSMB1835 (assembly GCF_001526365.1). Classification (NCBI taxonomy): domain Bacteria; kingdom Pseudomonadati; phylum Pseudomonadota; class Betaproteobacteria; order Burkholderiales; family Burkholderiaceae; genus Burkholderia; species Burkholderia sp. MSMB1835. Next base: position 82,635 of record NZ_LOYP01000044.1, read on the forward strand.
ACCGCGCAGATGCGCTGCCCGCCGGGTTTCACCGCACCTGCTTCGTCGCCCGCTTCCTGATACCGGCCGTTCCCTCCAGAAAACCCATCAAGAGCAACCAGCATGGCCATCCATTCGCGACGCGATTTTCTGAAGTTCTCGGCCGGCCTCGCCGGCGCGACCGCCGCCACCGCACTGCTTCCGGAATCGATCCGCAAGGCGCTGGCGATCGAGCCGAACACCGTGACGGGCACGATCCAGGATGTGCAGCACATCGTCGTGTTCATGCAGGAGAATCGCTCGTTCGACCATTACCTCGGTCATCTGAGCGGCGTGCGCGGCTACAACGACCGGTTCCCGGTGACGTTGCCGAACGGCAAGCCGGTGTGGTTCCAGCCGCGCCAGGAAGACAAGTCGAGCGTGATCGCACCGTTTCGCTACGACACGACCAATCCGGGCGTCAACGCGCAATGTATCGGCGGCCTGCCGCACACATGGGCGACGACGCACGGCGCGATCGACAACGGCCGTGCGGACCAGTGGGCCGTGCAGAAGTCGAACATGACGATGGGCTATCACGTTCGCGACGACATCCCGTTCCACTACGCGCTCGCGGATGCGTTCACGGTGTGCGACAACTACTTCTGCTCGATCCCGGGCAACACGCACCCGAACCGCATGTACCTGATGACGGGCATGGTCGATCCGCTCGGCACGGGCGGCGGCCCGTTGCTCGACAACACCGACTACATCGACAACCAGTTCGACAAGGTCCAGCTGCCGCCCTTCAACTGGACGACCTACCCGGAACGGCTCGAAAAGGCCGGCATCTCGTGGCAGATCTATCAGCAGGGCACCGGGTTCGACAACTTCACCGGCAACTACGGCACCAACATGCTGGCGTGCTTCAGCAACTTCGTGAACGCGCCGGCCGGGTCGTCGCTGCAGACGCGCGGGATGAGCACGCGTCCGATCACGCAGTTGAAGGCCGACGTGCAGGCGAATGCGCTGCCGCAGGTGTCGTGGCTGCTGCCGCCCGCCGCGTATTCGGAGCATCCGAAATTCACGCCGCTGTATGGCGCGTACTACCTGTCGACGATCCTCGATGCGCTGACGTCCAATCCGGACGTGTGGAGCAAGACGGTCCTGCTGATCATGTACGACGAGAACGACGGCTTCTTCGACCATGTCGTGCCGCCGTCGGCGCCGACGCTGCCGGGCTCCGGCATGAGCACCGTCGACGTGTCGCTCGAGCGGCACAACGTCGTGACGTCGACGCAAGCCGGCACTTATACGGCCGACAACCTGCCGTACGGCCTCGGCCCGCGCGTGCCGATGTTCGTCGTGTCGCCGTGGTCGAAGGGCGGCTTCGTGTGCTCGCAGGTGTTCGATCACACGTCGGTGCTGCAATTCATCGAGAAGCGCTTCGGCGTGATGGAAACCAATATCTCGCCGTGGCGTCGCGCGATCTGCGGCGATCTGACGTCGGCGCTCGATTTCTCGAAATCGGACGCGACGCTGCCGACCCTGCCGAGCACGCAGGCCTATGTCGCGCAGGCCGACCTGCAATGCTCGCGCGCATCGTCGCAGACCGCGCCGGCCAGCACCGCGCAGCAGGTCGTGACCGCGCAGGAACCGGGCACGCGGCCGGCGCGTGCGCTGCCGTACGAATTGCACGTCACCGGCCAGTTGCAGGCGCAAGGCTACGCGCTGACGTTCGCGAATACCGGCACGCAGGGCGCGCACTTCTGGGTCTATACGGGAGACCCCGCCGCGATGCCGCGCCGCTATACGGTCGAAGCCGGCAAGCAGCTGACCGATACGTGGGCGCTCGACGCGAACGGCAACTATCTGGTGAGCGTGTGGGGGCCGAACGGTTATTTCCGGCGCTTCGCTGGGTCGGCGGCCGCCGATGCGGCGGCCAAGCCTGAAATCACGCCGTGCTACGACACCGCGAACGGCGATGTTTACGTGACGATCGCCAATGCCGGCACCGGCCCGCTGACGGTCACGGCGACCGATGTCGCCTATGGCGGCGCGGCGCGCACGCTGACGGTTCCGGCGGGCCAGCGCATCGAAGCGCACTGGGACCTGTCGTGCAGCAGCCACTGGTACGACCTGCAGTTCGCGGTGGCGGGCAATGCCGGCTGGATGCGCCGCATCGCGGGGCACGTCGAGACCGGCAAGCCGAGCATCACCGACCCTGCGGCCGTCGCGCCGACGATCACGGCGATCTGACGACGGCAACCGATGCGACGACGCGCCGGCCGATCGAATCCGGCCGGCGCGTCGGGGTTTGCCGATCGTGGACGTTGTGGCGGCGTCAGGGCAGCAGCCCGTCGTCATGCGCCATCATCAGCGCCCGCATCGTGGACCACATGCCGTAGTAATGCACGATGTAGCTGTCAGCACGGCGAAACAGCCAGGGCGTGTTGACGCTGACGAGATCGGCCACGCCTTCGCGTTGCAATCGTCCGTCGCGCTCCATCGCGCGAATGAAATGCAACTGGTCGCCATCGCTCGCATAGACGCTCGAGCGGTCGTGCAGCGCGGCGATCGTCGTCATCAGGTCGCGCAGCATCGCGTCGTTGCGTTCGGTGCGGCGGAACGCCATCACGCCCGAATTGAACGCCCACTGGCCGAGGTCCTGCGCGAGCAGCCAGTCGCGCCCTTCGAGCAGCGGTTCCAGCGGTTGCTGGCGGTTCGCGATCAGCACGTCGGCATCGAGCCACACGACCCATTCATGATGCTGCAGATAGGCGTGCAGCAGCCACGGCTTGAACCAGTTGCCCGTGGCGTTCAGCCCGATCTCGGCCGGAATGTCGCGATGCACGTGGAGCGTGTAGCCGTGCGCGTCGCAGTAGCGACGGACATTCCGTTCGGCCACGCGTGCATAGCTGCCGATGTTCGGCGTGTACAGCATCATCAACGCAATCGGGTGGCCGGGGTTGTACGTGCTGCGCTCGGCGGCTTCGTCGGGTGCGGGGGCGTCGTGATCGAACGCAAACATCGGCCGGCCGGCGGCGCGGCAGCGATCGACGTACGCGACGAGCGTGTCGCGAAAGCGCGGCGTCGCGCCTTTCCGTTCGGGATCGTGCGGCGTGTCGTCGATGCTGATCGCGAACGTCGGCTCGCGGCTCCACATCGGATCGAGATCGGGGCCGGACGGCATGACCGCGTACAGCCCGTCGATCGGCGTCATGTAGTGGTGCGTATCGAGCTCCGCGAAGAGCGCGGCTTCCGACGTCAGCCTCGGCTCGCTGCCGAGCTTGCAGCGCTGCACGAGCCGCATCGCGATCGCGCGCACGTCCGGCGTGTTGCGCCAGATCTGCACGTCGATTTGCGGCAGCGGCGATGCGAACGCGTCGACGAGCAGCATGTCGCGTCCGACCATCAGGCGATCGAGCGCGACGGGTTCGATGATCGCCGCGTCTTCGCTGAGCAGCAGCACGAGTTCGCCGGGTTGCGCGCCGCGCAGCACGTGGAGCAGCGACGCGTAGCGATGCAACGGCCGCAACGGCAGCGCTTGCGGCATGCCGGATGCGTCGACGATCTCGTGACGATAGCCATGTGTTTGCGCGTACCAGCGGTGGTTATCGAGGCTCGCGGGCGCGTGCTGGCTGAAATGACTGAGGACGATCATCGCGCGTTCCGAACGCGGGGCAGCGCGCACACGATGCGCGCGGCGTTCTTCGGCTCGGCACGCCATCCGGATACGCTTTCCTGCGAGCGCGGCCCCGGTTCGTTCTGGCTGGCCTGGCGGCCTTGCGCGGCATCGTGGTCCATTCTGTGTGCCCTGGTTTCGATCGTGGTGCGGCGGCGCAGCGTGCCGCCGCCGGAGTGTCCCGGGAAAACCGGCCGCCGGGCGGCACGAGTATCGCATAACGGTCGGACGGATTGGCCCGGCCGGGCCGCGCGCTGACCATCCATGACAGTGTGCGGCGGCCTGCCTCCGCTAAAATGCCGGGTTGCCGCCGCTTGACGCGGGCGGCGCTTCGCGCGCTACACTGCGCCATGCCATTCCCGTTCAACCTTCCATCCCGCCGACGATGACGTCTCCTGTCCTGACCGGCCTGCGCATCGGTATCACGATCGGATTGCGTGCCCCCGACGAAAGCCTGTGGATCAACGGCATCAAGCAGAACGCGCTGTTCCTCGCGAAGCTGCTGATGGCGTCGCCGCACGGCTACCGCGTGACGCTGGTCAACACGACCGACGTGCCGCTCACCGATGCGCTGCCGTGGGATCGCAACGTGTACGACACGCGCGCGTTCGCGGACATGAAGGATGCGCTCGACGTGGTGATCGAGCTGGGCGGGCAGATCAACGGCGAGCAGACGGCCTATCTGAAAGCGCGCGGCGTGAAGCTGGTCAGCTATTGCTGCGGCGTCGAGTACATCAACGTGATGGAGTCGATCCTGTTCGGCCGTCGGCTGTGGGATTCGCTGTTCATCAACCGCGGCTATGACGAGGTATGGGCGATTCCGCAGATCGCGCCGTCGTCGCTGCCGTTCCTGCAGTCGCTGCGCCGCTGCCCGGGGCGCGTCGTGCCGTTCGTGTGGGATCCGATGTTCCTGACCGAACGCGCGCAGTCGCTGCCCGAGCGCGGCGAATACCGGCCGCGCAGCGAGCCCGGCAAGCGGCTCACGGTGATGGAGCCGAACCACGACGTCGTGAAGTTCTGCGTGTATCCGATGCTGATCATCGACGAAGCGTATCGGCGCGACCCCGACGCGATCTGCTTCGCGCACGTGACGAACGCCGATCGCCTCGCGCACGACAGCCCCGAGTTCGTGATGCTGATGAATTACCTGGACATCGTGCGCGCGGGCAAGGCGAGCTTCGTCGGGCGCTTCGAAACGCCGCTGTTCCTGGCCGACCTGACCGATATCGTCGTGTCGCACCAATGGTCGAACCCGCTGAACTACTTCTATTTCGACGTGTGCTGGCAGGGTTATCCGCTCGTGCACAACGCGAGCCTCGCGCCCGATCTCGGCTACTACTATCCGGACAACGACGTGCAGCAGGGCGCCGATGCGCTGCTGCGCGCGCTGCATACGCACGACGACGACTGGCAAGCGTATACGCGGCGCCAGCGCGAGATCCTCGGCCGTTACACGTCGGCGAATCCGGCGCTCGTCGCCGAGTATGACGTGCTGCTCGCGAACCTGATCGGCGCACCGGCCGCCTAGCGCCGGTGTCCGCGGCGCACGTTCGTTGCGCCGCCGTCCGCCGTCGGGTTTGTCCCGCCCTCATGTCTGACGAAATCGTGCCGTTAAAAAAAGAAACCGCCGAACCCGATGGATTCGACGGTTTTCGAAGGCACGAAATTGACGGCTCCGAGGGAAGTCCGTCGAAAACAAGTTTATAGGTTAACAAGTCGGAAAGATTGTTAAATATGTTTCAATCGATAATCTTCATATAATTGAAGTTGGTATTATTGGTTAAACGGGTATTGATTCCGTTTGGAATCTTGATAATGTCGTTTGAAACGTGAAATTGAACGCTGCGATGATCGAATGACGCGCGGCGGCAGGTTTTGCGGGAGAGACGGCATGTGCGGAGACGGATGTTTCGACCTGCGTATCGAGCACGGGCGGCACTTCATGGCGCGGTATTTATCTGAACAATCGATGGCGTCCCGATTCGTGGGACGAGTAAGTCCGGAAAAAGGCGATTCTGATAAAACCGGCAGAATGAAAAAGATAAACGATTCGTTTTTTGGGGTCTTGTAATTCCCGTTGTGTAACCTGTCGCACTGTCGGTATCGTGCGCGCGTGGTGTATTTAAAGTAACCGAATAGCGTAAAAAATATCGAATTTGACGGCGCCGAAGCGAACAGTACGCTCCCCGGAAAAAATCGACATACAGGATGGGCCGGGTGGGCGGCGGAGCGCGTCGAGGTCGGCTCGTTCCGCCTATGTGTTGAGGTCGAGCCGCGATCGGCGGCTCGCCATTAGCCGGAGCGCCGGATGAATGCGGTCGAAGCTCGCCAGGAGGCGAATCGGAAAGCGAATCGCAACGAAATCGATCTCGTGTTCGGGGCACCCGACGATCACCCCGATCTTGCGTCGGTGCGCAGTTTCGTCGAAAGCCGGCTCGGATTCGCGCGCGAGCCCGTGTGCCGCGCCGACCTGTCGGGCGGCGTGCTGTACGAGGAATGCCTGGCGCGGCTGCGGTGGGGCGAGCGCGATGCGCTGCCGCCGCTCGCGTTTCTGCCGCGCCTCGAAGCGCTCGGGCTGATGCGCTGGTTCGACCGGCTGGTGGTCGGCCGCACGATCGATGCGCTGCGCGCCGATCCGGGCGCCGTGTACGGTTGCAACGTCGCGGCGGCAAGCGCGGTCGTGGACGACGCGTGGCTGGCGATTTTCAGGCGGCTCGAGCGCGAGCCGTCGGTGGCGGCGCGGCTGGTGGTCGAGATCACGGAGACGGGGCCGCTGAACCCGGTCGCCGGCCGGTCGTTCGTGTCCCGCTTCCAGCGGGCCGGGTGCCGGATCGCGATCGACGATTTCGGCGTCGGTTTCAGCGCATTGAACAATCTGGTGGTCGGCAATCCCGACATCGTGAAGCTCGACCGCTCGATCCTGTCGCTGATCAAGCGCAACGCGATCGGCCGCTACCAGTTCCGCCGGCTGATCGCGTTTGCGCATGAAGGTGCGCGGCACGTCGTCGTCGAAGGCGTGGAAAGCGAGACCGACCGACAGATCATCGTGGATGCCGGCGTCACGTGGGCGCAGGGCATCCGGTTTTCGTGGCGATCGCCGGCCGCCGCATGACCGCGGGAGCGGGCGGGGCGGCGCGCGGGGTGTGCGTCGGGAGCAGGGTGCGGAGCGAGACGAATCGCAAAGGGGCGTGGGCATGGCGGGAACGAAAGCCGGAGGCGGAACGGGCACGCAGGTGGCCGATGCGCGCGACCTGGTCGCGATCGCCGAACTGGTCGACATGCTGGCGCAACTCGGCGCCGAAGCGACCGATGCGCCGCTCGACGTCGCGTCCTGTCTGAATGGCCTGACGATCGTCGCGCGCCGTATTCAGCGGATGAGCCCGCTCGACGCGGGCGGCCGCGAACTCGCGGCGCGGCACTATTACGCGGGGGTCATCGCCGGCGCGTGCGGCGACGAGTCGGCGATCGCGCGCGGCGTATCCGACAGCCTCGTCAGGCAATCGGGTGGAGCAGGCCGGTCGGCCACCCGTTGTTTCGCGGCGCTCGCGCGCATGGGGCGGCGGCATGGTCGCGCGTTCGCCGCGCAAAGCGGCGATCGGGTGCCGGTTTAGTACAGCCGCCGCGCGTCGAACCGGTCAATCAATCCTTTCCGAAACCGCCCAGCACCAGCGCCATCGCGCGGTCGACTGCATCGTCCCACCGGCCCACGTGCGCGGCGCGCACGATCCGGATGCCCGGGTAGAGCGCGCTGCGCGAACCGGTTTCCCAGCGTGCGTCGGCTTTCGGGCTGAGCAGCAGCACGGCCGGCACGCCGAGCGCGCCGGCGAGGTGGATGTGTGCGGTGCAGGTGGTCACCACGGCGTCCATCGCGAGCATCAGCGCGGCCAGATCGCTGAAATCGCCGATTGCCCGATGCGGGAAGCTGACCGGCAGATCCGATTGTTCGGATTGCGCGGACAGGTCGCGGTTGAGGCAGTACGCGGCGTAGCCGTGCATCTTGGCAAGCGGTGCGAAGTCGCGCAGGCTGGCCGCGCGATGGAAGCGTGCATCGCTTTCGTCGCGTCCGCGCCAGTTGAGCCCGATACGGCGCGTGCCGGCCGCATGGCCATCGCGCGCCACGCGCTCGCGCCATGCGTCCGCATGCGCGGGCGGACACGCCAGGTAGGCGGGCGGCGCGCCTTCCGGAGCCGGCGCGTAGCCGAATAGCGCGGCGAGCATCAGGAACGAACACCAGTAGTCGTGCGCGATCTGCGATGTGTCGACCCACGCGCCGTGCGCGCCGATGAATTCGATATGCGGAAACGTATGGCGCAGCAGGCCCGCCAACGCGTCGGGCACGACCACGGTCACACCGGAGCAGCCGAGCGCGTCGAGCGCATGCAGGTAGCGTGCGTACTGAAGCTGGTCGCCAACGCCGCCGTAGCTGAGCACGAGCAGCCGCTTGCCCTGCAGCGGCTGGCCCTGGTAGAGCCGCTCCGTCGGCAGCCCGAACTGCGCGGACGTCAGCAGGTTTTCGCTGTCGATGGTGGCGCGCGCGGCCTCGTCGCGCCGGCCGGCGCGCAGCAGCAGTGCCGAGCGCGCCAGTTCGACGCGCCCGCGCGTCACGTCGGGCAGTGCGGCCGGATCCCCAAAATGGTCGAGTGCCGCGAGCCCGGCCTCCGGCGCGCCGGCGAAGCCGTAGCACGACGCAAGCTGCAACGCGATCGCATCGTCGTCGAGCCCGTGGCCGCGTGCGCGTTGCCAGCGAACGATCGCGTGTCCCCACTCGCCGCGCGACTCGTGGTCGAGTGCGCGGTTCCAGTTCGTTTCGGGTGCGTCGGCGTCGGCATTGGCGGACGCGGCCGCCGCGCAATCCGCGCCGTTTCCGGTCGCCGATCCGACCGCGAGCGGTTCGCCCGAGATCAGCAGGCGCTGCCGGTCCCAGCGCGCGTTCGGCACGCACAGCATGTTCAGTCCGTCGATCCGGTAGAACGTATAGTCGAGACCGGCGAACGTATCGATGATCGGCGCCTCGCCGACTTTCCAGTATTCGACCCAGCACCACGGCAGATGCGTCTCGATCAGCCGCCGCGCGCCGCGCAGCGCGTCGATTTCCATCCCTTCGATGTCGAGCTTGAGGAAATCCAGGCGTGGCAGGCCGAGCGAATCGAGCCGGACGACGGGCGTCGGCGTGCCGCCCGACGATTCCCCGTCGACGAGCGACACCGAGCCGAAATCGGCATCCTGCCCGTAGTCGACATCGGGCACCTTCATCGTGCCGTTGGCGGCGGCCAGCCCCATGTTCAGCAGATGGAGGTTGTCGAGCTCGTTGAGCGCGATGGTGCCGCCGAGCGCATGGAACAGCGTGCGCTGCGGCTCGAATGCATACACGCGGCCGCCGCGCGCGCGCAGTCGGTGCGCGATCGGCACGCACACGAGCCCCGCGTTTGCACCGCCGTCCACCGCGATCGCGCCGTCGGGCAGTTGCTCGATCACGTGCAGGATCGTGTCGAGTTCGCCCTGGATATGTGGCCGGCCGGTCTTGATCAATGCCTCGGCCTGCAGTGCGCAATGACGGTTGATCAGGAACGGGCCGTGGATCGAGTCGATCACGACGAAGTTGCGGATGGTCTGGTTCATGGACGTGAGCGCGAGCGAAGGTGGTCAGCCGAGTGCGCGGCCGGCGAACAGTCTCCGGATCTGCTCCGAATACGCGCGGACGTTGTGCTCGGCGAGCGCGTCGACCCGATGCAGGCAGCGGCGAGCCGCCGCCGCGTAGTCGTCGAGCCGTGCGTCGTGCGTCTGCGCGGCGGTCGCGATCGCGCGCGCGGCATCGAAGATCTCGAAGTCCGGATAGTAGTAGCCGACGTCGCGCAGGAACGGCGAGTTGTGCACGAGCGGGTAGTTGCCGTACAGCGCGTCGTACAGCAGGTAGTTCAGGCCGTTTTCCCAGTGGTGCGACACGACGATGTCGGTGTGATGCGCGGCCCATGCGACGAACGGCGCGCGCACGTCGGCAGTGGCCTTGCCGTCGCGCACCATTTCGAGCCCGAGCGCGAGATGCTTGAAGGCGACGTTTTCCTTCTTGTCGAACGTGTTGGTCATGTACACGTGCTCGACCAGCTCCGGATGTTCGACGTAGCACGCATTCGCGGCGAGCATCGGCACGATCGCGCTCTTCACGACGTTCAGGTTCGGCTCGAAGAACGCGATGCGCTTGGCCGTGCCGTGATTGCGGTAGCCGAAGCGCGCCTTCAGTTCGGGATCGGCGTCGAGGCTGCGTTCGATGAAATACGGCGACCAGATGTGCGGCAGCTCGATCACCGGCGCGCGGTACACGGCCTGGAAATACGCGGCGCACGTATGCATGTGCTGCGGATTCGTCCAGATCTCGTCGAACTGCACGCGGTTCGGGTTCGGCCGCCAGTCGTTCTTCTCGAAGTTGATCGTCTCGACCGCGATCACGTAGTCGTTGCCGAAGCGGTACGACACGCACTTGCCGCCGCGCCGGCGCACGGCGTCCGTGTGCGACGGGTCGACGAACGCATTCATCTCGATCAGCAGGTCGGTCTGGTGGATGATGGCCGACAGCGGCCGCAGCGCATCGCCGAACGCGTCCATCATCAGCGCCTGCGGATATTCGGTGATGCCGTCGTCGTGCGCGAGCCAGACCTCGCCGATCAACGGCGATTGCTTCAGCAGCATGTACAGGTACACGCAGTGCTGGTTCGCGCCGTTGTACCAGATCGACTGCGTCGCGTCGCGCTGCACGTTCATCGTTATCGCGACATTGAGTTTCATCGGATCGGCTCCGTGAGCGGACGCGTGCGCCGCTTATTGCGTGAAGTTTTGCGATCGGCGCGGCACATAGCCCGTCAGGCGCCAGCGGCCGTCGTCATCGAGACGAAAGCTCAGCTTTTCGTAAACGGTCGCACCGCTCGCGAGCGTCGTCGTGTAGTCGACGTTCGCGTACAGGCCGTCGGGCATCGACGACGAGTTGCTGTAGCGGATCCGCGTGATTTGCGCCCAGCCGCGATGGTCGACCGCGCCGACCGACTGGCGTGCCTGCTGCATCTGTGCCGCGAACTGGTCCTGCTTGAAGCGCGCCTTGACGAACGGTGCGGCGTCGGCCCACACCGCGCCGTACTGGCCGGCGTCGAGCTGCTTGAACACCGCATCCGAGTCGCGGAGCAGCGCGTCGGCTGATTCGCCGGCGGATTGCGCGTGTGCGCCGATCGCGATCGAAGCGGCGGCGCAGATCAGCCATTTGGCGAGGGTGAGAGGCGGGCGTGCGTTCATGTCGGAGTCCGGAAAGGGCGGCGCGTCACGCGTCGCGATAGAGGGCGGCGATCGCGTCCGTATAGGCCGCGACGTTCTCGGGGTTGTAGATGCTGACCGAGCTGAGCACATGCCTCGACTGCTCGCGGTACCCTTCCAGGTTCGCGTCGTGCTCGGCGAACGCCTTCAACAGTGCGCGGCCGCCCGCCTGGCAGTCGAAGTCAGGATAGAAATACCCGGCCTTGCCGAGGAACGGCGAGTTGTGGATCAGCGGATAGTCGCCGTACAGCAGTTCGTAGTACAGGTAGTTCTGCGCGTTCTCCCACGTGTGCGACACCACCGCATCGCCGTACGCGGCCATGAACTCGTACACCGCATAGCGGCTTTCGAACGTCGTGATGCCGTGCTCGACGATGTCGAGACTCTTCGCGAAATGGATGAACGTCGTGTGATCCTTCAGGTGGATCGTGTTGCACACGCGCACGAACTCGAGGAACTTCGGATTCGCGCGGTATGCCTCCTCCGTGATCAGCATCGGAATGATGCTCGTCTTCACCATGCAGATGTTCGGCTCGAACATCGTCACGCGCCAGCGCGGCTTGCCGGGCTGATAGCCGAACGTCAAGCCGGCGCCGAGCGTCGCGCGCGCCTTGTCGAACAGCATCGGGTGCCAGATGTGCGGGACGATCGTGACCGGCGCGCGCAGGCCCGTCTGGTAGTAGTGCAGGCACGAGCGCTCGAACTCGGGAATCGTCCACACCGCGTCGTACGGCGCGCCCGAGAACAGGAAGCCCGACGGCTTGTCGAACATCGCGCGTTCGATGTCGATCACGTAGTCGTTGCCGACCCGCATCGTGACGACCTTGCCGCCGCGCTCGCGGAACGCGCGCAGGTAATCCGCGCCGAACTGCGCGCTCATTTCGATCAGCACGTCGCAGCGCTCGAGCGCTTCGTCCATCGACAGCAACGGCACGTCCCACTCGCCGAGCATCATCTGCGGATCGGCAACGTGTTCGCCGCCGTTCACCATCACGGCTTCGGCGACGAGCGGAGACTGGCGCAGCAACAGGATCAGCAGCAGGCAGTTCTGGAAAATGCCGTTTTCCCACAGCGACTGGCCGGCGCCGCGCACGAACAGCGACACGCCGACGACGAGACGCTTGCCCTCGCCGGGCGCTTGACGGGCATTGGAGTCCGACATGCGTGTGCTCCGGTTCAGGCGACCAGACGCGAGACGAACGCGTCGAGGTTCGCGGGGTTGTCGATCGAGACCGACTGCAGCAGCCGGCCCGCCTTCGCGCGGTAGTCGTCGAGGCGTTCGTCGTGATGCAGCCACGCTTCGAGCAGCGCGCGGCCGCCGGCGGCCGAGTCGAAGTCCGGGTAGTAATAGCCGGCGTCGCCGATCAGCGTCGAGTTGTGGATCAGCGGATAGCCGCCGTACAGCACGTCGTAATACAGATAGTTCTGCCCGTTTTCCCAGTGGTGCGACACGACCGCATCCGCGTGACGCGCCATGAAGCCCGGCAGGTCGAGCCGCGGTTCGAACGTCGCCTTGTGCTCGCGCACGAGATCGAGGCTGTTCGCGAAGTGCACGAAGGTCGGATGTTCCTTCATGTGCATCGAGTTGACGACGAACATGTGCTGCACCGCGTCAGGCCGCGCGCGATAGAACTCGTCGCACGCGAGCATCGGGTAATGGCAGGACTTGGCGACCGAGATGTTCGGTTCGAGCGTCGCGAGCTTCCACGGCCGCTGGCCGGGCCGATAGCCGAACGTCGCGCCTTCGTCGGCGAGCGTGGCCACGCGGCGCTCGAGGAAGTACGGCGACCAGATGTGCGGCATCAGGTGGACGGGCGCGCGCAGGATCGTCTGCAGCATCGGCGCGGCGGTCTTGTCGTATTGCGGCAGCAGCCACACTTCGTCGAACGGTGCGCCGTTGAACACGTGCCCCGACGGTTTCCCGAAGATCGGCGTTTCGCACAGGCCCGCATACACGTGCCCGCAGAAGAACGCGGCGATCTTCTTGCCGAGCGCCTTCATGTGCCTGAGCCATTCGACCGGCAACTGCGCGCCCATTTCGATCACGACGTCGAGTTCGTGCGTGACGTCGGCGGGTTTCACGAGCGGGACGTCGAGGCCGTCGAGTTCGAGGCCGGCCGGCAGCGCGTTGGCGTCGCCGCCGTTCAGGAAATAGACGGGGCCGACGCGATCCGAACGCTTGAGCATCATCGCGAGGAACGCGATGTTCTGGTGAATGCCGTTCTCCCAGATCGCCTGGCCGTCGCGCGCAAACAGCGAGATGCCGACCGCCGGCCGTTGCTTGCGGGTGCCGCTCGCGGCGGCTTCATTGATGTCCGTCACCGGTTGTTTCCTCTGCGGCGTCGTGCGTCCGGGCATCGCGTCGAGCGTCTGGCCGGCAGCGGCGCGCCGTGGATCGTCATGGTTGGATTCGTGCCGGTGCGCCGCCGTGCGCGAATCGGGCGACGGGATTCGCGCGGCCGGCAGCCGGATTCCGGTGTGCCTCGCACGGCGCGCGTCGGGCAGGCTGCCCCGGCAACTGTCTGCCGGCGATTGTGGCATGGAAACCGCCGGTTTTGGCAGGACGTGACGAACTTTGACATCGCCGCCGGCCAACGGGAACGGGCGCCGACGAAGCGGCGCCCGGTCGTCCGGCGGCCCGCCGGCGCGGTGCGGTGGGCCGCCGGCTCGTGCGGCCGCAGGCGGCTCAGTGCTGCAGCCGGATTTCGACGCGGCGGTTGCTGGCGCGGCCTTCCGGCGTCGCGTTGGACGCGACCGGATCGGCCTTGCCGCGGCCCGAGACCGTCATCGCGTCGGTCTTCAGCCCGTGCGCCTTCAGATAGGCGGCGACCGATTCGGCGCGGCGCTTCGACAGCGCGAGGTTGTAGTCGTCGCTGCCCACCGAATCGGTGAAGCCGGTGACCGTCACTTGCGAGTACGTGCGGTCGGCGCGCTCGCTCAACAGCCGGTCCAGCGATTCGCGCGCGGTCGGTGCGAGCGTCGCGTGATCGGTGGCGAACAGCGCGTCGCCCGACAGGTTCACGCGTTCGACCACGGCGGCGGCCGGCTCGGCGGCCGAGGCCGCTTCGGCCGGTGCGGCGCCGCACTGGAAGACCAGCGTGGCCGGATCGGATTTGTCGCGCAGCGCGCGGGCCGAGTCGACGGCGCGCACGGGCTCGTCGCCGCAGATCTTGCGGGCGGCCTTCATGCAGGTCTGCGGGCCCGACAGCAGGCCGTGGCAGTCCACCTGGAAGGTGCGCACGCCGTCGCGCGGCTGCAGTTCGGAGGCGCTGAAGGTCGGGCCGGATGCGGTCGAGCACGCGGCGAGGGCCATTGCGGAAAGCGCGAGCGCAAGAGCGAGTTTGTTCACGGTGACGTCCTTAAAGCTTGGGTTGACCGAGGCCCGCCGCGGGGTGCGCAGCGGGCTCGTCCTGCCATCGGAGCCGCGGGCCGCCCGGCGGCGAGCCGAGCGGCCGGGCGGCGCGACGCGTTACTTCCACTGATACAGCATGCCGGCGCCGATCACCTTCTGACCGCCGCTGAAACCGCCGTTGATCGACGCCTTCAGGTTTTCCGTGATGCGCGCCTGCATGTTGACCGCCATCGCCTTCTGGCCGAGGAAGGTCGACGTGCCCACGCCCATCCCGAAGTTGGCGTCGCGATCGAGCTGCGGGATCGACGCCATCGCGCCGACGGCCGCGATACCCTGCTTCGCCATCTGGTCGGTCTGCTGCAGTTGCGAACCCAACGAGTTGATCTGCGCCTGCTGGCCCGACAGTGCCGTCGACAGCGTCGTCTGCACCTGCGTCAGCTGGTTCACGTTCACCGCGTCGGTGCCTTGCGTACCCGGCGCGACGTTCGTGATCTGGCGCTGCTGTGTGTCGTTGCCCACCGACACCACGTTCGAGCGGCCGCCGTCGTTCGAGCCCGCACCGATCGCCACCGAGTTCGAGCCGGCGGTGACGGTCGGGACGTCGGTGCCCTTGCCGTTCATGTCGGCCGCGATGCCGTTGTTGTTCGCCGCACGCGTCGTGTTGTTGTTGAGCGTCGTCGACAACTGGTTCAACTGGTTGTTGATGTTCGTCACGCCGGTCGACAGCGACGCCACGTTGCTGTTCGTCGTGCTCAGGCCGGTGGACAGCGAGCCGATGCCCGTCGAGGTCGACGTCGACAGCGAGTTGACGTTGCTGTTCGTCGTGCTGAGGCCCGTCGACAGCGAATTGATCGCGGTCGAGGTCGACGTGGACAGCGACGCCACGTTGCTGTTCGTCGTGCTCAGGCCGGTCGACAGCGAGTTGATGCCGGTCGACAGCGACGCGACGTTCGATGCGGTGGACGTCGACAGCGTGTTGATCGCGTTGTTCGTCGCGTTCAGCTGGCTGCCGTTGATCGCGTCCGTGCTCGACGCCGAGATCCGGCCCGCGGCGACGTTCGTGATCTGGCGTTCCGCGCCCGGTGCGCCGACGCTCACCACGCCGACCGGCGAGCCGCCCGCGAACGGGTACGTGACGCCGCCGATCGTGGCGCTCGAGGTGCCGACCGCCGCGGCCGTGACCGAGTTCGCGCCGAGTGCGATCGAGTTCGCGACGTTCGCTTGCGCGTTCGTGCCGAAGGCGAGCGCGTCGGCGGCCGTGGCCTTGGCGGCCGAGCCGTACGCCTGTGCGCCCGTGGCGCTGGCCGTGGCCTGGCTGCCCAGTGCGATCGTGTTGTCCGCGGTGGCCTGGTTCGAGCTGCCGAGGGCGAGTGCGCTGGCGCCGGTTGCCGTGTTCTGGTTGCCGAGGGACACCGCGCCGTCGCCGGTCGCCGTGTTGTTCGCACCCATCGCCACGGCGCCGGTGCCCGTCGCCACGTTCGGATCGCCGATCGCGACCGCGCCGTCGCCGGACGCGGTGTTGCCGGAGCCGATCGACACCGCCTTGCCGCCTGTTGCCGATGCGTTCTGACCGATCGCGACCGCGCCTGCCGTCTGCGCGTTCGAGCCGTCGCCGACTGCGACGCTGCTGGCGCCCGCCGCGCTGGCGTTCACGCCGGCGGCGAGGGCGTTGGTGCCCGTGGCGCCGTCGTTGGCGTAGTTGGCTTGCTGCACGCCGTTGTCGTTGACGCTGTAGTAGTGCGTCTTCGCGGCGTTGATCGCGGTCGAGGTCGACGTGGACAGCGACGACACCGAGCTGTTCGTGCTGCTCAGGCCGGTGGACAGCGAGCCGATGCCGGTCGAGGTCGACGTGGACAGCGACAGGATCGTGCTGTCCGTGCTGCTCAGGCCGGTGGACAGCGAGCTGATGCCGGTCGAGGTCGAGGTCGACAGCGACGTGATCGAGCTGTTGGCGGACGACAGGCCCGTCGACGTCGAAGTCGACAGCGAACTGATCGAGCTGTTGGCCGTGGACAGGCCGGTCGAGGTCGAAGTCGACAGCGACGTAATCGAGCTGTTGGCCGTCGACAGGCC
>NZ_LOYP01000045.1:0-127401 GCF_001526365.1 Burkholderia sp. MSMB1835
CGATCTCGCCTTCGCGCAGCGACAGGTTCGCGTCGTCGAGCACGAGCAGCTCGCCCTGCGTCTTGTTGAAGCCGCGGCAGACGTGATCGACGCGCAGGATCTCTTCACCGAGGCGCGGCGGCTGGGACGTCTGGACGGGGGCGTTTACAGCATTCGGATTGTGCATCGCGTTTCGCTCTCAATCGGTCTCAGTCGAGCCGCAGCTTCGCTTCGGCGAAGGCATACAGCGGGCGCCACAGCAGGCGGTTGAACAAGGTGACGAACAGGGACATCACGGCGATGCCCAGGATGATCTTCGGAAAATCGCCGGCGGCGGTGGTCTGCGCGATGTAGGCGCCGAGGCCGTGCGCCTCGATCCTGGTGCTGCCCCACTGCACGGCTTCCGACACGATGCTCGCGTTCCACGCGCCGCCCGATGCGGTGATCGCGCCCGTCACGTAGTACGGGAAGATGCCGGGCAGAATCGCCTGGCGCCACCACTGCCAGCCGCGAATGCGGAAGTTGGTCGCCGCTTCGCGATAGTCGTTCGGGTAGGACGTTGCGCCGGCGATCACGTTGAACAGGATATACCACTGCGTGCCGAGCACGATCAGCGGCGACAGCCAGATATCCGCGTTCAGGTGGAAGCGCGCGATCACGATCACGAACACCGGGAACAGCAGGTTCGCCGGGAACGCGGCGAGGAACTGCGCGAGCGGCTGCAGCTTCTCCGCCAGCTTCGGGCGCAGCCCGACCCACACGCCGATCGGCACCCAGATCACGGAGGCGATCGAGATCAGCACGACCACACGCAGCAGCGTGATGAGCCCGAGCACGAGCACGTGGCCGACCTCGGCCATCGTCACGCCGGTCGCGACGAAGCTGACGACGCGCCATACGATATAGGCCGTGCCGATCAGCACGAGCCCCGCCCATGCGATGTCGACCGTGCGCGACGCCTTCTTCTCGACTTTCGGCAACGTGAAGCGCATCGCACCGGACAGCGGCAGGCGCAGCGGGATCCGCGCGGCCTTCGCGAAAAACCAGCCGGCCGGTACGAGCAGCTGATGGATCAGCCGCGTGCGGCGCACGAGGTCGAGCAGCCACGATTGCGGCGCGTCGCCCGACGCGGTGTTCTCCATCCGGAACTTGTCGGCCCACGCGATGAGCGGGCGGAACAGGAACTGGTCATACGCGAGGATCACGACCGTCATCGTCAGGATCACCCAGCCGATCGCGCCGAAGTTCTTGTCCGAGATCGCCTGCGCGAGATACGCGCCGATGCCCGGCAGCGTGATCGTCTGGTTGCCGACCGTGATCGCCTCCGACGCGACGACGAAGAACCAGCCGCCCGACATCGACATCATCATGTTCCAGATCAGGCCCGGCATCGAGAACGGCACTTCGAGCTTCCAGAAGCGCTGCCAGGACGTCAGGTGGAAGCCGCGCGACACTTCGTCCAGATCGCGCGGCACCGTGCGCAGCGACTGGTAGAAGCTGAACGTCATGTTCCACGCCTGGCTCGTGAAGATCGCGAAGATCGCGGCCAGCTCGGCGCCGAGCACGCGGCTCGGGAACAGCGCGAGAAAGAACGTGACCGTAAACGAGATGAAGCCGAGCACCGGCACCGACTGCAGGATGTCGAGGATCGGGATCAGCACCATGCCCGCGCGGCGGCTCTTGGCCGCGAGCGTGCCGTAGACGAGCGTGAACACGAGCGACGCGACCATCGCGGCGAGCATTCGCAGCGTGGTGCGCAGCGCATATTCGGGCAGGTTCGACGGATCGAGCGAGATCTTCTGCGTCTGCAGCACGCCGATCGGCGCCATCGTTTCGTGAAAGCCGACCACCGCCATCGCGATCAGGCAGATGATCAGCGGAAATGCGATGAAGTCCCACCGGTTCGGCAGCACGCGCCACGCGGATGCGTTGGCGGTCCGGTTCGGATTGAAGAATCCGACGTTCATCAGGCGCCCTCCCCGGTAAGGCCGATCGAAGCCGGCAGTCGATGTTGATTCATGGCAAAGCGCACGGGCGCGGTAATTCGATTGACTGGCGATCTCGTGCACGCGCGGCGCGCCGTGCACGCACGCATGCGCAGCCGCGGCCGGTCGAGCCGGGCCGCGACGGCACGACACTACACCAACCTGTATTTCAGGTACAACCGTCCCCGGACGGCGCAGGCAGCGCAGGGATCGTGCCCGGCGCGTGGGCGGATGGCGGGCGCGCGGTACGGAACGGCCTGGCCGCAATCCCGCGGCCGGCACGCAGGCCCGAATTATGCCGTGATCCGGGCCGGCCGTGAACCCGCCACCCGCACACGGACACAAACCGTGTCCGGCATCAGCAGCCGGAGACGGCGAAGCAGGTATGATCGGGGCTAGCCCCCGGGGGTCGTTTCGGCCGTGTCGCGGCAATGCGCACGCACTTTGTGTCGACAGGCCCGGGGATCGACCGACGAGCGGGAGGAAGGGAATGGCAGGAAACTTGGTGATCGTCTGTCGCGATCAGGATGCCGATGCGTTCTATGAACTCATGCAGGAGTACGGGTCGTTCCAGACGCGGCTGTCGTCCACGGCGTGGTACCTGAACATGAACGTCGTGCCGGAATCGCTGCAGGAGGAAATCCTGGAGCGTCTCGGCCGGTATACGACCGTCTACATCTTCGAGGCCACCACGGTGACCTACAACACGATAGACAGCAACGCGGCCGAGACGCTCGGCACGCTGTTCGGCGAATGACGCCGCGCGGCGCCTGCCCGGTAGGGCAGGCGCCGCAGCCGCTCACGCGGCCTGTGCGTGACGTTCGTCGTCCTTCGGCACGACCTCGAACGGGAACGTCATCGACACGCGCAGGCCGCCTTCGGGGCGATTGCCGATGTCGCACGCGCCCCCGAGCCTGAGCACGAGCCGCTCGACGATCGCGAGCCCGAGCCCGCTGTGGCCGTTCCCGCCGCGCGCGGGATCGAGCCGCACGAACGGCCGCGTGGCGGCCGCGAGGTCGCGCGGCGCGATGCCGCCGCCGCTGTCGCTGACCGACAGCACGTAACCGGTCGGCGTGCGCGCCGTCTCGACGAGCACGGGCGGTGCGCCGTACGCATGCGCGTTGTCCAGCAGGTTCGACAGGATCCGGTCGAGCGTCGCCGTCGGCAGCCGGAAGCCGGGATCGGCCTCCAGCCGCGTCTGGACCGTCGGCGCGTTCGGCGCGACCGCGCGGTAGCTGCGCGCGATCCGCTCGCACGCCTGGTCGACCGGCACCGGCTCGCTGCGATCGGCCCCGCCATGTGCAAATACCAGGAACTGGTCGACGATGTGCGACATCGAGTCGACGTCGCGCACGACGCCGTCGCGCAGCCGCGCGTCGTCCATCATTTCCGCCCGCAGGCGCATCCGGGCGAGCGGCGTGCGCAGGTCGTGCGCGACGCCGGCCAGCATCACCGCGCGATCGCTCTCGGCCTGCGACACCTGCTCCACCATCTGGTTGAAGCCGCGCGTGAGCTGGCGCAGCTCGCGCGGCCCGCGTTCGCGCAGCGGCGGCACCGGCTGCCCGCGGCCGAAACGCGCGACCGCGCGCGCGAGCGAGCGCAGCGGCTGCTGCAACTGCCAGGCCGCGAACAGCGCGGCGATCACGCCGGCCGAGAAGATCGTGCCAAGCCACAGCAGCATCCGGTCGAGCGAGCGCGGCGGCCGCAGCGGCTGCACGGGCACCACGATCCAGTTGCGGTCGGCCGGCTCCTTCACCCACAGCACCGGCGGATGGCCGGGCGTGCCGATCTCGACCTGCGTGCCGGGCGGCATGCGGTCGCTCACGTCGTCGCGGAACCGCTTCAGCGGCGGCGGCAGCCCCGCATCGCCGCCCTTCGGCACGTCGGCGCTGTCCGGCGACACGAGCCGCACGCGCGACGGCAGCGGCTGGTCGGGCGTGCGCGCCACGTGCTGGCGCACCGCATCGACGAGGAACGCGGCCTCCTCGACCGCATAACGCGTCTGCATCTGGTTGCGCTCGAGCCGCATCGCGAAGAACCACGCGAAGTGCGACAGGAGCAGGACGCCGACGACGAGCAGCGCCAGCCGCCCGAACAGCGAATCAATGGGTTTGCGCATGGGCCTCGCCGTCGGGCACGAACACGTAGCCGCGCCCGCGGACCGTCTGGATGAAGCGCGGCGTCGACGGATCCGTTTCGAGGATGCGGCGCAGGCGCCACACCTGGACGTCGATGCCGCGGTCGGTGCCGTCGTACTCGGGCCCGTGCAGCAGCTCGAGCAGCCGCTCGCGCGTGAGCGTGCGCAGCGCGTGGTTCACGAAGATCTTCAGCAGCGCGAATTCGCTGCTCGACAGCGTGGCCGGCTTGCCGTCGACCGACAGCGTGCGCGCCTGGAAGTCGAGCAGGAAGCGGCCGAACGCGAACGGCTCGCGCTGCTCGGGCGCGGCCGCCGACGGCGTCGCGCGGCGGCGGCGCAACACGGCCTGCACGCGTGCGAGCAGCTCGCGCGGGTTGAACGGCTTGCCGAGGTAGTCGTCCGCGCCGAGCTCGAGCCCGACGATGCGGTCGACGTCGTCCGCCCGCGCGGTCAGCATGATCACGGGGATGTCGTCGCCGGCCGCGCGCAATTGGCGCAGCGCGGTCAGGCCGTCCACGCCCGGCATCATCAGGTCCAGCACGATCAGGTCGGGCCGTTCGCGCTCGAGGCGTTTCTCGAGCGTCGCCGCGTCGTGCAGCACGGACACTTCCATCCCCTGGCGCACGAGATAGTCGCGCAGCAGGTCTCGGAGTTCTTGGTCGTCGTCGACGATGAGGATCTGGGTAGTCATGGCTCGAAGTTTATCGCGCGAGGGCGGAGTGGAAGAACGAAACAAAGGGGCGAAAGGGTTACTGCGGGTTACCGCGCAAGGGAACTGTAATGCACGGTAACCGGGCCGCCACCCCGCGTAACACCCGCCGGGGCCCGGATCGCTAACCTGCGTCTTACCGGATGCGGTACCCGGCTTTCCCGGCACCGCATCGCCGGACCCTTTGGATACAAGGAGTTTCTGAAATGTATAAGAAGACTTCCCGCGTGGCCATTGCGGCCGCCACCGTGCTCGCTCTCGCATTCGGCACCGCGCATGCCGCGCAGCCCAACGACATGCCGCCGCCGGGCGGCCCCGGCATGCACCGGATGCATGACGGCCACGAAGGCGGCCCGTTCGGCGCGATCATGAAACTGCACGATCAGTTGAAGCTCAACGCGTCGCAGGAGCAGCAATGGCAGGCGGCCGTCAACACGATGAAGCAGAACCGTGACGCGATGCGCAAGAGCCACGAGCAGATGCGCGAGCAGTTCAAGGCGCAGCAGAACCAGCCGATCCTCGACCTGAGCGCGATGCATTCGGCACGCCAGCAGGCGGAGGCGCAAAACGCGCAACTGCGCGAGCAGACGTCCGCCGCGTGGCTCACGTTCTACAACGGGCTGAACGACTCGCAGAAGACGATGGTCAGCACGGCGCTCAAGCAGCAGTTCGCGAAGATGGAGCAGCGCCACGAGAAGATGAAGGAGCGCTGGGAGCAGCATCGCGCGGCCGCCAAGGGCGCGTCGGCGCCGGCGCAGTAAGCCGGCGGGCCGCTCTCGCAGCGGCGCGGAAGGGGGCGCAGGCACCGGCCTGCGCCCCCTTTTCGTTTCAGGCGACGTCGAACAGCAGCACCTCGGCCGTGCGGCCGCGCGCGAACGCCACCGCGTCCACGCCGCCGATCCGCGCGCCGTCGCCGACGGCCAGCGCGCGGCCGTTGACCTCGACCTCGCCGCGCGCCACGTGCACGTAGACGCTGCGCCCGGCCGGCACGTCGAATGCGGTCGTCTCGTCGCCGTCGATCAGCCCCGCGAAGATGCGGGCGTCCGCCCGCATCGACAGCGCGCCGTCGCCGCCGTCGGGCGCCGCGACGAGCCTCAACCGGCCGCGCTTCTCGTCGTCGGCGAAACGCCGTTCCTCGTAGCCGGGGCGCCCGCCCCGCTCGGCCGGCTGCAGCCAGATCTGCAACAGGTGCAGCGGCCGATCGCGCGACGCGTTGGTTTCACTATGCACGAGCCCCGTGCCGGCGCTCATCCGCTGGATGCCGCCGGCACGGACGATCGCGCCGCAGCCGAGGCTGTCGCGGTGCGCGAGCGCGCCGTCCAGCACGTAAGTGACGATCTCCACGTCGCGGCGCGGCTGCATCCCGAACCCGCGCGTCGGCGCGATCAGGTCCTCGCTCAGCACGCACAGCGCGCCGACGGGCGGACGCGCCGGCGCATGGGCAGGCGCGGTGCGGCACGCGGACGAAAAACTGTGACTCGATTCGAGCCAGCCGTGGCGCGTGTGGCAGCGGTCTTCGGCGCGCAGGATCTGGAACATGGGGTGAACGCTCGGGACGCAGATTCTTGGTTCGGGTTTACCTCAACTGTAGGGTGAGGTCGAACGCGCCACAATCCGTCGCCCGCGCACCGCATCGTTGCATTCGTGCAATCAATTGTCGGAATATCCGCCCCGAATGCCACGATTACCGCAACAGCCGAATCGAGGAATCGGTCGACCGTGCCGGATTGCCGTTTTCCGGGTATCGCGTTCGGGTAAAATACCGCCCTTTTGGCGTTCGCCGTTCCGGCAGCCGCCAACGCCAGAGCGCCGATCGGCGATTTTTGGCCGTCTAGAATACGCCGCGGCGCCCGGTCCGACCGGCCGCGAGCGCCCCCGGAAAGTCAGCAACAGAAGGATGGAAATGAAGAAGGCCGCCCTGTGCGCCGCCCTCGCCCTCGTGGCGGGCAGCGCCTTCGCGAAGGAGTGGAAGACCGTGCGGATCGGTGTCGATGCCAGCTACCCGCCGTTCGAGTCGACCGCGCCGAGCGGCGAGATCGTCGGTTTCGACGTGGATCTCACCAAGGAAATCTGCAAGCGGATCAACGTGAAATGCGTGTGGGTGGCGCAGGATCTCGACGGGATCATTCCGGCGCTGAAGGCGAAGAAGTACGACGTCATCGTGTCGTCGCTGACCGTCACGGACAAGCGCCGCGAACAGATCGACTTCTCCGACAAGGTGTACGACGCGCCCGCGCGAATGATCGCGAAGACCGGCTCGCCGCTGCTGCCGACGGTCGCGTCGCTGAAAGGCAAGCGCGTCGGCGTCGAGCAGGGCTCGACGCAGGAAACCTACGCGAAGGCGTACTGGGAACCGCAGGGCGTGACGATCGTTCCTTACCAGAATCAGGACCAGGTCTATACCGATCTCGGCTCGGGCCGCCTCGACGCGACGCTGCAGGACGAACTGCAGGCCGATTACGGCTTCCTGCGCACGCCGCGCGGCAAGGGCTTCGCGTTCGCCGGGCCGGAGGTGAAGGATCCGAAGACGATCGGCGACGGCACCGCGATCGGCCTGCGCAAGGAAGATACCGACCTGAAGCGCAAGATCAACCAGGCGCTGGCCGACATGCACAAGGACGGCACGTACGACCGGCTGTCGCACAAGTACTTCTCGTTCAGCATCTATTCGGCGTCGGCTCGCTGAGCGCCGACGAGAAGCAGCAGCGGATGCGGGGGCGGCCCCGCGTCCGGGCAGTACAGGCAGTCAACCACGCGCCGCCCGCTCCCTTGCCCGCCGCTCGCGCGACGGGCGGGCCCGGCCCCGTTGCCGGGGCGGACGGTCATGATACGCACGGGGCGTTCCGCGCAGCTTGGCGGGCGCGTCTTTCGCGGCGCACTGCGTGCGCCCTCAGGGACCACACCAGGGACCCCATATGTTTCTACAAGGCTACGGCCCGCTGATCCTCGCCGGCACCTGGCAAACCGTCAAACTGGCGGTGCTTTCGCTTGCGCTGTCGTTCCTGCTGGGGCTGCTCGGCGCCGGCGCGAAACTGTCGCGCAATCGCGTGACGAACGGCGTCGGCACCCTCTACACGACGCTGATCCGCGGCGTACCCGATCTCGTGCTGATGCTGCTGCTGTTCTACAGCCTGCAGATCTGGCTGAACATGGCGACCGACGCGCTCGGCTGGGACCAGATCGACATCGATCCGTTCCTCGCCGGCGTGCTCGTGCTCGGCTTCATCTACGGCGCGTACTTCACCGAGACGTTCCGTGGCGCGTTCCTGTCGGTGCCGCGCGGCCAGCTCGAGGCCGGCAGCGCGTACGGGATGACGAACTGGCAGGTGTTCACGCGGATCATGTTCCCGCAGATGATGCGCTTCGCGCTGCCGGGCATCGGCAACAACTGGCAGGTGCTCGTGAAGTCGACCGCGCTCGTGTCGATCATCGGCCTGGCCGACGTCGTGAAGGCGTCGCAGGACGCCGGCAAGGGCACGCTGCGGTTCTTCTTCTTCACGCTGATCGCGGGTGCCGTCTACCTCGCCATCACGACGATCTCGAACTTCGTGCTGATGTGGCTCGAAAAGCGCTACTCGACCGGTGTCCGCAAGGCTGACCTATGATCGAACTCATCCAAGAATACTGGCGCAACTATCTCTACACCGACGGCTATCGCATCACCGGCGTCGCGATCACGCTGTGGCTGCTGGTCGTGTCGATCGGCCTCGGCTTCTGCCTGTCGGTGCCGCTCGCCGTGGCGCGCGTGTCGAAGAAGAAGTGGCTGTCGGGCGCCGTTTGGCTGTACACGTACGTGTTCCGCGGCACGCCGCTCTACGTGCAGTTGCTGCTCTGCTACACGGGCCTCTACAGCCTGCAGGTCGTGCGCGGCACGCCGATGCTCGACGCGTTCTTCCGCGACGGGATGCACTGCACGCTGCTCGCGTTCACGCTGAACACCTGCGCATACACCACCGAAATCTTCGCGGGCGCGATCAAGGCGACGTCGTACGGCGAAATCGAAGCCGCGCGCGCATACGGGATGTCCACGTTCACGATGTACCGCCGCGTGATCCTGCCGTCGGCGCTGCGCCGCGCGCTGCCGCTGTACAGCAACGAAGTGATCCTGATGCTGCACGCGACGACGGTGGCGTTCACCGCGACCGTGCCGGACATCCTGAAGATCGCGCGCGACGTGAACTCGGCGACCTACATGTCGTTCCACGCGTTCGGCATCGCCGCCCTGCTCTACCTCGTGATCTCGTTCACGCTCGTGTGGCTGTTCCGCCAGGCCGAGCGCCGCTGGCTCGCGTATCTGCGCCCGCAAGGCAAGTAAGTTTCCGCAGGAATACTGATGAACTCCCAGAATCAAAAGCTTTTCGTCGACGATCTCCACAAGCGGTACGGCGACAACGAGGTGCTCAAGGGCGTGTCGCTGAAGGCGAACTCGGGCGACGTGATCAGCGTGATCGGCTCGTCCGGTTCCGGCAAGAGCACGATGCTGCGCTGTATCAACTTCCTCGAGCAGCCGAACGCGGGCCGCATCTTCGTCGACGGCGAGGAAGTGCGCACCGCGCTCGACAAGACGGGCGCGCTGCGCGCGGCCGATTCGAAGCAGCTTCAGCGCGTGCGCACCAAGCTGTCGATGGTGTTCCAGCACTTCAACCTCTGGTCGCACATGAACGTACTCGAGAACGTGATGGAAGCGCCGGTGAACGTGCTCGGCATCCCGAAGAAGGAAGCCGAGGACCGTGCGCGCGAATACCTCGAGAAGGTCGGCCTCGCGCCGCGCGTCGAGAAGCAGTATCCGTCGCATCTGTCCGGCGGCCAGCAGCAGCGTGTCGCGATCGCGCGAGCGCTGGCGATGCATCCGGACGTGATGCTGTTCGACGAGCCGACCTCCGCGCTCGATCCGGAACTGGTCGGCGAAGTGCTGAAGGTGATGCAGAAGCTGGCCGAGGAAGGCCGCACGATGATCGTCGTCACGCACGAGATGGGTTTCGCGCGCAACGTGTCGAATCACGTGATGTTCCTGCACCAGGGCCGCGTCGAGGAAGAAGGCGTGCCGGCCGAGGTGTTCGCGAACCCGAAGAGCGAACGCCTGCGCGGCTTCCTGTCGGGCAGCCTCAAGTAACGCGTCCGTCACGCACGACGCCCGAACGGGCGCCTCGCGGTTCGCCGCGCGGCGCCCGTTTTGCGTTTACGCGACGCTCACCGGCGCGCCGTCGGCGAACGCGCGCAGTTCGTCGCCCGCCAGCCGGTAACGCACCCATTCGCTCTGCGGCGCCGCGCCGACGCGCTCGTAGAAGCGGATCGCCGGCTCGTTCCAGTCGAGCACGCTCCATTCGAAACGCCCGCAGCCCGACTCGACCGCGATCCGCGCGAGCGCCTTCAGCAGCCGCAGCCCCGCGCCGGCGCCGCGAAAACGCGGCGATACGTACAGATCCTCCAGATACAGCCCCTGCCGCGCGAGCCACGTCGAATACGAGAAGAAATACACGGCGAAGCCGGCCGGCTCGCCGTCGACCTCGCAGATCAGCGCACGCGCCGGCGAGCCTTCGCCGAACAGGCTGCGCTCGAGCGATTCGGGCGTCGCGACGACTTCGTGTTGCGCCTTCTCGTAGACGGCCAGTTCGGTGATGAAGCGCAGGATCAGTGGCGCGTCGGCGACGGTGGCGGAACGGATATCGATTTGCACGGTGGGGAGCCCTCCTTCGGCCCGGACGGAAAACGGAATACGGCGCCGGCGCTGTCACACCTGGCGCCGGTCAGATCGACATGCTACGTTCACGGCACAACTGCAGGAAGTGCAGTCTTTTCATTCCGACCTGAACATGATGCATCCCGACCTCCGCCGCCTCGACCTGAACCTGCTGCTCGTGTTCGACGCGTTGTACCGCCACCGGTCGGTCGCGGCGGCCGCGCATGAGCTCGCGCTGAGCCCGTCGGCGTTGAGCCATGCGCTCGCGCGGCTGCGCGACGCGATCGGCGATGCGCTGTTCGTGCGCCTCGGCAACGAGATGCAGCCGACCGTGCGCGCCGACGACATCGCCACGTGGGCCGGCGACGCGCTCGACGCGATGTCGAAGGGGCTCGCCCGCGCGCGCCGCTTCGATCCCGCGCAAAGCGACCGGACGTTCGTATTCGCCGCGACCGACTACACGGCGTTCGCGGTGCTGCCGGCGTTCCTGGCCCGCATCCAGCACGTCGCGCCGCACCTGCGGATCCGCGTCATCCATTCGGACCGCAAGATTTCCGTCGACGAACTCGCGGCCGGCCGCATCGACTTCGCGCTCGGCTACCACGAGGAATCGGCGGCCGACGCGCCCGGCATCGAGGATTTCGACTGGTTCTCCGACGACTATGTCGTGATCGCGAGCGCCACGCACCCGGACATCCGTCGGCGGCTGACGCTCGACCAGTATCTGGCCGCCCGCCACGTGGTCGTCACGCCGTGGAACGAAGCGCGCGGCGTCGTCGATCACGTGCTCGACCGGCTCGGTCTCGCGCGGCAGGTGGCCGTGCAGTTGCCGACCGTGCTGGCCGCGCCGTTCGTGATCGCGGAGTCGGCGCTCCTGATGACCGTGCCGAACCGCGCCGCGCAGGCGCTGCGCCACGCGGCGCCGATCCGCATCTTCCCGGCGCCGTTCGCGATCCCGCGCTACACGGTGAAGGTCTACTCGCATGCGAAGCACGCGCGCACCGATGCGCATCGCTGGATTCGCGCCCAGTTGCTCGACGCACGACCGCGCCCGGACTAAGCGCGACGCGTTGCGCGACGGGCATTTCAGTCATCGATCGACGATGGCGGCAATCGCCCGAATCATTACGAAATACTTACCAATTTCGCGACTTTCGCGCTTACGCCGGCGCCCCGGCAACGTCAATAGTGGCAATCCTTGACCCATGCCCGCGAAATCCATGTCTGCCTTGCGGGACAAGGGTTTTCCGGCAATCGAGCACCCTTGGGACCCCTGTTGCGCAGCGTGTTGCATGGCAATTTGGCGACAGCGGTTAGTCAAACAACGATTTCCGTCGCCACAAAATTGTATTTTTGCTAAATTAGTAACCAAAGTAGCAAAACGAAGTTCGTGAAATGTAGTTTAGCTTCACGACACAACAAGGAGACCCCGCAGGCCGACCCGGCTGCGCGGGACCGCTCAACGGTTTTCCGTCTGCTTGCCCGCGTGCCGCGCTTACCGGCCCTGCACGAGGTCTCCCTGGTTATCCCGCTTTTGCCCGGCGCTCGCGCTCCGGGCATCTCGTGCAGTCTGGGTTGACTTTTTGACAGGGTATGGAGGAGATGATGAAGAAAGCTTTGGTCGCGGCCGCGCTGATGGCTGCTGGGGTGGTGACGGCGCACGCGCAGAGCAGCGTCACGCTGTATGGCCGCCTGGATGCAGGCATCGAGTACATGAACGGCCTGCAAAACGGCCACCAAGTGCGCGCGGAAAGCGGCGACTGGGGCACGAGCCTGTGGGGCTTGAAGGGTAGCGAGGACATCGGCGGCGGCAACAAGGTCCTGTTCCACCTCGAAGGCGCGTTCAACACGATGACGGGCGGCTTCAGCGGCTCGATCTGGGATCGTTTCGCGACCGTCGGTATCTCCAACGACCGCTACGGTACGCTGCTGCTGGGTCGCGAACTCGCGATCGCCAACGGCGTGTGGGACTTCGACCCGTTCGGCCAGTCGGCCTGGTCGACGGCCTCGCTGGTGCGCGGCCGCAACTGGAACAAGACCAGCAACAACGTGTCGTACCAGTCGCCGTCGCTCTACGGCCTCGACTTCTACGGCCAGTTCTCGTTCTCGAACTCGACCAGCTTCAACGGCAACACGACGGCCGGCCAACCGGGCCGTGCAATGGGCGGTCAGGTCACCTACACGAACTCGCTGTTCCAGTTGCGCGGCATCTACGACGAAACGCGCGACAGCAACGGCCGCTTCTCGGACGTGTTCAACTACTCGCGCGAATACTTCGCGGGCGTGAACGTGTTCCTCGGCCAGTTCAAGGTTCAGGCGGCCTACCAGGCATCGCGCGCCGACGGCAGCGGTGGCCCGGCAGTGAACGCCGGCGTGACGGGTACGCAACAGGTGTGGGGCGGCGTGACGTGGCAAGCAACGCCGGCAGCGGCGCTGATCGCGGCCGTGTATCACGTGAACGCGAACCACGGCGGCGGCAACGCGAACATCTACACGGTCGGCGGCTCGTACAACATCTCGAAGCGCACGCTGTTCGACCTGCAGGTCGCGACGGTGCGCAACAGCAAGAACGCGAACTTCGGCCTGAACGCGAACGGCGCCGGTACGGCCGTGTCGACGGGCAACCCGAATCCGGGCGGCAGCCAGACCGGCGTCTACGCCGGCATCCAGCACCTGTTCTGATCAGGCGCCGTCAAAGAACGATTCGACAACACTTTCCACGCTGCTGCGAGAGGCGCGTATCGGTGCGGTACCCAACCGGGTATCCGCACCGTTTTTTCTTGGGCGGCGGGTTCGTGCGACCCGGCGCGCGCTCGGCCGAAGCGGCCGCGCGTGACCGAACGGCGCGGACGCGGTGCTCAGACGGCCGCTTCGTTCTCTTCGCCGGTGCGAATGCGGATCACGCGCTCGACGTCCGACACGAAGATCTTGCCGTCGCCGATCTTGCCGGTGCGCGCCGCACCGATCACCGCGTCGATCACCTGATCGACCTGCGCTTCCGCGACGACCACCTCGATCTTCATCTTCGGCAGGAAGTCGACGACGTATTCGGCGCCGCGATACAGCTCGGTATGGCCCTTCTGGCGACCGAAGCCCTTCACTTCCGTCACGGTCAGGCCCGTGAGCCCCACTTCGGCGAGCGCTTCGCGGACTTCGTCCAGCTTGAACGGCTTGATGATGGCGGTAATGCGTTTCATGGTGGTTGTCCCCCAATGCTCGTTTGGATGAAAAATCGCTTTCCCGATTGTAAGCCGGCGGGCCGCATCCGGCCCAGCGCCGCTCAATCGAGCCGTTCGGTAAAGCGTGACGTGATCGGGTAGCGCCAGTCGCGCCCGAAGGCGCGATGCGTGACGCGGATGCCGATCGGCGCCTGGCGGCGCTTGTATTCGTTGATCTTGATGAGCCGCGTCACGCGCTCGACGTCGGCCCGCGCGTAGCCGGCCGCGACGATCTCGGCGAGCGGCCGGTCTTCTTCCATGTACATCCGCATGATCGCGTCGAGCACGTCGTACGGCGGCAGGCTGTCCTGGTCGGTCTGGTTCTCGCGCAGCTCGGCCGACGGCGCGCGCGTCAGGATCCGCTCGGGAATCACGTCGCGCAGCCCGTAATCGGCCGTTGCGTTGCGATAGCGGCACAGCCGGTACACGAGCGTCTTCGCGATGTCCTTGATCACCGCGAACCCGCCGGCCATGTCGCCGTACAGCGTGCAGTAGCCGACCGCCATCTCGCTCTTGTTGCCGGTCGTCAGCACGATCGAGCCGAACTTGTTCGACAGCGCCATCAGCAGCGTGCCGCGGATGCGTGCCTGGATGTTCTCCTCCGTCGCATCTTCCGCGCGGCCCGCGAACTCGCCCGCGAGCGCGGCGCGGAAGGCATCGAACATCGGCGCGATCGCGATCTCGTCGTAGCGCACGCCGACGCGCCGCGCCATTTCCGCCGCGTCCGTCGTCGAGATGTCGGCCGTGAAGCGCGACGGCATCATCACCGCGCGCACGCGCTCGGGCCCGAGCGCATCGCACGCGACGGCCAGCACCAGCGCCGAATCGACGCCGCCCGACAGCCCGATCAGCACGCCGGGAAAGCCGTTCTTGCCGATGTAGTCGCGCACGCCGGTGACGAGCGCGCGATACACCTGCGCGTCGGTCGACAGCTCGGGCGCGATCGCACCGGGCAGCGGCCGCGCACCGTCGAATTCGACGATCGCGTGCCCCTCGTCGAACTGCGGCATCTTCGCGACGAGCGCACCCTGCGCGTCGAGCACGAACGACCCGCCGTCGAACACGAGTTCGTCCTGGCCGCCGACGAGGTTCACGTACACCATCGGCAGCCCGGTCTCGCGAATCCGCGCACGCAGGATGTCGATGCGCACCGCTTCCTTGTTCATGTGATACGGCGAGCCGTTCGGGATCAGCAGCACCTGCGCGCCGGCCGCCTTCGCGATCTGCGCGGCCGACGCATGCCACGCGTCCTCGCAGATGATCACGCCGTATTTCACGCCGTTCAGCTCGAACACGAGCGGCTCGGTGTCGGTCGCGAAATAGCGTTTCTCGTCGAACACCTCGGCGTTCGGCAGATCCTGCTTGCGGTAGGTGCCGACGATCTCGCCGCCGACGATCAGCGACACCGCGTTGAAGGTGTCGGTGGGCGGCACGCCGCGCTCGATCGGGCGGTTTGCATTACCATCGACGGCTGACGCGCTGTCCGCACCGCCGCCCGGCCCCCTGCCCGCACCCCGCATCGGATGGCCGACCAGCACCGCGAGCCCGTCGAACGCCTTCAGCGCGTCGGCGAGCGCGTCGAGCGCGGCGGCGGCGGCCGCGTAGAACGCGGGCCGCAGCAGCAGGTCTTCGGGCGGATAGCCGGACAGCACGAGTTCGGGTGCGACCATCAGCTGCGCACCATCGTTGTGCGCGGCACGCGCGGCCGCGACGATGCGCGCGACGTTGCCGGCGAAATCGCCGACGGTGACGTTGATCTGGGCGAGAGCGAGTCGGGTCTTCATGGCGGGATCGGCGCAACCCGGCGGCGCGCCTCGAGCGGCTGACGAAATCGACCCGGGCGCGGGCCATGGCGGCCCGCACCCGGCAACATCCAACGGTACGGATTCACGCTTGAAACACGAACGCATCGATTATCGCACGGGCATCCTGTCGTCCCCCGCCGAGGTGCCGGCCGACGAATGGAACGCGCTGCTCGCGCGCGACGCGCAGCCCACGCCGTTCCTGCGCCACGAATTCCTCGACGCACTGCACGTCGCGCGCTGCGCGGTGGACGACACCGGCTGGTCGCCGCACTTCGTCACGCTGACCGACGCGCGCACCGGCCGCCTCGCGGCCGCCGCCCCCGTCTACGCGAAACAGCATTCGTACGGCGAATACGTGTTCGACTGGGCGTGGGCCGACGCGTACCAGCGCAACGACCTGCCCTATTACCCGAAGCTGCTGTGCGCGGTGCCGTTCACGCCGGTGCAGGGCACGCGGCTGCTCGCGGCCGACGACGACGCGCGCCGCCGGCTCGCGGCCACGCTGCTCGCGTTCGCCGAGCAGAGCGACGTGTCGTCGCTGCACGTGCTGTTCCCGACCGGCGACGAAGCGCGGCTGCTCGAATCGATGGGGATGATGCTGCGCGAAGGCGTGCAGTTCCACTGGCTCAACGACGGCTACCGGCACTTCGACGATTTCCTCGGCACGCTCGAGCAGAAGAAGCGCAAGAACATCCGCGCGGAGCGGCGCAAGGTGCACGACGCGGGCGTAACCTTCCGGCGGCTCACCGGCGATCGAATCACCGACGCCGACTGGCGCTTCTTCTCGCGCTGCTATCGGCAGACCTACCGCGAGCACTATTCGAGCCCGTATCTGAACCTCGACTTCTTCCGCACGATCGGCGCGACGATGCCGGAAAACCTGCTGCTCGTGATCGCGGAAGCCGACGGCCGGCCGATCGCGAGCGCGCTCGCCGTGTACCGGCGCGGCGAACACGGCGGCGGCACGCTGTACGGCCGCTACTGGGGTGCGATCGAGCACGTGCCCTGCCTGCACTTCGAAACGGCCTACTACCAGTTGCTCGAATTCTGCATCGAGGCCGGGCTCGACACGTTCGAGGGCGGCGCGCAGGGCGAGCACAAGCTCGCACGCGGTTTCCTGCCGACCGTCACGCACTCCGCGCACTGGCTCGCGCATCCGGCTTTTTCCGACGCGGTCGCGCGCTTTCTCGAACGCGAAACCGAGCATATCCACGCGTACGTCGACGAACTGCGCGAGCACGATCCGTTTCGGCGCGGCGCCGGCTAGCGTCATCCCGCGCACCGGCATGCGGCGCAGCCACGCATGGGCTCGCCGCATGCCGCACGGCCGCCGCCGGCTCAGTGCGCGGCGAGCGTCACCGTCTGCGACAGCGCCTGCGGGTCGCGCGACGACGCGGCCGCCGACAGCCCGTAGCTGCCCGCGCCGATCCGCCATGCGTGCGCGCTCGCATCCCACACCGCGAAGCGCTGTGCCGGCACCGCGACGCTGACCGTGCGCGCCTCGCCCGGCTGCAGCGCGACCCTGGTCCAGCCGACGAGCCGCTTCGGCGGCTCGCCGAGCGACGCGGGCAGCGCCGCGTAGATCTGCACCGTATGCGTACCGGCGCGCGCCCCGGTATTCGTCACCGTCACGCCGACCGTCACGTTGCCGGCGGCGTCGGCCTGCGCGGACATCGCCGACAACGCATACGTCGTGTACGACAGGCCGTAGCCGAACGGGAACAGCGGCTCGATCGCCTTCGCGTCGAACCAGCGATAGCCGTACGCGAGCCCTTCCGCATAGACGTTCTGCAGGTTCGACGGATCGATCGTCGGCTGCGGCAGATCGGCCTCCTGCTTCGGGAACGTCAGCGGCAGCCGGCCCGACGGATTCGCGTCGCCGAACAGCAGGTCGGCGATCGCCTGGCCGCCTTGCGCGCCCGGATACCACACGTCCAGCACGCCATGCACGTTCGCGAGCCACGGCATCAGCACCGGGCTGCCGTTCTCGAGCACGACGATCACGCGCCTGGCCTTCGCGGCGACCGCGGCGATCAGTGCGTTCTGGTCGTATTGCTGGTTGTACGGGTCCGCCTTCGCATCGGGCAGCGACAGGCTCGCGAGGTCGAGCCCTTCCGTCTGCCACTGCGTGGCGAACACGATCGCGACATCGGCCTGTGCGGCCGCGCTCGCCGCGGCATTCGCGTCGGTGCCGTCGAGATAGCTGACCGACGCGCTCGGCGCCTTCGCGCGAATCGCCGCGAGCGGCGCGGACTTGTACCAGGTCGCGCAGCCGCCGAACAGCATGCCGGCCGGTTGCTGGCAGGACGTCACCGCGTTGCCGTCGATCGCCGGCACCGCCCCCGAGCCGCCGCCCGACAGCACGCCCGCATCCGCATGGCCGCCAATCACGACGACCGACTTGAGCGCGCCGGCGGCGAGCGGCAACACCGGCTGCGTGTCGCCCGGCGCGGCCGCGTTCTTCAGCAGCACCGCCGCTTGCCGTGCGATCGCGAGCGCATCGGCATTGCCGGCGGCTTCGTCGATCGCGCCGCCCGGCTTCGGCGGCGCGTCCATCACGCCGATGCGGATCAGCGTGCGCAGCTTGCGCTGCACCATGTCGTTCAGCCGCGCGACCGACACGCTGCCGGCCTGCAGCGCCGCGCGCAGCTTCGAATTGAAGTACGAGCCGAGCGGCGCGTTGCCGTCGTCGGCCGCGCCCGGCTGTTCCTCGTCGAGCCCGGCCTGCACGGCCGCGACCGTCGAGTGCGTCGCGCCCCAGTCGGACTGCACGACGCCCTTGAAACCCCACTCGTTCTTCAGCACCGTCGTCAGCAAATACGGGTTCTCGCACGCATATACGCCGTTCAGCTTGTTGTACGAGCACATCACGTTGCCCGGCTGGCCGTCCTTCACGCCGATCTCGAACGCGAGCAGTTCCGCCTCGCGCATGGTTCGCTCGTCGACGACCGAATCGACCGTCATCCGGTTGGTTTCCTGGTCGTTGAACGCGAAATGCTTGATCGTCGCGATCACCTTCTGCGCCTGCGTGGCCTGCGTGCGCGCGGCGCTCAGCGTGCCCGCGAGCACCGGGTCCTCGCCCATGTATTCGAAGGTGCGGCCGTTGCGCGGCTCGCGCGCGAGGTTCACGCCCCCGCCGAGCCCCTCCGCGAAACCGAGCGCACGCAGCTCGAGCGCGATGCGCGTGCCGTAGGCGCCCGCGAGCGCCGGGTCCCACGTCGCCGCAAGCGCGACCGGCGCGGGCAGCGCGGTGACGCGTGCGTTCTTCACGTTCACGCCGCCCGCCGAATCGGCGCTGCTGACCGCCGGAATGCCGAGCCGCGGCACGCCCGGGATGTAGCTCGCGCCGTTCAGCGCATCGGCCGGAAACGGGCCGCCCAGGCCGAGCGCCGGCATGCCGGTGCCATGCACGAGCTGCAGCTTTTCGTCGGTCGTCAGTTGCGCCACGAGGGCCGCCGCGCGCTGGTCGGCTGCCGCGTCGGGGTCGGTCGGGGCGTGAATGTCGTCGCCGCCGCACGATGCGAGCAACACCGTGAGCGCGCATGCGCACGCAATCGTCGAATACCGGAACAGCGAAGTTTTCATTGATCCTCCAGAATCGTTCTGTTAGTACTTGTCGTCTCACTCCAGCGTCCAAGTCTAAAAATCGACCGGTCACCACGCTTGACCGGCAGGAGCATGCGTTGACCTCTCGCAGCGGGGACAAACCCGAACGGCATGACGACAGGGAGACAGACATGGAGTTGCAACAGAAATCGGTATCCGTCCGGATCTACCGCTGGCTGTGCGAAGACGCGCGTGCGAACGGCATCGATCCCGCACCGCTTTACGAAACGCTCGGCATCGGGCCGGCCGAGCTCGCCGACGACACGCGCCGCATCGCGGGCGACCGGCACGTGGCCGCGATGCAACTGACGAGCGGCTGGCCGTTGTCGTGGCATCGCCCGCCGCCGCAGGTCGTGCCGTGGCTCGTGCCGTTTCCCGAACTCGCGGGCATCACGTGCAATGCGGCGACGCTGCGCGACGCGCTGCACGGCTACCTGCACTATCGCGACCTGATCGGCAACGTCGACTGGGTGTTCGCGCACGAGAACGGCGACGCGATCGCGCTCGAGTATGTGAACGAAGGCGACGGCCTGCACGCGGGCAGCGCGTTCGCGAACCTCGCGATCCTCGCGGCGCTCGCGCGCCTGTACGATCCGCACGTGCACGTCGACGCCGCCGCATTCGCCGGCCGCGCATTCGCGCCCGTTGCCGCGCTGCGCGACATGCTCGGCGCGCCGGTGTCGTTCGATGCCGCGCACAACCGCATCGTGCTGCGCTCCGCGCACTTCGACACGCCGTTCGAGCGCTACAACGCGCCGCTCGCCGGCATCCAGCGTCATGCGGCCGACGCCGCACGCGAGCGCGTGCGCGCACGTTCGACGTTCGGCTCGTCGGTCGAGCAATGCGTGCGCGACTGGCTGCGCACGTCCGACGACACCGACGTGCCGACCGATACGCTGATGCAGCACGTATGCACGCGCTTCGCGATGTCGCGCTGGACGTTGCGCCGGCGCCTGCATCGCGAAGCGGTCGGTTTCCACGCGCTCGTCGCGCAGGCGCGGCTCGGCGAGGCACGCGACCTGCTGCTCAACACGCGGTTGCCGATCGGCGAGATCGGCGTGCGCGTCGGCTTCCGTTCGACGAGCGCGTTCACGCGCTTCTTCACGCGCGAACTCGGTGCGGCGCCGAGCCGCTTTCGCGACGGGCATGGCGACCGGTGGCGTTGACGCGCATTTTTTCTGAGACACTGGCGGCTTCGCATCCCGCCGCCCTGCCATGTCCTGGTTTCTGTATCTGATCGAATGCGCCGACGACAGCGTCTACACGGGCATCACGACCGATGTCGCCGCGCGCTTCGACGAACACGCGTCCGGCAAGGGCGCGCGCTACACGCGCTCGCGCAAGCCGCGCGCGGTGCTCGCGTCGTTTCCGCTGCCCGACCGGTCGAGCGCGTCGCGCGCCGAATACTGGGTGAAGCGGCTCACGCCCGCGAAAAAGCGCGAGCTGGCGGCCGGTTTGCGGACGCTGGAATCGGTGTTGCCGGTGGCGATCACGCTCGACGAAAGCGGTGACACCGCCGGGACGAACGCGATGGCGCGCGGGCGGAAGAAAAGGAAGGCGGAAAGCGCCGACGATGCGCGGAAGACAGCCGCAACGGAGGCGGCCACCGCGAAAAAGGCGAAGACCGGGAAACGTGCCGGATCCGCAACGGCCGCGAAGCCTGCAAAGCCTGCGAAGGGCAAACAAGCGTCGAAGTCGACGAAGGCAAATAAGGCCGCACCGGACGCGAAACGTGCAAAAACCGACGGCGATGCAGCCGCAAAAAAGACCGCGTCGCGTAGCACATCGGTAAAGAAGGCACGCTCGCCCTCATCCACGCAATCGAAAAGAATGGCCCCGGCTGCCGCCGCAGCGGCCGCGAACGTACGCGAAGAAGCCGCTTCCGCACCGGGCCGCCGCCGTCCGACGGCCACGAAAGCCGCCGCCGGGGCGATCACTCCGGCGATTGCCCCGCCCCGCGCGAAACGCGCGAAGCCGGCACCGGCCGCCCCGCTGCCGCCCGTCTCCCCGTCCGCCGGCCGGAAAACCGCGCGCGCAAAACAAAACCGCGCGGCCTCCTGAGGAGACACGCGCGGTTCGCGTTTCGCACGCGCCGGCCGTCGGCCGGCACGCCGCTTACTTCTTGTAGTTCGCGGCGCCGTCGGTGATTTCCTTGTGCGCGGCTTCGATGCCGGCCCAGCCTTCGACCTTCACCCACTTGCCCTTCTCGAGCGCCTTGTATTGCTCGAAGAAGTGCTTGATCTGGTCCTTCAGGTACTCGGGCACGTCGTCGATCGTCTTCAGGTTCGCCGTCATCGGGCAGATCTTGTCGTGCGGCACCGCGACCAGCTTCGCGTCGACGCCCGATTCGTCCGTCATCTGCAGCATGCCGAGCACGCGCGAACGCACGATCGAGCCGGCCAGCAGCGGGAACGGCGTGATCACCAGCACGTCGACCGGATCGCCGTCGCCCGACAGCGTCTGCGGGATGTAGCCGTAGTTCACCGGGTAGCGCATGCCCGTGCCGATGAAGCGGTCGACGACGAGAAGGCCCAGTTCCTTGTCCGCCTCGTACTTCACCGGATCGCTTTGCGCGGGAATCTCGATGATCACGTTGAAATCTTGCGGCAGGTCCTTGCCGGCCGGAACATGATTGAAGCTCATGAGCACTCTCTGTAG
Organism: Burkholderia sp. MSMB1835; assembly: GCF_001526365.1. Taxonomy (NCBI): domain Bacteria; kingdom Pseudomonadati; phylum Pseudomonadota; class Betaproteobacteria; order Burkholderiales; family Burkholderiaceae; genus Burkholderia; species Burkholderia sp. MSMB1835. The sequence continues at coordinate 21,778 of NZ_LOYP01000045.1, forward strand.
GTCGATGGGAATTCGGGACAGGGCGCCTCGGCCGATGCACCGCCGCGGGCGTCCCCCAAAAGGAATGCGCCATTATAGCCAATCGACCGGTGGCGTCCGGATGACGATCGGCGCGATAATCGTTCCGGATGTCCGGCCGTCGAACCGGCGGCGGCGTTGCACGTCGACGATAAAGCACGGGATCCGGGCAAGCGCCAAAGCGCCAGTTCGGGTCGACCGCGATGCATGGGACCCAAGTAAGCGCTGAAGCGCTAACTTGGGTCGACAGGAGCAGGCATGGAAGAGGCGAAGCACTTCATCGCGGGCGAATGGACGTTGCCCGCGCAACTGGAAACCATCTCGGTCGTCGATCCGTCCGACGGCCAGCCGTTCGCGACGATCGCGCGCGGCACGGCGCCCGACGTCGAACGCGCGGTCGCCGCGGCCCGCGACGCATTCGCAGGCCCGTGGGGCGCCGCGAGCGCCGCCGACCGCGGCCGCGTGCTGATGCGGCTGTCGGCCCGCGTGGCCGACCATCTCGAGGAACTCGCCGCGATCGAGGCGCGCGACACCGGCAAGCCGCTCAAGCAGGCGCGCGCCGATGCCGCCGCGCTCGCGCGCTACTTCGAGTTCTACGCGGGCGCCGCCGACAAGCTGCACGGCGCAACCCTCCCCTATCAGGCCGGCTACACGGTGCTGACGGTGCGCGAGCCGCACGGCGTCACGGGCCATATCGTGCCGTGGAACTACCCGATGCAGATCTTCGGGCGCAGTGTCGGCGCGGCGCTCGCGGCCGGCAACGCCTGCGTGGTCAAGCCGGCCGAGGACGCGTGCCTGTCCGTGCTGCGCGTCGCCGAGCTGGCCGCCGAAGCCGGGCTGCCGGCCGGCGCGCTCAACGTCGTCACCGGCTACGGCCATGAAGCGGGCGCCGCGCTCGCTCGCCATCCGGGCATCGACCACATCTCGTTTACCGGATCCCCGGCCACCGGCAAGCTGGTCACGCAGATGGCGGCCGAGAACCACGTGCCGGTCACGCTCGAACTCGGCGGCAAGTCGCCGCAGATCGTGTTCGCCGATGCCGATCTCGACGCGGCGCTGCCCGTACTCGTGTCCGCGATCGTGCAGAACAGCGGGCAGACCTGCTCGGCCGGTAGCCGCGTGCTGATCGAGCGCGCGGTGTACGAGCCGCTCGTCGAGCGCCTCGCCACCGCGTTCAACGGGCTGCGCGTCGGCCCGAGCCGCGCCGACCTCGACTGCGGCCCGCTGATCAACGCGAAGCAGCAGCAACGCGTGTGGGATTTCCTGTCCGACGCGCAGCACGACGGCATTCCGATGGCCGCGCACGGGCAGGTCGTCGCCGACGCGCCCGAAAGCGGCTTCTACCAGGCGCCCGCGCTGTTGCGCGACGTGCCGCCGTCGCATCGGCTCGCGCAGGAGGAAGTGTTCGGCCCCGTGCTCGCGGCGATGCGTTTCGTCGACGAGGACGAAGCCGTCGCGCTCGCGAACGGCACGCCGTACGGCCTCGTCGCGGGCATCTGGACACGCGACGGCGCACGCCAGATGCGGCTCGCGCGGCGCCTGCGCGCGGGCCAGGTGTTCATCAACAACTATGGCGCGGGCGGCGGCGTCGAGCTGCCGTTCGGCGGCGTCGGCCATTCGGGCCACGGCCGCGAGAAAGGCTTCGAGGCGCTTTACGGCTTCACCGCGCTCAAGACGATCGCGATCCGGCACGGCTGAGCGCACCGCACGCGACAGCCGGCATGCAACGCCCGGGCGCCTGCCGGCACACGACGTCTCTCGTGACCGGCACAGCCGTGATTCGAGCTCGATGGCTCGCATGAGACACACGCCGTGCCATGGCCGTCAACCGGTCAGGCAGCCCGCCTCACGGCGGGCTACAACTGAAGTTCGAAGCAAATCGAAGATATGAGGAGACACACCATGCGGTTGAGCGGCAAGACGGCCATCGTCACGGGCGGCGGCTCGGGGTTCGGCGAAGGCATCGCGAAGACGTATGCGCGCGAAGGCGCGAACGTCGTCGTCAACGACCTGAACGGCGCGGCGGCCGAGCGTGTCGCGAGCGAGATCGCGCTCGCGGGCGGCAAGGCGATCGCGGCGGCCGGCGACGTATCGAAAGAGGACGACTGGCGCGCGCTGCTGCAGGCGGCGCTCGACGATTTCCATGCGGTGCAGATCGTCGTGAACAACGCCGGCACCACGCACCGCAACAAGCCCGTGCTCGACGTGACGGAAGCCGAATTCGACCGCGTGTACGCGGTCAACATGAAGAGCCTGTTCTGGTGCGTGCAGACCTTCGTGCCGTACTTCCGCGCCCAGGGCGGCGGCGTGTTCGTGAACGTCGCGTCGACGGCCGGCGTGCGGCCGCGCGCCGGCCTCGTCTGGTACAACAGCACGAAGGGCGCGATGATCACCGCGAGCAAGTCGCTCGCGGCCGAGCTCGGCGCCGACCGCATCCGCGTGAACTGCATCAACCCGGTACTCGGCGAAACCGCGCTGATGACCGAGTTCATGGGCTGCGAGGACACCCCGGAAAATCGCCGCCGCTTCCTCGCGACGATCCCGCTCGGCCGCTTCTCGACGCCGCAGGACATCGCGAACGCCGCGCTGTACCTCGCGTCCGACGAAGCCGAATTCATCACCGGCGTCTGCCTCGAAGTCGACGGCGGGCGCTGCATCTAGCCGTACCGGGCATCACGATCATTCTCTTGCTTCGCACGAAACCGGCTCGGACGCACGGCTGCGTCTGCTCCGGCCAACGACAACGACAGTGGCGCACGGGATCCGGACAATCGCTCGAGCGCCCACCCTGATCGACAGGAGACAACATGGCAACATCGACGCAGTCGCTGCCGGGCTCGTCCGGCGCATTCGAGGAAGCAACCTACCGCAAGGTGTCGTGGCGACTCGTGCCGCTCCTGCTGCTGTGCTACGTGGTCGCGTATCTCGACCGCGTGAACGTCGGGTTCGCGAAGCTGCAGATGGCGAGCGACCTGAACCTGAGCGATACCGTGTACGGGCTCGGCGCCGGGATCTTCTTCTTCGGCTATTTCCTGTTCGAGGTGCCGAGCAACATCATCCTGCACCGCGTGGGCGCACGCGTATGGATCGCCCGCATCATGGCGACGTGGGGCGTGATCTCGATCCTGACGATGTTCGTCACGACGCCCGCGATGTTCTACGTGATGCGCTTTCTGCTCGGCGTCGCCGAAGCGGGCTTCTTTCCCGGCGTGATCCTCTACCTCACCTACTGGTATCCCGCGCACCGGCGCGGCCGGATGACGACGTTCTTCATGACGGCCGTCGCGCTGTCCGGCGTGATCGGCGGGCCGATCTCGGGCTTCATCCTGAAGGCGTTCGACGGCGTGAGCGGCTGGCACGGCTGGCAATGGCTGTTCCTGCTCGAAGGCATTCCGTCGGTGCTCGCCGGCGTGCTCGTGTTCTTCACGCTCGACGAGCGGATCGCGAAGGCGACGTGGCTGACCGATGAAGAAAAGGCGCTGCTCGCCCGCAACGTCGACGCCGAGGAAGCCACCAAGGAAGACCTGCCGCTCGGCGCGGTGATGTCGAGCCCGCGCGTGTGGCTGATGGCGCTGATCTATTTCTCGTTCGTGATGGGGCTCTACGGCGTCGGCTTCTGGCTGCCGACGATCATCAAGGCGACGGGCGTGACCGATACGATCGTGATCGGCCTGCTGTCGGCGATTCCGTATGCGGCCGCGGTGGTCGCGATGATCCTGATCGCGCGCAGCGCGGACAAGCGCCGCGAACGCCGCTGGCACCTCGCGATTCCGGCCGCGATCGGCGCCCTCGGCCTCGTGCTGTCGGTGATCTGGGCGCACCAGACTGCGCTCGCGATGCTCGGCCTCACGCTCGCGACGATCGGCATCCTGACGACGCTGCCGCTGTTCTGGAGCCTGCCGACCGCGTTCCTCGGCGGCACGGCCGCCGCGGCCGGCATCGCGATGATCAACTCGATCGGCAACCTCGCCGGCTTCCTGAGCCCGTACCTGATGGGCTGGCTCAAGCAGGCGACGGGCGCCAACGATGCGGGCATGTACATGCTCGCCGGGTTCCTCGTGCTCGGCGGGCTGCTCGCGCTGTCGGTGCCGAAGCGGCTCGTCGACAAGTGACGCGCGGCGCGTCAAGGCGCGCCCGAATTGATCGAACACACCGGCCGATTTCCGGCCCGTTCCTCCCCGTTCCTCCCCGTTACGCCCCGCCGTCCGGCATCGCCGATCGCCGGGGCGTTTTCGATTCCGGACAGGCCCCACCCGGATCGGCCGAATGTCTCGCCCATCCGACGAGGCCCCTCAATTACAAAATTATTCCCTTATAGTCCTTTATATATGGAACAATAAAGACAAGTAAGGTACCCCGTACAACTCATGTTCCATACCGTCGAAGACACTGCCGCCCGCCTGCGCGTCCATCCGAAGACCGTCCTGCGGTTCATTCGCGACGGCAAGCTGCGCGCGACGCGGGTCGGCCGCGCGTACCGCATCCTCGATGCCGACCTCGCCGCGTTCGCTCGGACGGAGCCGGCCTCGCCCGCGCCGCGTGCGGTGCGCGTCACCAGCATCGTCGATATTCCCGATGCGTCGCAGTCGCTGCATCAGTACCTGTCGCGGTCGCTGCACGCGATGGCGTCCGGCCGCACATCGTATGTCGACCCCGTGCGAATCGACGTCACGTTCGATCCCGCGTCGAGCGTGGTCAAGATCATCCTGGCCGCGACACCGGCCGACACGGCCGCGCTGATGTCGTCGCTCGACATGCTGCTCCAGCAAAGCGGCACATGAGCGCAATCTTCAGGCCCCCCGCCATGCCCGCGCGATTCGCGCCGCTTGCGCGGCCGCGCTGTCGCACTGACCGGCCGGGCCTCGGCGCAACACCGTGCGCACTTTTCTCTCATCGACGGAAACGCTAGACATGCACCATCGAATCGTTCAGATAGCCGGCAGCCGTGTGCTGATCCGCGATCGGTCCGCCGGCCTCGTGCAGCGGGAAAGCGACGCGCTCGATCTCGTCGCGCTCGCCCACGAGCACGAAGCCGACTGGATCGCCGTTCCCGCCGACACGCTGCACGACGACTTCTTCCGACTCGACAGCAGGCTGGCCGGCACCGTGCTGCAAAAGCTCGCCAACTACGGCGTCCGGCTCGGCATCGTCGGCGACATCGACCGCTGGCTCGTGCACAGCGAAGCGCTGCGCGCGCTCGTTCGCGAGTGCAATCGCGGGAAATCGGTCTGGTTCGTCGCAAGCGAGGACGACCTGCTGCGCAGGCTCGGCGCATAATGCGCCGCACGCGCCGCTGCGTCGCGACGGACGAAAAAAAGCCCCGAAGGCCGTTCGGCGTTCGGGGCTTTTACGCTCGCGGCGCAGCGCCGCGTCAGACCACGCTGATCGCGAGCGCGCTTTCGCGGTAGTGCTTCGCGGCCTTGTCGGTTTCGCCGAGATGCTCGAACAGACGGGCGAGCGCACGATGCGCCCGCACTTTCAGCGCCTCGTTGTCGGCCAGCTTCAGCGCCGCTTCGAGGAACGACTGCGCCTTGCCCCACAACTGCTGCTGCTGGCAGAGGCGGCCGAGTGCGAACAGCAGGTCGGCATCTTCCGGATGATCCTTCTTCCAGCCTTCGGCCTTCTGGATCAGCGGCAGCGCATCGGCGCCGGCCGTGTCCGGATAACGGCGCAGCAGGCGCGCATCCCAGTTGTGCGCGAGCGCGTCCTCGACGATCCGGCGCGCTTCGTTGCGGCGCTCGAGCGGCACGAGCAACTCGGCCGCGAGATCGGCCAGACGCGGCGACTGGCGCTCGACCGGCGACAGCGACTGCCACACTTCGAGCAACGCGTCCGGGTCGTGCCGGCGTTCGCGCAGCAGGTTTTCCGCCGCCTGCTGGCGCAGCCGCACGGCCGCGGCCGGATGCAGCGCCTCGCGCTTTTCGAGCGCCTTCGCGAGCTTCAGCACCTCGGCCCAGTTCTTCAGTTGCTGCTGCGCACGCAACGCGACCTGCTGCGCGTGGATGCGCTTGCCGCCGGCCTGCATGTCGGCCAGCGCGGCGAGCGCACCGTCGGCATCGCGGGCGTCCGCGCGCATGTCGGCGGCGGCGAGCAGCCGTGCATCCTGCCAGTCGGGCGCGTCGATCTTCGACAGCCAGTCGTCGCGGCGCGTGTACTCGTGCATCCGATGCGCGGCGGTGGCCGCGACGAGACTCGCGGCGCCCAGGTTCGCGTCGACCGACAGCGCTTCGCGCGCGGCCTTCTCCGCGCGCGAGAAGCGGCCCGCGTACAGGTTCGCGATCGCATCGCGCAGCGACGCCTGCGCCTTCTCGTTGCGCGAGCGCGCGCGATAGGCGGCGACCCGCTGCGGCATGCGCCAGATGTTGCGCACGATGCGCAGCAGCGCATACACGACGATGAACAGCACGACGATGGCGATCACGAACAAGTTCAGCGACACGTCGACCCGGTACGGCGGATAGACGAGCAGCACCTGCCCCGCGTCGAAACGGCCGACGGTGGCGAGCGCGGCGGCGAGCGCGAACAGGACCGCGAGCCAGACGATTCCTCGAAGCGTCATCGTTACCCCCGGCTCTTGAACTGCTGAACGGCGTTCAGGCTCGTGTTCAGGTTCGGCACCGCGACGCTCAGCGACGCGCCGTCGACCTGCTTGAGCAGATCCTCGACGGTCTGCGTGTCCTTCGACGCCTGATCGAAATACTTGCCGAGCGACGCCTGGGCGGCGTGCAGGTCGGCCTTCATCGCGCTGTCGTTGCGCGCCAGCAGCGACAGCCGCGCTGTGAGCAGACGCAGCTTCACGTTCTCGCGCACGAAGTAGCCCTGGTCGGGCGACGCGAGCATCGCATCCGCGTGGTCGATCCGGCGCACCTGTACGAGGCCCTTCAGTTGCTGACCGAGACCGGCCGAGAAGTCGTGCCACCACACCTTCCAGCGCGGCTCGCCGGCGGCGACCGACGAAGCGGCGTCGGCCGGCGCGGCCTTCGGCGCCGCGTGCGGCACGATCGCCTCGCCCGACAGCGGCAGCGCGTCGATCTTGCCGATCGCGTCGTCGAGCTTGATCGCGAGGCCGGTGAGATCGGCTGTCGGCGCGGCCTTCAGCTTCTCGATGTCCTGCGCGAGCGCCTTGCGCACCGTGACGGCCTGTGCGCTCTGCGACGTCGCGAGACGCGCGTCGGCGTTCTGCAGCGCGATCAGCGCGAGCTGCGTGTTGCCGGTCAGCTGAAGCTGCTGGCTCGCGCTCGACAGCATCTGGTCGACTTCCTCGAGCATCCACGCATCGCGGTTGCGCGACAGGTCCTGGTATTGCTGCTGCAGCGCCTGCTGCGCGCTCTGCGCATCGGCAAGCTTGCCGTCGAGCTGCGCGAGCTGCGTGTCGACCTGGTGCGTGCCGGCGAGCGCCTGCTCGGTCTTCATCCGCGTTTCGGCCGCTTGCGCGTCGAGCGCCTTCTGGCGCGCGACGAACGTACCGTCGAGCCGATCGATCTTGCGGTTCAGCGCGTAGCCGCCGACACCCGCCGCGCAGCCGAGCACGACGACGACGAACCACAGCACCGCGCTGCCGCCGCGGCGCGCACGCGGCTCGGGCGCGAGATAAGGAGGATTGGGCGGCGGTGCGGATGCAGCGGCCGGCTGGGAAGCGACGCTTTTGGAATCGTTGGTATCTGTCATGCGTTTAGTCACCGGTGCGGCTGTCGCCGGTTGGACGGCCTCGTCGGCCATCGTTCGAAACGCGCGGACGATGCGCTCATCGCCCGCGCCGGTCAGCGTAATCCTATCAAAACCCAATGCGCGCGCGGTCTGCTCGATCCGCGGGTGCGGCGTCACGAGCGGCGCATGCTTCAGCGCGTCGATCTCGGCGTCGTTCAGGTGGGCGCGCGCGAGCTCGTGCAGGTTGCGCACGCCTTCCGAGCTCGTGACGAGCCACGCGTGCGGCCGGCCGTCGAGCAGCGCATGCACGCGCTCCCACGCGCCGACGCGCGGCTCGGGCACGACGCGCCGGTACGCGGCGACGAGCGTGACGTCCGCACCGGCCTCGCGCAGGCGGTCGGCGAGCCACTCGCGCCCGCCGTCGCCGCGCACGATCAGCACGTGCTTGCCCGCCAGCGCCTGCGCGCCGCCGAACGCGGCCTCGATGCTCGCGAACAGGCTTTCCGAATCGTAATGGGGTACGCCGCCGTCGGGCGGCGCCTGCGGCGCGATCACGCGATGCGCGGGCGCCGCGATGCCGTGACGTTCGAGCGCCGCGACGCTGCCGGGCCCGACCACGCCGACCGGCAGCGCGTTCGGCCAGATCGCGCCGTACCGCGCGAGCGCGCGGTCGATCGCGTTCGGCGACACGAAAATCACCAGCGCGTAGTCGGCCAGCGCCGCGAACGCGGCGTCGAGCGGCGCCGGATCGTCGACCGACGCGATGTCGATCAGCGGGAATTCGAGCACGTCGCAACCGGCATCGGCCAGTTGCGATGCAAGCGCGTCGGACTGGCCGTCCGGACGCGTCAGGACAGCGGTGAACGCGCGCGCGCCGCCCGCCATCAGGCGTCGCCCTTGCCCGCGGCCTGCGCGCTCGCGAGCAGCGCCTGGACGATGTCGAGCGCGCCTTGCGCCTCGAGCTCGTCGGACACCGCGCGGCCGAGCGCGAGCGCATCGGCGACGGTCACGACGGCCCCGCACTCCTCGGCCGTCAGCACGCGCTTGCCGTCGGTGGTCGACACGCGGCCCGTCAGGTACAGCTCGCCCGCACGCCACACCGCGTGCGCGGCGAGCGGCACCTCGCAACTGCCGCCGAGCGCGCGCGACACCATCCGCTCGGCCTCGACCGCGAGCGCGGTCTGCGGGTCGTGCAGCGGCGCGAGCCACGCGGCGACGTCGTCGCGGTGCGCGGCGATCTCGATGCCGAGCGCGCCCTGGCCAGCCGCCGGCGGGCTGGCCTCGACGTCGAGCAGCGTGCGGATCCGCGCTTCGAGGCCGAGGCGTTTCAGGCCGGCCGCCGCCAGGATGATCGCCGCGTAGTCGCCGCGGTCGAGTTTCGCGAGACGCGTGTCGAGGTTGCCGCGCAGCGGCAGGACCTCGAGATGCGGATAACGCGAACGCAGCATCGCTTCGCGACGCAGGCTCGACGTGCCAACGACCGCGCCGGCCGGCAGCGCGTCGAGCGACGCGTAGTCGTTCGACACGAATGCGTCGCGCGGGTCTTCGCGTTCCATGATCGCGGCGAGCGAGAAGCCGTCGGGCAGCGCCATCGGCACGTCCTTCAGCGAGTGCACCGCGAGATCGGCGCGGCCGTCGGCCAGCGCGCTCTCCAGTTCCTTCACGAACAGGCCCTTGCCGCCGACCTTCGACAGCGTGCGATCGAGAATCTGATCGCCGCGCGTCGTCATCCCGAGGATTTTCACGTCACAAGCTGGATATAATTTGCGCAGCGCATCACGCACATGTTCGGCTTGCCACATCGCCAGGCGGCTCTCGCGCGAAGCGATCGTCAACGTCGCGGGCAGCCGTGCCTGGTGCGGCCCGGCCGCGGGGGTCTCGGAATTCATTGCTGGAACATCGAAGGACGGGATTGAAGACCGAACAATGGTAGCACGCACGCCCCGGCCGCCCGAGCCCGGAGCCTGCGCCCGGCCTGCCTCCGTGCGGGTCGCGGCGCCGTGGTGCGGATGTGCCGCACGTAGCTGGTTGCTTGACCGCAGTTCCCGCAGTTTCCGCAGTTCCTTTTGACTCGAGCTTTCCCAAGGAAACCCATCGTGAAGTCTTCCGGATCGGCGCGTACGGCGCGCCGCAATGCTGCCTTGCCCTCCTCCGACGCCCCGACGGGCACGCTCGCCACCGCCGCGAACGGCCGTGCGAAAACGGCGACGAAACCCACGGCAACGAAACCGAAAGACCCGATACGTCAGACAAAAACGGCGACGAAAGCCGCCGGCGCAGTCGCCCGCCAGGCCGTCGCGACGAAGGCCGGCACCCGCGCGCGCGACGACAAGGACCGTCCGCTGTTCGAAGACATCCGCTTCCTCGGCCGCCTGCTCGGCGACGTCGTGCGCGAACAGGAAGGCGATACCGTGTTCGACGTGGTCGAGACGATCCGCCAGACCGCGGTCAAGTTCCGCCGCGAGGACGACAGCGAAGCCGCGCAGACGCTCGAGAAGAAGCTGCGCAAGCTGACGCCGGAGCAGACGGTGAGCGTCGTGCGCGCGTTCAGCTATTTCTCGCACCTCGCGAACATCGCGGAAGACCGCCATCACAACCGCCGCCGCCGCATCCACGCGCTGGCCGGCTCCGCGCCGCAGCCCGGCACGGTCGCGTACGCGCTCGATCAATTGAAAACCACCGGCAACGCGTCGAAGCGCCTGCTGCAACGCTTCTTCGACGATGCGCTGATCGTGCCGGTGCTGACCGCGCACCCGACCGAAGTGCAGCGCAAGAGCATCCTCGACGCGCAGCACGACATCGCGCGCCTGCTCGCCGAGCGCGACCAGGAACTGACCGCGCGCGAGCGCCAGTACAACGAAGCGATGCTGCGCGCGCGCGTGACCGCGCTGTGGCAGACGCGCATGCTGCGCGACTCGCGCCTGACGGTCGGCGACGAAATCGAGAACGCACTGTCGTACTACCGCGCGACCTTCCTCGACGAGCTGCCCGCGCTGTACGGCGACATCGAGGCCGCGCTCGCCGAGCACGGCCTGTCGGCCCGCGTGCCCGCGTTCTTCCAGATGGGCAGCTGGATCGGCGGCGATCGCGACGGCAACCCGAACGTGACCGCGTCGACGCTCGACGAGGCGATCAACCGCCAGGCCGCGGTGATCCTCGAGCACTATCTGGAACAGGTGCACAAGCTCGGCGCCGAACTGTCGGTGTCGAACCTGCTGGTCGGCGCGAACGACGCGGTGAAGGCGCTCGCCGCAGCGTCGCCGGATCAATCGCCGCACCGTGTCGACGAACCGTATCGCCGCGCGCTGATCGGCATCTACACGCGGCTCGCCGCGAGCGCGCGCGTGCGCGTCGGCGAAGGCACGGTACCCGTGCGCAGCGCGGGCCGCGGCGCGCCGCCGGTGCGCGCGATCCCGTACGAGGATTCCGAAGCGTTCGTCGCCGATCTGAAGGTGCTGACCGCGTCGCTCGACGAACACCACGGCACGTCGCTCGCCGCGCCGCGCCTCGCGCCGCTCGTGCGCGCGGCCGAAGTGTTCGGCTTCCATCTGGCGAGCATCGACCTGCGCCAGAGTTCCGACATCCACGAAGCGGTAGTCGCCGAGCTGTTCGCGCGCGCGGGCGTCGAGGCCGACTATGCGGCGCTCGCCGAGGAAGACAAGCTGCGCGTGCTGCTCGCCGCGCTCGCCGATCCGCGCCCGCTGCGCTCGCCGTACCTCGAATACTCGGCGCTCGCGCAGAGCGAGCTCGGCGTGTTCGAGAAGGCGCGCGAGGTCCGCGCGCAATTCGGCGCGCGCGCGGTGCGCAACTACATCATTTCGCACACGGAAACGGTCAGCGACCTCGTCGAGGTATTGCTGCTGCAGAAGGAGACGGGCCTGCTCGAAGGCACGCTCGGCGTGCCGGGCGGCGACGCGCGCAACAGCCTGATGGTGATCCCGCTGTTCGAGACGATCCCCGACCTGCGCGACGCGTCGCGCATCATGCGCGAATACTTCGCGCTGCCGGGCATCGACGCATTGATCGCGCACCAGGGCGCGGAGCAGGAAGTGATGCTCGGCTACTCCGACAGCAACAAGGACGGCGGCTTCCTCACGTCGAACTGGGAGCTGTATCGCGCGGAACTCGCGCTCGTCGACCTGTTCCGCGAGCGCAAGATCACGCTGCGGCTGTTCCACGGCCGCGGCGGCACGGTCGGCCGCGGGGGCGGCCCGACCTACCAGGCGATCCTGTCGCAGCCGCCGGGCACCGTGAACGGCCAGATCCGCCTGACCGAACAGGGCGAGGTGATCGCGAGCAAGTTCTCGAACCCGTCGATCGGCCGGCGCAACCTCGAGACGGTCGTCGCCGCGACGCTCGAGGCGTCGCTGCTGCCGCAGTCGAACGCACCGGCGCAGTTGCCCGCGTTCGAAGCCGCGATGCAGACGCTGTCCGACGCGGCGATGGCCGCGTATCGCGCGCTCGTCTACGAAACCCCGGGCTTCACCGACTACTTCTTCGCGTCGACGCCGATCACCGAGATCGCCGAGCTGAACATCGGCAGCCGTCCGGCGTCACGCAAGCTGCAGGATCCGAAGCAGCGCAAGATCGAGGATCTGCGCGCGATTCCGTGGGGCTTCTCGTGGGGTCAGTGCCGGCTGCTGCTGACCGGCTGGTACGGCTTCGGCAGCGCGGTGAGCGCGTATCTCGACGGCGCGTCCGACGACGCCGAACGCGCGAAACGCGTCGCGCTGCTCAAGAAGATGAACAAGACCTGGCCGTTCTTCTCGAACCTGCTGTCGAACATGGACATGGTGCTCGCGAAGACCGATCTCGCGGTCGCGTCGCGCTATGCGCAACTCGTGCCCGACCGCAAGCTGCGCAAGCACGTGTTCGAGCGGATCGTCGCGGAATGGGAGCGCACGTCGCAGGCGCTCGCGGAAATCACCGGGCACGAAGGCCGCCTCGCGACCAACCCGCTGCTCGCGCGCTCGATCAAGAACCGCTTCCCGTATCTCGATCCGCTGAACCACCTGCAGGTCGAACTGATCAAGCGTCACCGCGCGGGCGACACGAACGCGCGGCTGCGCCGCGGGATTCACCTGACGATCAACGGGATCGCGGCCGGCCTGCGCAACACCGGCTGATCCGCGCGCGGCGCGGGTGCATTCCGCGCCGCCCGGGACAACGAAAGCCGCGATACGCGCCGATGCGTATCGCGGCTTTTTTCATGCGACGAGAAACGGCGCGGCGCGCGCCGCACGCTCAGCGCGCATCGATCAGCAACGCATCGTGCTCGAACGAACCGTCGGGCTGCACCGCGTAATAGCCGCGCACCTCGTCCGGCGCATGCGCCCACAGCGCGCGAATGCCGGCGACGCTGTCGGCCGGCGTGCGGATGCGCGCGACCCACGTGTCGAAATCGATCGGCAACCGCCAGCGGCTGTGCACCTGCGCGTCGAAACCGGCTGCGCGAAACATCGCGAGCCATTCGTCCGCGCGGTAGTCGCGCACGTGCGACGCGTCGCGCAGCACTTCCGCGGCCTGCAGGTACGTATCGAGGAGCGGGTGGTCGTTGCCGGCGATGTCGATCATCAACACGCGGCCGCCCGGCTTCAGCACGCGGCGCACCTCGGCGAGCGCCGCGCGCATGTCGTGCCAGTGGTGCGCGCTCATCCGGCTCACGACCCAGTCGAACGTCGCGGCGTCGAACGGCAGCCGCTCGGCCGGGCCCTGCTGGGTGCGGATGTTCGCGAGCCCGCGCGCGCGCGCGGCCGCGTCGACGGTCGCGAGCATCGGCGCGGCGAGATCGTACGCGACCACGTCGCGCACGTGCGGCGCGACCGCGAAACTCGCGTGGCCGGCGCCGCAACCAAGATCGAGCACCGCCGCATCGGGCGTCGCACGCACCGCGTCGGCGAGCGTCTGCAGGTCGGCGCCCGTCGCATGAACCGCGCTCGTCAGATAGGCGGCCGCCGTCGTGCCGAATGCGTCGGCGACCTGGTCGTGGTGTTTCATCGTTCGCTCCTTTTCTTGATGCAGCCGGCCGAACCCGGCGCTCCCGCGCGCGATCCGGCCCCGTGCAACGTCTCGTGGGACGCACGCCGTGTCCTGCCGGCGCGCGAGCCGCTACAATAGGCCCGCACATGTACCAGTACAAGTTAAGCAGTTATTCTGGTATTCGATCCACCTGTCTGATCGTTGCTGCCGGATCGTTGCCGCGCCTTCGTCTCCATTTCGCCGTTTCCGCATGAACCAGCCGTCCTCCGCTCCCGTCCCGCCGCTCGACGCCACGCCCGCTCGCGCGCTCGGCGAATTCATCCGCGCCCATCGCGAGCGGCTGTCGCCGCAGGCGGTCGGCCTGCCGCCCGGCCCGCGCCGCCGCACGCCGGGGCTGCGGCGCGAGGAAGTCGCGCAGCTGTGCGGCGTCAGCCCGACCTGGTACACGTGGATCGAGCAGGGCCGGCCCGTATCGGCGTCGGCCGACGCGCTCGCCCGGATCGCCGTCGCGCTGCAACTGTCGAAGGCCGAGCGCGCGTACCTGTTCGAGCTGGCCGCGCAGCGCGACCCGGCCGAGCCCGACGTCGCGGGCGGCGACCTGCCGCCGACGCTCGCCGCGACCGTCGCGGCGATCGCGACGCCCGCCTACGTGCTCGACCGCCAATGGAACGCACTCGCGTGGAACGCGCCGGCCGCCGCGCTCTTTTCCGGCTGGCTCGACGGCGAGCACGACCGCAACCTGCTGCGCTTCACGTTCATGTCGCCGGCCGCCCGCGCGCTGATCGTCGACTGGGAAACCCGCGCGCGGCGGCTCGCGGCCGAATTCCGCGCCGATGCGATCCGCCACCTGACCGATGCGCCGACGCGCGCGCTGATCGACGCGCTGACGGCCGGCAGCGACGCGTTCGCGCAGTACTGGGCGTCGCAGGACGTGTTCGAGCGCGAAGGCGGGCTGCGCGAATTCGACCACCCGGCCGACGGCCGCCTCGTGTACCAGCAGATCACGCTGAAGCCCGCGCACCGCGAGGACCTGAAGCTCGTCGTGCTGGTGCGCGACTGAGCACCGGCCGCGCCCGCAAGGGCCGGTAGGCCGGCCCGCGAATGTTAGAATCGCGGGATTCCCTCGGCGGCGCACGGCCGCCCAACTCCCCTTCGAAGAATCGCCATGACGTCCCAACTGCACAAAAAGGGCGAGGCCTGGTCGGCCCGCTTCTCGGAACCGATGTCGGAGCTGGTCAAGCGCTACACGTCGTCGGTGTTTTTCGACAAGCGCCTCGCGCTCGTCGACATCGCCGGCTCGCTCGCGCACGCGAACATGCTCGCCGCGCAGCAGATCATCAGCGCCGACGACCTGGCCGCGATCGAACGCGGGATGGCGCAGATCAAGGGCGAGATCGAGCGCGGCGAATTCGAATGGCAGCTCGACCTCGAAGACGTCCACCTGAACATCGAGGCGCGCCTGACCGCACTGATCGGCGACGCCGGCAAGCGCCTGCACACGGGCCGCTCGCGCAACGACCAGGTCGCGACCGACATCCGCCTGTGGCTGCGCGGCGAGATCGACCGCATCGGCGGCCTGCTGAACGACCTGCGCGGCGCGCTGATCGACCTCGCGGAACAGAACGCCGACACGATCATGCCGGGCTTCACGCATCTGCAGGTCGCGCAGCCGGTCACGTTCGGCCATCACCTGCTCGCGTACGTCGAGATGTTCACGCGCGACGCCGAGCGCATGCGCGACTGCCGCACCCGCGTGAACCGCCTGCCGCTCGGCGCGGCCGCGCTCGCGGGCACGAGCTACCCGATCGATCGTCACGCGGTCGCGAAGACGCTCGGCTTCGACGGCATCTGCGCGAACTCGCTCGACGCGGTGTCGGATCGCGACTTCGCGATCGAATTCACCGCCGCGGCCGCGCTCGTGATGACGCACGTGTCGCGCTTCTCCGAAGAGCTCGTGCTGTGGATGAGCCCGCGCGTCGGCTTCATCGACATCGCCGACCGCTTCTGCACCGGCAGCTCGATCATGCCGCAGAAGAAGAACCCGGACGTGCCCGAGCTCGCGCGTGGCAAGACCGGCCGCGTGAACGGCCACCTGATGGCGCTGCTCACGCTGATGAAGGGCCAGCCGCTCGCGTACAACAAGGACAACCAGGAAGACAAGGAACCGCTGTTCGACACGGTCGACACCGTCGCCGACACGCTGCGGATCTTCGCCGAGATGGTCGCCGGCATCACCGTGAAGCCGGACGCGATGCGCGCGGCCGCGCTGCAGGGCTTCTCGACCGCCACCGACCTCGCCGACTACCTCGTGAAGCGCGGCCTGCCGTTCCGCGACGCGCACGAAGCCGTCGCGCACGCGGTCAAGATCTGCGACGACCGCGGCATCGACCTCGCCGACCTGACGCTCGACGAGATGAAGCGGGAACTGCCGAACGTCGCGCACCTGATCGGCGACGACGTGTTCGGCTACCTGACGCTCGAAGGGTCGGTCGCAAGCCGCAACCATCCGGGCGGCACCGCGCCCGACCAGGTGCGTGCGGCCGTCAACGCCGCCCGCGCCGCGCTGGGCAAGTAACGGCTGCAGTCCCCGACGGACGCCTTCGGCGTCCGTTTTTCATTCGGGCGGCCGACGCGCCGCCCGCCGCCTTCCCCGCTTCACGGATGCCCCCGATGACCTTTTCCGCCGCGCTCTTCGACATGGACGGCCTGCTCGTCGATTCCGAGCGGACCATCATGAACACGTGGATCGACGTGTCGAATGCGCACGGCGTCGTGCTGACCGAGCTCGATTATCTGCAGATCGTCGGCCGCTCGTTCGCCGAAGGCCAGGTGATCCTCGCGCGGCTGATCGGCGACGCCGACACGTTCGACGCGGTGCGCATCCGCGTGCGCGAGCAACTCGCCGCACCTGAGCCCCATCCGAAGTTTCCGCTGAAGTCGGGCGCGCGTGCGCTGCTCGACACGCTCGCGCAGGCCGGCATTCCGTGCGCGGTCGCGTCGTCGTCCGCGCGCGACGTGATCCGCGCGCGGCTCGACGCCGTCGGCGTGCTGCCGTTCTTCCGCGCGATCGCGGGCGGCGACGAAGTCGCGCGCGGCAAGCCCGACCCGGCCGTCTATCGGCTCGCGGCCGAGCGCCTCGGCGTGCCGGCCCACGCGTGCGTCGCGTTCGAGGACAGCGACTTCGGCGCGCTGTCGGCCGCCGGCGCGGGCGCCGCGGTCGTCACCGTGCCCGACCTGAAGGCGCCGACGCCCGACATCGTCGCGCTGAGCCTGCACGTGCTCGCATCGCTCGACGACGCGGTCTCGCTCGTGCCGACCTGGTTCGGCCGGCTGGACACGCAGCAGAGCGCGTAGGCGACGCACACGGGCCGCCAACGCAAACGGGCACCCTCGGGTGCCCGTTTGCGTTACCGTGCCGGATCATCGGCATCGCGGCGATGCCTACCGGTTGCCGGCCGTCTCCGACAGCCGCTTCATCGTCGCGATGCGCGCACCGATCAGGTCGACGCGGCCGTCCTCGCCGACGAGCGGCGCCGTCGCATCGCGGAACGCCACCCACGCGCGCTGCGCGCGCACGAGCGTCGCGGCCGAATGCGCGGGCATCTTGCGGCGCAGCTTCTGGTAATAGCGGTTCAGGTCGAACAGCGCGTGTTCGCACGCGGCGTCCTGCGCGCACGGCCGCACGCGGCGGATCGCCGGATCGCGCGGCGCGTTCGCCGGCTTGGCGGTGGCCGGTGCAGCCGCACTGCCCTGCGCACCGCTCGTCGCCGCGACCGGCACGGCGGCGGGCGGCGGTGCATAGCGATCGGCCGCCCCGCGCAGCGCCAGCGCGCGATCGCGCACCGGCTGCAGTTGCAGGTCGGCGCTCGACATCGCATACGCGGTGCCGCGCGTCGTGTCGTACACGGCCTTCAGCAGTTGCACTTCGTCCTTGCGCCACGTGAGCCAGCGGCGCTGGCTCTCCTGCCAGCCGCGCTTCGCGTCGGCCGGCGCATCCTTCGACAGGCGCTGATACGCGCCGTCCATCACTGCCTGCCACTGCTGCTGCGCTTCGCCCATGCACTGGATCTGGCCGGCCGGCGACGACCGGTCGCGCCGCGCAAGGCACTGCCGCATCGCGACGTCGATCGGGTCGGCCGCCGCGACTTCCGCGTGCACGACACCCGCGCCTGCGAGCCCCATCAATCCTGCCGCCCAGACGACGAGCGCGGCCAGCGCCGCGCGCATCGTCCGGAGTCGTTCGTGCGTCGCCATCAGTCGCGCACGCAGTCGACGAAGTACTCGACGCGGCCGTTCACCTCTTCCGCGACGAGGCCGTGGATGTCGGTGTGGAAGCCCGGGAAACGCTCGTTGAAGTCGCGCGCGAACCGCAGGTAGTTCACGATCGTCTTGTTGAAGCGCTCGCCCGGGATCAGCAGCGGAATGCCCGGCGGGTACGGCGTGAGCAGGATGCTCGTCACGCGGCCTTCGAGCTCGTCGAGCGGCACGCGGTCGATCTTGCGGTGCGCGAGCTTCGCGAACGCGTCCGACGGCTTCATCGCCGGCTCCATGTCCGACAGGTACATCTCCGTCGTCAGGCGGGCGATGTCGTTCGCGCGGTACACGTCGTGGATCTGCGTGCACAGGTCGCGCAGGCCGACGCGCTCGTAGCGCGGATGCTGCGCGACGAATTCCGGCAGCACGCGCCACAGCGGCTGGTTGTTGTCGTAGTCGTCCTTGAACTGCTGCAGCTCGGTCACCATCGAGTTCCAGCGGCCCTTCGTGATGCCGATCGTGAACATGATGAAGAACGAGTACAGGCCCGTCTTCTCGACGATGATCCCGTGCTCGGCCAGGTACTTCGTGACGATCGCGGCCGGAATGCCGGTCTCGCCGAACTCGCCGTCGACGTCGAGCCCCGGCGTGATGATCGTCGCCTTGATCGGGTCGAGCATGTTGAAGCCTTCGGCGAGCGGGCCGAAGCCGTGCCAGTGGTCGTTCGGCTTCAGCATCCAGTCTTCGCGCGAACCGATGCCTTCCTCGGACAGGTTGTCCGGCCCCCACACGCTGAAGAACCAGTCGTCGCCGTATTCGGCGTCGACCTTGCGCATCGCGCGGCGGAAGTCGATCGCCTCGGCGATCGATTCCTCGACGAGCGCGGTGCCGCCCGGCGGCTCCATCATCGCGGCCGCGACGTCGCACGACGCGATGATCGCGTACTGCGGGCTCGTCGACGTGTGCATCAGGTACGCCTCGTTGAAGCGATGCTTGTCGAACGTGCGGTTCTCCGAATCCTGCACGACGATCTGCGAGGCCTGCGAGATGCCGGCGAGCAGCTTGTGCGTCGAGTGCGTCGCGAACACGAGCGCGCCCGTGCGCGGACGGCCGTCGCCGATCGCGTGCATGTCGCGGTAGAAATCGTGGAACGTCGCGTGCGGCAGCCATGCTTCGTCGAAGTGCAGCGTGTCGAGCAGGTCGCCGAGCAGGTCCTTGATCATCTCGACGTTGTAGACGACGCCGTCGTACGTGCTCTGCGTGATCGTCAGGATCCGCGGCTTCATGTCCGGGTTCTGGCGCATCGCCTCGCGCGCGAACGGGTTCGCCTCGATCTTCTTGCGGATGTTCTCCGGCTTGAATTCGTCGCGCGGGATCGGCCCGATGATGCCGAAATGGTTGCGCGTCGGCGTGAGGAACACCGGGATCGCGCCCGTCATCGTGATCGCGTGCAGGATCGACTTGTGGCAGTTGCGGTCGACCAGCACGATGTCGCCGGGCGCGACCGTCGCGTGCCAGACGATCTTGTTCGACGTCGACGTGCCGTTGGTCACGAAGAACAGGTGGTCGGCGCTGAAGATGCGCGCCGCATTGCGCTCGGACGCCGCGACGGGGCCCGTGTGATCGAGCAGCTGGCCGAGTTCGTCGACCGCGTTGCAGACGTCCGCGCGCAGCATGTTCTCGCCGAAGAACTGATGGAACATCTGGCCGAGCGGATTCTTCAGGAACGCGACGCCGCCCGAGTGGCCGGGGCAGTGCCACGAGTACGAGCCTTCGTCCGCGTACTTGACGAGCTCCTTGAAGAACGGCGGCGCGAGCGAATCGAGATAGACCTTCGCTTCGCGGATGATGTGGCGCGCGACGAACTCCGGCGTGTCCTCGAACATGTGGATGAAGCCGTGCAGTTCGCGCAGGATGTCGTTCGGCAGATGCCGCGACGTGCGCGTCTCGCCGTACAGGAAGATCGGGATGTCCGCGTTGCGGCGGCGCACTTCGGCGACGAACGCGCGCAGCTCGATGATCGCGGTCGCGAGCTCGGGCAGCTCGCCGTCCGCGCCGGTTTCGCCGAGCATGAGTTCGTCGTCGTCGATCGACAGGATGAAGCACGACGCGCGGCTCGATTGCTGCGCGAACGACGTCAGATCGCCATAGCTCGTGAGGCCGAGGACTTCGACGCCCTCCTTCTCGATCGCTTCGGCCAACGCCCGGATGCCGGAGCCCGAGATGTTCTCGGAGCGGAAATCTTCGTCGATGATGACGACGGGAAAACGAAACTTCATGGGCGATTCTCCAAAAAGAACGACCGCGGCGCGTCACGCGCAGCGGTCACCCGGAAACTGGTGAGACGTTATGCAACCAGATCAGGTTTTCGGCAGCGTGACACCGCGCTGACCCTGATACTTGCCGCCGCGATCGGCGTACGACACGTCGCACACCTCGTCGCTCTCGAAGAACAAGACCTGCGCGACGCCTTCGTTCGCGTAGATCTTCGCGGGCAGCGGCGTGGTATTCGAGAATTCCAGCGTGACGTAGCCTTCCCACTCGGGTTCGAACGGCGTCACGTTGACGATGATCCCGCAGCGCGCGTAGGTCGACTTGCCGAGGCAGACCGTCAGCACGGTGCGCGGGATGCGGAAATACTCGACGGTGCGGGCCAGCGCGAACGAATTCGGCGGGATGATGCACACGTCGCCCTTGAAATCGACAAACGAGCCCTCGTCGAAGTTCTTCGGATCGACGATCGTCGAGTTGATGTTCGTGAAGATCTTGAATTCGTCCGCGCAGCGGATATCGTAGCCGTAGCTCGACGTGCCGTAGCTGACGATCCGGCGGCCGTCCTCGGACGCGCGGACCTGATCGGGCACGAACGGCTCGATCATCTTGTGCTCTTCGGCCATGCGCCGAATCCATTTGTCGGACTTGATGCTCATGCCGGCCTCCGCAGGGACGTCCCGGAGGGGCTGACCGTCCCCTCGTGGGACAGCGAACGAAGTGAGCGTTGGGGTCGTTTCATATCGGGGCGCCAGGAAACGCTGCGTGACAGTCGGGAAGGGCCGCTCGCGCCAGGCGGCGGCCGGGAAAGGCGCACATTTTACGCGATCATCGGCTCACGCACGCGGCGGCCGTCAACGGATCACGCCGCAAGCCAGCGCGGGCCCCGCACCATGCTGCGGAAACGCCGGGTCGCTCGAATCGCGGTGCACCAGCGCCGCGCGGTTCATCGCCGAGCGCACACCGTCGAGGGCCAGATCGGGCGCGACGATGAAGCCGGCCGCGACGCCGTTCGCATCCGCATGGATGTTGCCGAGATCGCCGGCGACGCGCGCGCCCGCGCGCAGCCGGTCGGCGGCCGGCGCGAACACCTGGCCGGCGCTCGAGCCGTCGCCCGCGTTGCAGTCGCCGCGTTCGTGCACCTGCAGCGCGTGATCGCTGTTCGGCGGCAGGCCGACCAGGTTGTACGTGACCTGCACGCCGTCCGGGCGCTCGACGAACGTCACCGCGCCGCGCGCCTGCGAGCCGACCGTCGGCTGCAGTTGCGCGTCGGCCCGTTTTTCGTGCGACGAGGAAAAGGAGGTACAGCCGGCCAGCAGGCCCAGCGCGGCGGCGGCCAGCAGCGCGCGCCGCGCGCGGCCGGCGCGCACGCCGTGATGTCGTTGTTTCATTCGATCCTCATACCGGCTGGCGGCCGTCCGAGACGACGGCCGCGCCGGGTGGGTAAAGGGACCCGGGAAAAGTCGCCATGATACCGCGCCTCGCGGCGCCGTAAACAGCGTGAGGCCCCGCCCCGCAAGGGTTTTACGTATTTTGAACAACGATCGACGGGAACTTCGACGTCATGTCGCGCGATCGCTCGGCAATCGCCAGCGCGACGCCGCGCGCGATATCGCGGTAGCGCCGCGCCAGCGCGCCGTCCGGCTCGGCCGCAACCGTCGGCGTGCCGCCGTCGGCGCGCTCGCGAATCGCGATGTCGAGCGGCAGGCTGCCCAGCACGTTCACGCCGTAATCCTTCGCCATCCGCTCCGCGCCGCCCGCGCCGAAGATGTGCTCCTCGTGGCCGCAGTTCGAGCAGATGTGGATGCTCATGTTCTCGACGATGCCGAGGATCGGGATGCCGACCTTCTCGAACATCTTCAGCCCCTTCTTCGCGTCGAGCAGCGCGATGTCCTGCGGCGTCGTGACGATCACCGCGCCGGTGACGGGCACGCGCTGCGCGAGCGTGAGCTGGATGTCGCCCGTACCGGGCGGCATGTCGACGATCAGATAGTCGAGCTCGCGCCAGTTGGTCTGGCGCAGCAGTTGCTCGAGCGCGGACGTCGCCATCGGGCCGCGCCACACCATCGGGTTGTCTTCCTCGATCAGGAAGCCGATCGAGTTCGCCTGCAGCCCGTGGCCGACGAGCGGGTTCATCGACTGGTTGTCCGGCGACTCGGGGCGCTGGCCATGGATGCCGAGCATCGTCGGCAGCGACGGGCCGTAGATGTCGGCGTCGAGGATGCCGACCGACGCGCCTTCCGCGGCGAGCGCGAGCGCGAGGTTCACGGCCGTCGTGCTCTTGCCGACGCCGCCCTTGCCCGACGCGACCGCGACGATGTTCTTCACATTCGGCAACAGCTTCACGCCGCGCTGCACCGTATGCGCGACGATCTCCTGCGACACGGCGACGCGCGCATCGCGCACGCCCGGCACGGCCTGCAGCGCCGCGGCGACGCGCGCGCGCACGTCGTCGTGCTGGCTGCGCGCCGGATACCCGAGCACCACGTCGAGCGCCACGACATCGCCGTCGATCGCGACGTTGCGCACGCCCTTGTTCGCCGCGTACGGCCGGCCGGTATTGGGGTCGACGACTGCCGCCAGTGCGGCGTCGACTTGTGCCCGGTCAATGCTCATCGAAACTCCGTGAAAACGTTTTTCTCGCACGCAAACGTCAAAAAATATCAAATTACGCTGCGAAAATCGGGAAAAGTGAAAGAATCTGTTGCACGCCATTGCGCGAACGCGCGACCCGGCGCACTCTTCGCGTGCGGCACGCTATAGGGCCAAATCGGCCACTTACCGCCTATATTGTAGAGGCTGACGCGTCGCGCTGTCCGAACAGCCACGCTGACGGACAGGGCATGCGACCGCCTCGGCGGCTGCCGCGAGCGCAGGCCGGCCTTCCTTTTTCGGCCGGCCCGCGCAGGGAGCCGTAGCTGTTGTTTGTCGTCGTTGTCGACTCGTTCAACCAAGAGAGGAATCCAACATGAACATGAAAATCGCGACTCGCCTGTCCGTCTTCGCACTCGCCGGCGCGCTGCTGGCAGGCTGCGCCACGCAGCAGGGCAACAATACGGCCGTCGGCACCGGCACGGGCGCGGCGCTGGGCGCTGGGATCGGCGCACTGGCCGGCGGCGGCAAGGGCGCGGCGATCGGCGCGGGCGTCGGCGCACTGGTCGGCGGCGTGACGGGTTACAACTGGCAAGCGATCAAGAACAAGCTCGCGCCGTCGGCCGCGCAGACGGGTACGCAGGTCACCGAACAGCCGGACGGCTCGCTGAAGCTGAACGTGCCGAGCTCGGTCACGTTCGCGACGAACCAGTACGCGATCACGCCGGCGTTCACGCCGCTGCTGAACGACCTGGCGACGACGCTGAACCAGAACCCGCAAGTGACGGCGTCGATCGTCGGCTACACGGACAGCACGGGCTCGGCGCAGCTGAACCAGACGCTGTCGCAGAACCGCGCGCAAAGCGTCGTGAACGCGCTCGTGCAGCGCGGCGTGAACGGCGGCCGTCTGTCGGCGCAAGGCATGGGCGCATCGAACCCGATCGCGGACAACGCGACCGAAGCCGGCCGCGCACAAAACCGCCGCGTCGAGATCTACCTGCGCGCGCCGCAACAGCATCAGTAAGCGCGACCACGAGAGGAAACGTGCGGGCGTCCTGCCCGCACAGCCCCGCCTCACAAGGCTTTCGGCGGGGCCGGTAACAAATCGAAAAATTTTTCGAACTTCTGTCGCAGGCCGTGGTCAGTATTTACGGTACGCGGCTGGTGTTGCCGGCGCGTCACCATTCTCCTCTTGTCGTTGTTGCTCCGGGGCCGTATCCGCCCCGGTTTTTTTTGCCCGCGAAATTCGTGCTGCAGTGCAGCATGACGCTGTCGGGCGCGCCGCATGCGCGGCCTCGTCCCTTCCTTCACCCGGTCCGCGGCGCGTGCCCGCCGCGCTGGCCCGCGCCCCTGCTAGAATCGCGGTTTCCCGTCGTTTTTCCCGCTGTTCTTCTCCAGACCCTATGTCCGCATCCGACCTCACTTCCGTGCAGGCTGCGGCGCCGCAAGGCGGCCGCCAGATCCTCGTTACGTCCGCACTGCCCTATGCCAACGGGCAGATCCACATCGGCCACCTGGTCGAGTACATCCAGACCGACATCTGGGTGCGGGCGCTGCGAATGCATGGCCACGAGGTCTACTACATCGGCGCCGACGATACGCACGGCACGCCGATCATGCTGCGCGCGGAGCAGGAAGGCCTGACCCCGAAGCAGCTGATCGCCCGCGTGTGGACCGAGCACAAGCGCGACTTCGACAGCTTCGGCGTGTCGTTCGACAACTTCTACTCGACCGATTCGGACGAGAACCGCGTGCTGAGCGAGAAGATCTATCTCGCGCTGCAGGAAGCCGGCCTGATCGCCGAACGCGAAATCGAGCAAGCGTACGATCCGGTCAAGGAAATGTTCCTGCCGGACCGCTTCATCAAGGGCGAGTGCCCGAAGTGCCACGCGAAGGACCAGTACGGCGACAGTTGCGAAGTGTGCGGCTCGACGTACCTGCCGACCGATCTGCTGAATCCGTATTCGGTCGTGTCGGGCGCGACGCCGGTGCGCAAGACCTCGAAACACTACTTCTTCCGCCTGTCCGACCCGCGCTGCGAATCGTTCCTGCGCGAATGGGTGAGCGGCCTCGCGCAGCCCGAAGCGACCAACAAGATGCGCGAATGGCTCGGCGACGCCGGCGAAGCCAAGCTCGCCGACTGGGACATCTCGCGCGACGCGCCGTACTTCGGCTTCGAGATCCCCGGCGCGCCCGGCAAGTATTTCTACGTGTGGCTCGACGCGCCGGTCGGCTACTACGCGAGCTTCAAGAACCTGTGCGACCGCAACGGCATCGATTTCGATGCGTGGATCCGCCCGGGCTCGAAGGCCGAGCAATATCACTTCATCGGCAAGGACATCCTGTACTTCCACACGCTGTTCTGGCCGGCGATGCTCGAGTTCTCGGGCCACCGCACGCCGACCAACGTGTTCGCGCACGGCTTCCTGACGGTCGACGGCGCGAAGATGTCGAAATCGCGCGGCACGTTCATCACCGCGCGGAGCTACATCGACACGGGCCTGAACCCCGAGTGGCTGCGCTACTACTTCGCCGCGAAGCTGAACGCGACGATGGAAGACATCGACCTGAACCTCGACGACTTCCAGGCGCGCGTGAACAGCGATCTCGTCGGCAAGTACGTGAACATCGCGAGTCGCGCGGCCGGCTTCCTGATCAAGCGTTTCGACGGCCGCGTGCAGGACAGCGCGATGAATCATCCGCTCGTCGCGAAGCTGCGCGATGCGATCGCGCAGATCGCCGCGAGCTACGAAGCACGCGAATACGGCCGCGCGCTGCGCCACACGATGGAGCTCGCGGACGAAGTGAACGCGTACGTCGACGGCGCGAAGCCGTGGGATCTCGCGAAGGATCCGGCCAACGCGGTCGCGCTGCACGAAACCTGCAGCGTGAGCCTCGAGGCCTTCCGCCTGCTGTCGCTCGCGCTGAAGCCGGTGATCCCGCGCGTCGCCGAAGCGGTCGAGGCGTTCTTCGGGATCGCGCCGCTCGTGTGGGCCGATGCCGCGAAGCCGCTGTCGTCGGCGCAGCCGATCAAGGCGTACCAGCACCTGATGACGCGCGTCGATGCGAAGCAGATCGAAGCGCTGCTCGCCGCGAACCGCGATTCGCTGCAGGCTGAAGCGACGGGTGCAGCCGCCGCGAGCGCGAACGCCGCGAAGCATGCGAAGCGCGATGCCAACGCGAACGCGAAGCCGGCCGCCGCGAACGGCGCCGACGACGCGCCGATCTCGATCGACGATTTCGCGAAGATCGACCTGCGCATCGCGAAGATCGTCGCGTGCCAGGCCGTCGAAGGCTCGGACAAGCTGCTGCAGCTCACGCTCGACGTCGGCGAGGAAAAGACCCGCAACGTGTTTTCGGGCATCAAGTCCGCGTACCAGCCGGAGCAGCTCGTCGGCAAGCTGACGGTGATGGTCGCGAACCTCGCGCCGCGCAAGATGAAGTTCGGCCTGTCCGAAGGGATGGTGCTCGCCGCGTCGGCCGCCGACGAAAAGGCGGAACCGGGCCTCTACATCCTCGAGCCGCACAGCGGCGCGAAGCCCGGCATGCGCGTGAAGTAAGCCGAACGCGCTGCTGCCGGCAAAAAAAGCCCCGCACGATGTCGAATCGTGCGGGGCTTTTTCATTGCCGCCCGCTACGCCGCGCCCGCGCTCAGCGCTGCCCGAACCAGCGATCGAAACGCCGCGTGTAGTTCAGGTCGACGCCCTGGAACGTGCCGCCGTACGCGGACACCGACCAGAAGCGCGTCAGGTTGATCGTCGCCTTGAACGCGTTGCTCGCCGATTGCAGCCCCTGCTCGAAGCCGAGCACGAACCGCTCGTTGATCGCCTTCGACACCAGCACGACCTGCGGATCGGTCAGGCCGACTTCGCTGCGGCCGACCGAGACCTCGTCGAGACCGAAGGTCTGCGCGACCCGCTTGCCGGTCACGCTGCCGAGCAGCCCGAGCGCCGCCGTCATCGCCCCCTGCTGGCCGACGTTGTTGCCCTGGTCGGTGCCGTGCCCGAACAGCAGCCACGACAGCTTTTCGTTGTCCGTGACGTTCGGCTCCGACACCAGCTTGGCCGTCGGCGACTGGATCGTGCCCGTCACCTGCACGCCGGCCTCGACCTCCTGGTTGCGCCGCATCGCGAGGATGTTGACGCCCGGGTTCGACACGGGGCCGTTGAACGTGAAGAAGCCGTTCTCGACCGCGAGCTTGCGGCCGAACGTCGTGTACGTCGAGCCTTCGGTCACGCGCACGTTGCCGACCGCTCGCAGCGGCACGCCCGGTGCGCTCATCACGGTGATCGTGCCGCGCAGCCCGAGGTCGGCGCCGTGCCCCTTGAAGCGGAAGTTGTTGCCGAGACCGACGTCGATGTTCGCGCGCGGCGCCAGCGACGGCGCCGGCTTGTTTTCGACCGGCTTCGGCTTCGCGGCCGCGGTGCCGGTCGGCGTCTCGCCGCGCACCGTGCCGTCCGGCTGCACGATCACGACGTCGTCGGACAGGTGCGGCGCCGATTGCTCCGGCAGGTCGAACAGCGCGCGGTCGACCACGAACTTGCCGTCGATCGACAACGCGCCGCGCGGCCCGTCGTTCGCGACGGTGGCCTTGCCCGACAGCGACAGCTTGCGGTCCGGCGCCGCGAACAGTTCGAGCTTGTCCGCGACGATGCTGGCGGTCAGGTCGGGCGCCTCGCCGTCGAGGCGCACGCGGCCGAGCGCGCGCAGCGTGCCGTCGCCGCCGTGAAATTCGACCTGCTGGAATTCGACGAGGTTGTCCGACAGCTTCACGCGCACGATGCCGTCCTTCAGCTGCACGCCCTGGTCGATGAGCGTCGCGGAGAGCTCGTCGCCCGTCAGCGTCCCCGACAGGTTCGGTTTCACCGGCGTGCCGGAGACCGTCAGCTTCAGCGCCGCGCGTCCGCCGAGCAGATAGCTCGGCCCGAACAGGTTGCCGGTGGTCTTCAGCGCCGGGATGTCGGCATCGATGCGGCCCGACAGCGGACCGTCGTCGACGACCCCGAACACGCCGTCGCGCAGCGCGAACGGCACCGCGACGTTCGCATCGAGCGTGCCGATCCGGCTCGCCTTCGCGAGCGCCGTCACGTTGAGGCGGTTGCCGGGCGCGAAGCTCGCGCGTGCGGACAGATCGGTCAGGCCGAGCGACGCGATGCCGCGCCCGGTCTCGATCGTCACGTCGCCGCCGCGGCGCTTCACCTGCACGTAACCCGTCGCGTTCGCGCCGAGCGAGAAATCCCAGTCGGCATCGAGCACGACGTCGGTGCGCACCGGCGGCCGCTGCCCCGTCAGTTCCTGGCGGACTTCGAGGAAACGCGCGACCGACGCGCCGCTCACCGAACCGGCCGAACGCATCTGGCCGCGATCGAACACGAACGACTTCAGGTCGATCGCCGCGCCTTCGAGCGTGAGCCGCGTCGCGCCGAGCGTCACGCGGCCGGCGCCGGCCGATATCGTCAGCGGCGCCTGCAGCGCGAGCGCCGGCGTGCCGCGATTCGCGAGACGCGTGACGGTGCCGTCCCAGCGCATGCCGTCGCGATTCTCGACCACGCCGCCGTTCGCCGCGAGTGTCAGGTCGATCACGCGGCCGCCGGCCGCTCCGAGCGCCGACGCGTCCAACGTGTGCTTCGCGCGCGTGCCGTCGAGGTTCGCGCGCAACGACTTCAGCTTGAACGAGCCGAGCGCGATGTCGGCCGCGTCGGCCGTGAACACGAGTGCGCCGTGCGCGCCGTCGCGGATGTCCGCGCGGCCCTGTGCGGTGCCGATCCGGTTCGACCCGACGACGACGTGCTCGGCCTTGTAGGTGGCCATCACGTTCGGATGCGCGAAGCTGCCGGTCAGGTCGCCCTGCGCCTGCACGAGCCCTTCGACGCCGAAGCCGAGCCGGTCGAGCTGCGGCGCGTCGACGACGAAGCGCAGCCGGTCGCCGGGCGCGCCGAAGCTGCCGCGCAGGTCGACGTGGTTGCCGGCGATCGACAGGGTCGCGTTGCTCGGCAGGATCCGCGAGCCGGCGAGCTGCACGACGCCGGCGCCGGTCAGCGGCACGCCGTCGTACAGGCTGTCGGCGAGCTTGAAGGTCGCCTTCGTCGAGACCTGCGGCGCGAACGCGCCCGACGCGGTCAACGTGCCCGACACGCGCGTCTCGCCGCGCTTGGCCGGCACCCTGGCGGCCTTCGCTGGCGCCTTGCCGCCGCCCGCCTTCGGTGCGCTCGTCGCGGCGAGCAGCAGCGGATCGAACGCGGTGAGCGTCGCCTTCGCGTCGTAGCTCGAATGCGCGTCGTGGCGGAATACGCCGGTCAGGTCGATGCGCCCCTTGGCCGCAGTCACGCGCGCGTCGGTCAGCACGGTCTGCTTCTGCGTCAGCGCGACCTTGGCGCGCGCGCCGAGCGCGAGCTTCGGGTCGTTCAGGTCGAAATCGACGGTCGTCGCGTCGCCCGCGAGCGTGACGCCGAGCGGGCCGCCGAGGCGCATCGGCCGCAGCTCGGCGACGAACGCGTTCAGGTCGAGGTTCGCGACCTTCAGGTCGAAGCGGCCCTTGCCGCCCGCGAGCGTGCCGCCGCCCGTCACGCTGCCGTCGCGGATCAGCTTCAGCGCGAGGCCGTCGATCCGTTGCGCGTGCGCGTCGAGATGCACGTTCGCATGCGCGTCGATCAGCGGCAGTAGATGGTCGCCGAGCGTGCCCGGCTTCGCGTTGACGATCGACACCGGGCCCGTCACCGCGAACCCCTTCGCCGACGCCGAACCTGCCGGCGCGGTCACCGGCGCGAGTTCCGCGCGCACCGCGAGATCGGCCGCCGGCGCGCCGGGCGAAAGCGCTTGCGGGTTCACGTGATCGAACGCGAGCGTCGCGCGCGTGAGCGGCACGGCGCCGAACGGCGCGGCCTCGACGTGCGCGCGCCCGTTCAGCTTCATCCCGCTCGCATCGACCTCGGCGACGAGCGCCTCGAGCGAGCCCGACACGCGGGCCCGCGCGTCGACCGCTTCGTCGGACAGCTTGCCTGCATAGGTGGCTTCGCCCGTCAGCGCGAACGGCTTCACGCCGTCGAGCTTCGCACGCGCGGTCAGCGCGCCGTACGGCGTGTCGACGCCGTCGAGCACGAGTTCATGGTGACGGCCGTCGCTGCGGCCGTTCAGCGCGAGATGGTCGAGCTGCGTCGTCGAACCGCCTTCGTGAATGGCGAGGCGGTCGACGCGCAGGTCGTCGATCCGCACCTGCAGCGGCAGGCTCAGGTCCTGCGGCATCGTACTCGGCGTCGACGGCCCCGGCGCGATCCGCACGTCGATCGTGCCGGCGCGCAGATATGCGACGGACAGTCGCCACGGCGCACGCGTCAGCGCCCAGCGGCCGTCGAGGCGGTCGATGCGCACCTCGGTGCCGGTGCCGTCGGGGCTGGTCCACGCGAACCCGCGCAGGCGCACGCCGGTCGCGAGCGAGCCCCCTTCGAGCGTGCCCGCGAGCCGCGTGCCGAGCACCTTGCCGGCCGCCTGCCACGCGAGCCGCGTCCCGCGCTCGGTCGTCACCGCGCCCAGCACGAGCCCCGCCGCCAGCACGACGAGCAGCACGACCGTCGCGAGCGTCCACGCGACGACACGCCACGCGCGGCCGCGGCGCGGCGCGCGCGGCGGCGTGTCGGGCGCGCCGTCGGGCGAATCCGGATCGTGAGGCGGCGGCGTGTCGTTCGGGTCCTTCGTCATGCGGTTCGTCGTGCGGGTCGTCGTCAATAGGGCGACAGGTTCAGAAAGCGATGCCGAGCGTCAGGTACGGGCGCACGCTGTGATTGCGCAACCCGTACGCGACGTCGACGTTGATCGGGCCGACCGGGCTGCGCCAGCGCGCACCGACGCCCACGCCCGGGTAAAACACGCGCTCGCCCCACGCATCGGTCGCGGTGCCGATGTCGAAGAACGTCGCGGCGCCCCAGTCGCGGTTGAACCAGTGCTGGTACTCGGCCGTGCCCGTCATCAGATACTTGGTCGGCAGAACGGAGCCGTCGACGCTGTTGCCGATGCTCTGGTAACCGTAGCCGCGCACCGAATTCGAGCCGCCGGCGCGGAACAGCAGCGACGCCGGCACGCCGGTCGAGCTGCCGCTCGTAAACACGCCGCCGAGCTCCGCGCGGAACACGAACAGGTCGCGCTTGCCGATCGGCAGGTACTGCTGCCCGCGCGCGTAGCCGCGGATGAAGGTTTCGTCGGCCAGCACGTGCTTGACCGCAAAGCCCGCCTCCGCGTGAATCAGGTTGCCCGAACGCGGAAACAGCGGATCGTCGACGTTGCGGCGGGTCCACGCCCATTGCGGCACGAGCGCGCGGCTCGTGGTCGGCCCCGCGCCGTTCTGGTCGAGCCGGTCCTGGTAATACATCAGCGAATACGAATAGTCGATGAACTGGCCGGTGCGCGTGCGCTGCACGCCGACCCGCGCGCTGTAGATACGCGTGTCGGACACGTTGGTGTTCGTGTACGACGCGAGCACGCTGTTGGTCCAGCCCTTCTCGCCCGGCGGCATCGACAGCTGGACCTGCCCGTACTGCTGGATCTGGTCGAGCCGGCCCGACACGGTCAGCGGCCACGCGGCGCCGAAGGTGTCGAGATACGTATAGGAGCCTTGCACGTGCGGCCCGGTATCGGTGGCGAAGCCGACGCCGCCGCGGATGTTGTTGTACGGGAACTCGCTGACCTTCACGTGCACGGGCGTGCGCTCGGGCTTCGACGTATCGTCGCCGACGTCGATCGCGACGCTCGCGTAGTACGGCGTGTTCTGCAACTGCCGCTGCAATTCGTTGATCCGCCGCACGTCGTAGATCTCGCCTTCCGACAGCGGATTGACGTTCGTGACGATCTTTTCCGGATAACGGCGCACGCCGTCGACGTCGACCTTGCCGATCGTGAACGTCGGGCCGCTGTCGAACGTGACCGCGAGCGTCGCGCGCTGCGTGCGCGGATCGATGCGCGCCTCGGACGACGCGATCTTCGCGCCGAGATAGCGGCGCGCCTGCAACTGCCGGAGCGCCGCCCCCTTCGCGTCGTCCCAGTCGGACTGCGTGAACGGGTCGCCCGGCTTCATCGAGAACGCGAAACGGGTGGCCGTCTCCTGCGCCGGATCCTCGGTTTCGACGGGCCCCTTGAACGCCAGGTCGACCGTCGACACGACGGTCTGCTTGCCCGGATCGACCGCGATGCGCACGTCGCGCTTGCCGTCGCGGGTGCGCACGTCGGTACGCACGACCGGCGAGAAATAGCCGGCCGTCGCGGCCAGGTCGCGCACCTGCTGCGGCGTGGCGGTCACGAGGAAGTCGAACTGGTCGTCGCTGATGTCGTCGCGCTTGGCGAAGCGGGCGATATCGAGATGGGTCTTGAGGAGCTTGCGGATCGAGCGCGGCGCGTCGATGTCGACGTCGTACTTCGCGTGGGCCGGCAGCGCGAAGCACGCGGCCAGGCAACCCGCGAGGGCCGCCCGCGCGACGCGGGCCGCGGCGCCGGCGCGATCGCGTGCCGCGCGCGGGCCCGCGTCATGTGCCGTGTGTGCTTGCTGGTTCGACTGCCCCGCCAAATATGACCTCGCCGTCCTGGATCGTTACGGTTTCGTGGAAAACCCTGTATTTGACCACAGGGCGCGGGCGTCGCAGCCAAACGATTGTGAAAGAGTGCCAGCGCCCGACAGGGCCGCCGCCCAATGGCCGTCGGCCCGCCGGCACCGCCCGCGGTTTCGACGCGCGATTGGCGCCGGCTGTTCCCCGCGATGCGGTAAAATCCCGCCATCGCGAATCCGGCGCATCGTGCGCCGCCCGAAACGGAAGATCCAGCCATGCCGTACCAGTCCGACGTCACGCAGTTCCTGAACCAGCTCAAGCAGCAGAAGCCGACGCTCGAGGAAGAGCAACGCAAGGGCCGTTCCCTGTTGTGGGACAAGCAGCCGATCGATCTCGACGAGCGCGCCGAGCAGCAGGAATCGCGCGTGAAGCAAACGCCGTACGTCTACTACCAGAACTTCTGACGACGTGAGCGCCGCCGACGAGGCCAGCGCCGCCCGGCAGGACGACGCGATCGCCGCGCCCGCGGGCGCCGATTCGACGCCCGACACGGTCGACGGTGTCGCGGCCTTCGCTCGCCTGTACGGCGAGCCGCTCTTCAAGCTGCCGCAGGATCTCTACATCCCGCCCGACGCGCTCGAGGTGTTCCTCGAGACGTTCGAAGGCCCGCTCGACCTGCTGCTGTACCTGATCCGCAAGCAGAACTTCAACGTGCTCGACATCCCGATGGCGCAGGTCACCGCGCAGTATCTGGGCTACGTCGACCAGATCCGCACGTCGAATCTCGAGCTGGCGGCCGAATACCTGCTGATGGCCGCGATGCTGATCGAAATCAAGTCGCGGATGCTGCTGCCGGTCAAGAAGGCCGACACCGGCGAGGAAGCCGAGGATCCGCGCGCCGAACTCGTGCGCCGGCTGCTCGAGTACGAGCAGATGAAGCTCGCCGCGCAGCGGCTCGACCAGTTGCCGCAGCTCGGCCGCGATTTCCTGCGCGCCGAGGTGTATATCGAGCAAAGCGTCACGCCACGCTTTCCCGACGTGAATTCGGACGATCTGCGCGCCGCGTGGGCCGACGTGCTCAAGCGCGCGAAGCTCGTCCAGCATCACAAGATCTCCCGCGAGGAGCTGTCGGTGCGCGAACACATGAGCCTGATCCTGCGCCGGCTGCAAAATGCACGCTTCATGGAGTTCGCCGACCTATTCGACACGTCGCGCGGCGTGCCGGTCGTCGTCGTGAACTTCATCGCGATGCTCGAACTCGCGCGCGAATCGCTGCTCGAGATCACGCAGGCCGAGCCGTTCGCGCCGATCTACGTGCGCCTCGCGTACCTGCCCGCGTAAGGGCCGCCCCCGCCGCTTCCCGTTCCCGGTTCGTCCCGACGCTCGTCGCTGCGCCGCGGCGAGTGGCCATCCGGCGGGTGTCCGGCACGCCC
Source organism: Burkholderia sp. MSMB1835 (assembly GCF_001526365.1). NCBI lineage: Bacteria > Pseudomonadati > Pseudomonadota > Betaproteobacteria > Burkholderiales > Burkholderiaceae > Burkholderia > Burkholderia sp. MSMB1835. The sequence continues at coordinate 55,502 of NZ_LOYP01000045.1, forward strand.
CGATAAAAAGTGAACGATCGTTCTTTTATCGGTGCGTGCCGCGGCCAAATCCTCTACAATCCGCCGACGCCCGATGCGCCGCCCGCGCGCCGGCGTTCTCCGCTTCGACCCCGACGCCGCTGCCGCGGCGTCAACGCGCGCCTGCGCGAGGAACCCGTTACCCGATCATGAAAGTCATCAGCTCGATCCAGGAACTGCGCGACCAGCTGCGCGGACAGAACCGCACGGCGTTCGTGCCGACGATGGGCAACCTGCACGAAGGGCACCTGTCGCTGATGCGCCTCGCGCGTCAGCACGGCGACCCGGTCGTGGCGAGCATCTTCGTCAACCGGCTGCAATTCGGCCCGAACGAGGATTTCGACAAGTATCCGCGCACGCTCCAGGACGATATCGAGAAGCTGCAGCAGGAAAACGTGTACGTGCTGTTCGCGCCGACCGAGCGCGACATGTACCCCGAGCCGCAGGAATACCGCGTGTTGCCGCCGGACGATCTCGGCGGGATTCTCGAAGGCGAATTCCGTCCGGGCTTCTTCGCCGGCGTGTGCACGGTGGTCACGAAGCTGATGTCCTGCGTGCAGCCGCGCGTCGCCGTGTTCGGCAAGAAGGACTACCAGCAGTTGATGATCGTGCGCCGGATGTGCCAGCAGCTCGCGCTGCCGGTCGACATCGTCGCGGCCGAAACCGTGCGCGACGAGGACGGCCTCGCACTGTCGTCGCGCAACCGCTACCTGACGGCCGACGAGCGCAAGGAAGCGCCCGAACTGGCGAAAACGCTGCAGCGCGTGCGCGACAGCGTGCTCGGCGGCGAACGCGACCTCGGCAAGCTCGAGCGGCACGCGCACACGCACCTGGCCGAACGCGGCTGGGTGCCCGACTACATCGCGATCCGCCGCCGCGCGAACCTGATCGCACCGAGCGCCGCCGAACTCGAAGCCGGCGAGCCGCTCGTCGTGCTCGCGGCCGCGAAGCTCGGCGCGACGCGCCTCATCGACAACCTGGAAATCTGACGGGCGCCCGCCCGCGCCTCTCACGACGCCTCACCGGAGACACCATGCAGCGCCACATGCTCAAATCGAAGATCCACCGTGCGGCGGTCACGCACTGCGAACTGCACTACGAAGGTTCGTGCGCGATCGACGAAGACCTGCTCGACGCGGCGGGCCTGATCGAAAACGAACGGATCGACATCTGGAACATCAACAACGGCGAGCGCTTCTCGACGTACGCGATCAAGGGCGAGCGCGGCAGCGGGATGATCTCGCTGAACGGCTCGGCCGCGCGCCGCGCGCAGCTCGGCGACCTCGTGATCATCGCGGCGTTCGCGATGGTCGACGAAGCCGAACTGCAGGCCGGCTGGAAGCCGAAGCTCGTGTTCATCGACGAAGGCAACAAGATCAAGGGCCACCGGGACCACGTGCCGACGCAGAGCTGGAGCTGATCCGCGCGGCCGCCGGTGTGTCGTGACACGCCGGGTGTCGCCGCGATGCGGCGGGCGCCCGGCGGCCAACACCGAGCCGCCACATACGGACGGAGGGCCTGATTCGGCGCGATGCCGGATCGGGCCCTTTGTCCTTTTGACGGAATCCGGCGCGCTCGTCGTCTGCGGCACGGCCCGCGCGCGAGCGGGTCAGGACGCTTTCGCGGCCTTCTCGGCCTTCGGCATGCGGCGCTCGGCCCATTCGACGATCGGCCGCCACTGTTCGAGATCCTTCTCGACGCGGCTTTTCGCGACGTCCCACAGCGTCAGGCCGTGCGCGGCGATCTGCACGTAGTTCTGCGTGTCGCGCACGTAGCCGAGCACCGGCAGGCCGAGCCCTTCGACGAACCGGTGCAGTTGATCGGACGAGCGCGTGCGCGCATCGACCCGCATCCCGACGATCCCGACCTCGACGCCGCCCTTGCGCACGGCCTTCTCGCCGGCGAGGCGCTCCAGAAACTGCTGGGTCGCGAGAATATCGAACATCGACGGCTGCAGCGGCACGATGACCTTGTCGGCCAGTTGCAGCGCGACGTTGAGCCGCGTGCCGTGCAGGCCGGCCGGCGTATCGATCACCGCATATTCGAGGCCGCGCGGCGGCTTCGACGGCGCGTCCGGATCGAGATCCCACACCTCGATCGTCGGCAAGCCGGCCGGCCGCAGGTCGAGCCACGCATGCGCGGACTGCTGCCGGTCCAGGTCGGCCAGCGCGACCCACGCGCCCTGCGCCGCGAAATAGCCGGCTAGATTGGTGGACAGCGTGCTCTTCCCCACGCCGCCCTTCGGATTCGCCACCACGATGACCGTCATGAATTCCCCCGATAAAGCCGCGCGGCGCCGGCCGCATGGCAGGCGCCGCTCGATTGCGGATACAGGGAGCGATGATATCGGCAAACGGGGTGTCACCGGAACCGGTCGCGGCGACCCGCGGGCCGCTTTCGTGCGCGCTCGTTCACATTACGCGCGCCCGGCCGCGGCCCCCGCCGCGCCGATCGCGAACGCGCCGCCGCCCAGCAGGGCCTGCACGGCCAGCGTGACGGCCCAGAACGCCGGATATTCCCAGCCGCCGTGCGGCGACGAGAAGCTCCAGCCGTTCGGCAGATGCGCGGCGAGCGCGCCGAGCATGAACGGCAGCAGCACCAGCGCCGCGATGCGCACGCGGAATCCCGCGAGCAGCGCCAGCCCGCCCGCCAGTTCGACGAACGTGGTCAGGTACGCAAGCCAGCCCGGCAAGCCGATCGACGCGAAGAACTGCGCGGTGCCGGGCAGCGTGAAGACGAATACTTTCTGCGCGACGTGCGCGAGGTACAGCACGCCGAGGGCGACGCGCAGCAGCGTCGCGGCGAAATCGTTCAGGCGGTTGGCGTTCATGACGGCTTCCTTCGGGAGTGGATGGGAATGGATCGCACTCTATTCGAATCGATTCGGCCGATAAACACGCCATGCCGCTTAAATTGATTCCAGACAGGAACGAATTGACGCAAAAAAAAGGGCATGCCCGATCATGCCCTCCATCCGCTCAGTAACCGCTCTTGCCCTGCGTTGCGTCGCCGCCGGACTGGCCGCCGCCCGGCGCATACGAATCGCACGCATGCGCCGCCGCCGACGCGCCCAGCAGCGCCGCAAGCAGCACGCTCCACCACCATCGAGCCCTCATCGTCGCCCTCCTTCGGGCGGACCTCCGCCCTCCTTCGTTGTACGCGATCGGGCGGAAAAAGCGAGGGCGGACCGGCCCGCCGTCACCGAAACTCGGCGTACAGCGCGTCGAGGTCGAGATGCGCGGCGAACGTGTCGGCCAGCCGCTCGAGCGAAGCCTCGCGCAGCGCCGGGTAGTCGATGCGCGCCGCCCCATCGAGCCCCGCCCACGCGAGCAGCGCCGCGCACGCGTCGGGCGCGTCGAACAGCCCGTGCACGTAGGTCGCGAGGATCTGGCCGTCGGCCGACATCGCGCCGTCGGGACGCACGCCATCCTGCGCGGCATCGGCGGCCAGCGTCAGCGCGGGCGTCGCGAGCGCCGGCCCGCGCGTGTCGCCCATGTGGATCTCGTAACCGCGCACGGCCGCCTCGCCCGGCAGCGCGAGTTGTCCGGTCACGTTCTTCAGCGTCTTGTCGGGTTGCAGCGCCGTGTCGAAATCGAGCAGCCCGAACCCCGGCACGCTGCCGGGCGCGCCTTCGAGGCCGAGCGGATCATCGAGCGTGCGGCCGAGCATCTGCATGCCGCCGCAGATGCCGATCACCTTGCCGCCGTAGCGCAGATGACGCCGGATCAGCGCTTCCCAGCCCGTGTCGCGCAGCCACGCGAGGTCGCGCTGCACACTCTTCGAACCGGGCAGGATCAGCAGGTCGGCGTCGGGCACGGGGCCGCTCTTCCAGTACGTGAATTCGACCTGCGGATGCGCGCGCAGCGGGTCGAAATCGGTGTGGTTGCTGATGCGCGGCAGCGCGGGCACGACGACGCGCAACACGCCGCCATCGCCGCGTGCGGCGGCGCTGCGCGCCTGCGCGGGCAGCATGTCCTCCGCGTCGAGCAGCAGCCCGTGCAGGTACGGCAGCACGCCGAACACCGGCTTGCCCGTCCGGGCGCGCAGCCAGTCGAGCCCGGGTTCGAGCAGCGCGAGGTCGCCGCGAAAGCGGTTGATCACGAAGCCGCGCACGCGCGCGCGCTCGCTGTCCGACAGGCAGGCGAGCGTGCCGACCAGATGCGCGAACACGCCGCCGCGATCGATGTCGGCGACGAGCACGACCGGGCAGTCGACGCGCTCGGCAAACCCCATGTTCGCGATGTCGCCGTCGCGCAGGTTGATCTCGGCCGGGCTGCCGGCGCCTTCGACGATCACCGTGTCGTACCCGGCGCGCAGGCGCGCATACGATTCGAGTACCGCATCGAACGCGACCGGCTTGTAGTCGTGGTACGCCCGCGCGTCGAGGTTCGTGCGCGCCTTGCCGTGAATGATCACCTGCGCGCCGCGGTCGCTCGTCGGCTTCAGCAGGACCGGATTGAAATCCGTATGCGGCGCGACGCCGGCGGCCAGCGCCTGCAACGCCTGCGCGCGGCCGATCTCGCCGCCGTCGACCGTCACCGCGCTGTTGAGGGCCATGTTCTGCGGCTTGAACGGCGCCACGCGTGCGCCGCCGCGGCGCGCGAGGCGGCACAGGCCCGCGACGAGCGTGCTCTTGCCCGCGTCGGACGTCGTGCCCTGGATCATCAGCGTGCCGCGCGGCCGCGGCTCGGGTGCATTCATCGTGTAAAAGATCGTCGCGAAGCAAAGGCGGCATTATCGCCCGCGGCGGGTCGCGCGCGCCGTTACAATCACGCGATGATTCCGCACGACCTCACCTTCGTCCTCGGCGGCGCGCGCTCGGGCAAGAGCGCGCATGCCGAGCGGCTCGCCGCCGACAGCGGCCGCCCCGTCACCTACATCGCGACCGCGACCGCCGCCGATGCCGAATTCGCGCAGCGCATCGCGCATCATCGCGCGCGCCGGCCGGCCGCCTGGGGGTTCGCCGACGCGCCCGTCGATCTCGCGGGCACGCTCGCGCGGCTCGACGATCCGCACGCGTGCCTGCTCGTCGACTGCCTGACGCTGTGGCTCACGAACCTGCTGTGCCCCGCAGAAGGCGACCCGCTCGACGACGCGCAGTACGCGACGCACGTCGAGCGGCTCGAGCACGCGTTGCGCGGCGCGCGCGCGAAGGTGATCGTCGTCAGCAACGAGATCGGGCTCGGCGTCGTGCCGCTCGGGTCGGTCACGCGCCGCTACGTCGATGAGCTCGGGCGCCTGAACCAACGCGTCGCCGCGCTCGCGACGCGCGTCACGCTGCTGGTTGCCGGGCTGCCGCTCAATCTCAAGGCGGGCGCGCAGCCATGCTGATGCTGTCGCTGCCCGTCGTCGCGATGCTCGCGGTCGCGGCCGCGATCGTCGACCGCACAATCGGCGAGCCGGCCGGCTGGCATCCGCTCGTCGCGTTCGGCCGCGTCGCCGCGCGCATCGAAGCCGCGCTGAACACGGGCCGGCGCGGCCGCGTGGTCGGCGCCGCCGCATGGCTCGCGGCGGTCGTGCCGCCGGTGGCCGTCGCGGCCTGGCTCGTCTGCGCGCTGCCGTGGCCGTTCGCGGCTGCGCTGCACGTCACGCTGCTGTGGTTCGCGCTCGGCGCGAAGAGCCTCGCCGACCACGTCGCGCCGATCGCCGCCGCGCTGCTGCGGCGCGACCTCGACGCGGCGCGCACGCTGACCGCACGCATCGTGTCGCGCGACACCGGCAGCGCGGACGAAGGCGCGCTGTCGCGCGCGGCCGTCGAATCGGCGCTCGAGAACGGCAACGACGCGATCTTCGGCGCGCTCTTCTGGTTCGTCGTCGCGGGCGGTCCCGGCGCGTTGCTGTTCCGGCTCGCGAACACGCTCGACGCGATGTGGGGCTATCGCACGCCGCGCTTCCTGACCTTCGGCTGGGCCGCCGCACGCATCGACGACGCGCTGAACTGGATGCCCGCACGCCTCACCGCCGCGAGCTACGCGCTGCTCGGCGACACGGCCGCCGCATGGCGCTGCTGGCGCACGCAGGCGCGCCACTGGGACAGCCCGAACGCGGGCCCCGTGATGGCCGCGGGCGCCGGCAGCCTGAACGTGCAGCTCGGCGGCCCGGCCGTCTATCACGGCGAGATCGAGGATCGCCCGGCGCTCGGCACCGGCGCCACGGCAACTGCCGTCCACATCGTCGCCGCGCTGTCGCTCGTCACGCGCACGCTCGCCCTGTGGCTCGCGCTGCTGGTCGCGAGCGGCGCACTCGTCATGGCCACCCATCATGTCTGATTCATCCATCGCGCACGGCGGCAACCTGCATGAAGCCGCCCGCCGCCACGGCATTCCGTACGACGCGTGGCTCGACCTGTCGACCGGCATCAATCCGGCGGGCTTCCCGGTGCCGCCCGTCCCGGCCGACGCATGGCGCCGGCTGCCCGACGACGGCGACGGCCTCGCGGCCTGCGCCGCGCAGTACTACCACGCGCCCGATGCCGCGCACGTGCTGCCGGTCGCCGGCAGCCAGGCCGCGATCCGCGCGTTGCCCGGCTTGCTGCCGGCCGGCGACGCCGGCGTCGCGGCGCTCGCGTACGGCGAATATGCGCCCGCGTTCGCGCGCCACGGCCATCGTGTCGTCGCGCTGGACATCCGCGCCGATACGCTGCCCGCGACGCTGCGCCACGTCATCGTCGGGAATCCGAACAATCCGACCGCCGAGTTCGTGCCGACCGGGCGCCTGCTCGGCTGGCATGCGCAACTGGCGGCACGCGGCGGAACGCTGATCGTCGACGAAGCGTTCGCCGATACGGGCGCCACGCCATCGCTCGCGCCGCAGGTCGATCGTGCGGGCCTCGTCGTGCTGCGCTCGGTCGGCAAGTTCTTCGGGCTCGCCGGGATCCGCGCGGGCTTCGTGCTCGCGTGCCCCGACCGCATCGTCGCGTTGCGCGACCGGCTCGGCGCGTGGACGGTCAGCGGCCCCGCACGCCACGCGGTCGCCGCGGCATTCGCCGATCGCGCGTGGCAAGCGGCCGCCCGCGAGCGGCTCGCGGCCGACGGCGAACGACTGGCCGCGCTGCTGCGCGCGCACGGCTTCGCGGTTCGCGCGACGCCGCTCTTCAGTTGGACCGACGACCCGCGGGCCGCGGCGCTGCATGCGGCGCTCGCGACGCGCGGGATCTGGACGCGGCACTTCCCGAGCCCGTCGAGCGTGCGCGTCGGCCTGCCGGGCAGCGAAGCCGAATGGCGGCGCCTCGGCGATGCGCTCGCGCATTGCGTGCCGTTGCTGCGGCGAGTCTCGGCATGAGGCCGCGCCCGTTCCGCCGGCTCGCGCCCGCCGCGCTGCTCGCGGCGCTCGCTCATGCGCCGCTCGTCCACGCCGATGTCGCGACGCGCGACGACGCCGGCAACACGGTCACGCTGCCCGCGCCCGCGCAGCGCGTGATCAGCCTCGCGCCGCACGCGACCGAGCTCGTCTACGCGGCCGGCGGCGGCGCGAAGCTCGTCGGCACCGTCACGTACAGCGACTATCCGGCCGCCGCGCAAGCGGTGCCGCGCGTCGGCGACAACAAGGCGCTCGATCTCGAACGCATCGCCGCGCTGAAGCCCGACCTGATCGTCGTCTGGCGGCACGGCAACGCCGAGCGGCAGACCGATGCGCTGCGCGCGCTGCACATCCCGCTGTTCTTCAGCGAACCGAAGCATCTCGACGACGTGTCGTCGTCGCTGCGCCGGCTCGGCACGCTGCTCGGCACGCAACCGACCGCCGATGCCGCCGCCGCTGCGTTCACGCGGGACCTCGCGGCGCTACGCGCCCGCTACGCGGCACGCCCGCCCGTCACGCTGTTCTTCCAGGTGTGGGACCGCCCGCTGACGACGCTCAACGGCACGCACCTGATCGACGAAGTATTCGAACTGTGCGGCGGCCGCAACGTATTCGCGTCGCTCAAGCCGCTCGCGCCGACCGTGACCGATGAGGCCGTGCTCGCGGCGAATCCGGAAGCGATCGTGACGACGAGCGCGGGGGCGACCCGTTCGACCGAACCGCTGCCGAGCCTCGCGCGGTGGCGTTCGTGGCCCGCGCTGACGGCCGTCGCGCGCCACAACCTGTTCGCGATCGACGGCGATCTGCTGACGCGGCCGTCGCCGCGGATCGTGCAGGGCGCGGCCGCGCTGTGCGAGGACCTGGATGCCGCGCGTGCGCGGCGGCCGGCGCGCTGATTGCCGGCGGCTGGCGCATTGGTCGCGCACCGACGCCGGATGCGTGCGGCACCCGAGGCAAATCGATCGTGCGGGCGTCGTTCGCCTGCCGACGCACGTGCGCCTATGCGTCCCAGTGCACGACTTCCCATGCTTGCGCGTCGTCGTTCGTGCGCAGCCAGACGACCCCGCCCGTCGGCACGGGCCGCGACAGCAGCGTGTCGAGCGGCACGCGCAGCACATGCGACGCGAACGCGCGGATCACGCCCGCATGCGTGACGACCCATTGCGCGCCGTCGCGCGCCGCAATCGTATCGGCCTGCCGCGCGACCCGCGCGACGAATCGCGCCACGCTTTCTCCGCCGTGCGCGCATGCATGCATCAGGTCGGCCGCCCACGCATCGAGGGCCGCGCGGTCGATATCGTCCCAGCGCTGCATTTCCCATGCGCCGAAATCCATTTCCTGCCAGTCGGCATCGCACCGCAGCGGCACGTCGAATGCCCGCGCGAGCCGTTCGGCAATCGACGCGCAACGTGCGAGCGGGCTCGTCCAGACCCGTTCGGGTGACGGCGCGCCGAGTGCCGACAGATGCGCGCGCACGGCCTGCGCGCCGCCGTCGGCCGATTCGGCGAGCGGTACGTCGCTACGCCCGTAGCAGATGCCCGGCTCGATGCCGACGGCCGGATGACGGATCAGGACGACGTCCATCCGAGCACCACGAGATAGATCGACAGTTCGCCCAGTTGCTGCGCGAAACCGAGACAGTCGCCCGTATAGCCGCCGATCCGCTTCACGAAATAGCGCGCGAGCCACGCACGCACGAGCACGAGCACCACGCACGCGGCGACGCCCATGCGCCAGTCCGGCCAGAACAGCCACGGCATCCCGAACGCCGCCGCGATGCACGCCGCGCGTGCGCCCATGCGTTGCGCAACCGGCTTCGCCTTGCCTTCGGGCCGCACGTAGTCGAGCGACATCAGCAGGCTCACGGCCATCGCGCGGCTCGCCGCATGTGCGGCGATCATCGTCCATGCGGCGCGCAACGGCAGCATCGACGTCAGCGCCTGCCATTTCAGCCCGAGCGCGATCACGAGCGCGACCGCGCCGAACGTGCCGATCCGCGAATCGTGCATGATGCGCAGCACGTCGTCGCGCGTGTAACCGCCGCCGAACGCATCGCAACTGTCGGCCAGGCCGTCTTCGTGGAATGCGCCGGTCGCGAGCAGCGTCGCGGCCATCGACAGCCCGACCGCGATCGACACGGGCAGCGCGCGCAGTGCGACGAGATAGACCAGCGCGCCCCATGCGCCCACGCACGCGCCGACGAGCGGGAAATAACGCGCGGCCTGGTCGAGATCGCCGGCCGCATAGCCGATCGAGCGCGGCACGGGCACGCGCGTGAAATAGCCGAGCGCGACGAAGAAGTAGCGCAGTTCGGCCCGCATGCCGCGCGCACGCTCAGGCGTCACGATCGTCGACGCCGGCGGACTCGAAGCTCGCCATCTCGGCGAGGAACGCGGCTGCCGCGCGCACGAGCGGCAGCGCGAGCGCGGCGCCCGTGCCTTCGCCGAGCCGCAGGTCGAGCGCGAGCAGCGGCTTCGCGCCGAAATGCTCAAGCATGCGCCGGTGGCCGGCCTCGTGCGACGTATGCGAGAACACGCAGTAGTCGCGCACGCCGGGCGCGATGCGCTCGGCGACGAGCAGCGCGGCGGTCGCGATGAAGCCGTCGACGAGGATCGTCATCCGCTCGCTCGCGGCCGCGAGGTACGCGCCCGTCATCATCGCGATCTCGAAGCCGCCGAACGTCGCGAGCACGTCGAGCGGCGCGATCGCGTGCGCGTGCTTGACGAGCGCGCGGCCGAGCACCGCGCGCTTGTGCGCGAGGCCCTGATCGTCGAGCCCCGTGCCGCGACCGACGCATGCATCGATCGGCACGTCGAGCAGGCGGCTCATCAGGCACGCGGCCGACGACGTGTTCGCAATTCCCATCTCGCCGAAGCCGATCGCGTTCGTGCCGAGCGACGCGTGCAGACGCACGCGCGCCGCGCCGGCGGCCAGCGCCGTCATCGCTTCTTCGCGCGTCATCGCCGGTTCCGTCGCGAAGTTGCGCGTACCGCGCGCGACCGGCAGCGACACCAGCCGCTCCGACGGCGGCAGCGGCGACGCGACGCCCGCGTCGACGATCTCGAGCGTGCTCTGCGCGACGCCCGAGAACGCGTTGATCGCCGCACCGCCGGCCAGGAAGTTCGCGACCATCTGCGCGGTCACCGCTTGCGGATAAGGACTGACGCCTTCGGCCGCGATGCCGTGGTCGCCCGCGAACACGATCGTCACGGGACGCTGCACGACCGGCCGCTCGGTGCGCTGGATCAACCCGATCTGCAGCGCGAGCGCCTCGAGCTGGCCGAGGCTGCCGGGCGGCTTGGTCTTGTGGTCGATCACATGTTGCAGGCGCGTGCGCAGCGCGTCGTCGAGCGGCGCGATCGCGGGCGGGAAACAGGTCGGAGTCGTCATCGGGGAGCCGTGTCGTGGGCGCGGCAGGCGCCGCGCATCGGAAAAATCGGAACGGAAAGGGTCATTGTCGCGCAGGCCATGCCGGCAGCAGCGCATCGCGGCCGTTCTCGCGGATCAGCACGAGCGGATAGCCGAACGCATCGCTCGCGCGCTCGGGCGTCAGCACGTCGTGCACGGGGCCGGCCCACGCATGGCCGCGGCCGTCGAGCAACAGCGCATGCGTCGCGAAACGCCGCGCGAGGTTCAGGTCGTGACACGAAAACATCACCGTGCGCGGGCCTGCCGCGAGCCACGCGGCCAACGCGGTCAGGCAGTCGATCTGGTGATGCAGGTCGAGATGCGCGAGCGGCTCGTCGAGCAGCATCAGCGGCGCATCCTGGCACAGCGTCGCGGCCAGCGCGACCCGCTGCCGCTCGCCGCCCGACAGCGACATCACGTCGCGCGACGCGAGCGCGGTCAGGTCGAACGTCGCGAGCGCATCGCGCGCGGCCGTGCGGTCGCCGTCGCGCTCCCAGCCCCAGCCGCCGAGATACGGAAAGCGGTTCAGCAGCACCGTGTCGAACACGGTCGCGCTGAACGCATCGTGCAATTGCTGCGGCATCAGCGCGCGGCGCTGCGCGAGTTGCCCGGGACGCCACGCGGCAAGCGGCCGGCCGTCGATCTCGACGTGTCCGCCGGCCGGCGGCTGCAATCCCGCGAGCGTGGCGAGCAGCGTCGTCTTGCCCGCGCCGTTCGGTCCGGCGACGCACCAGATCTCGCCGGGGCGGAACGCCTGCGTGAAGCGCTCGAGCAGCGTGCGCGCGCCGGCCTTCAGCGTCAGCTCGACGGCCCTGTAGCGCATGTCGCCGGCAGCGGCGTGCGGTGCGGCGGCGCCCGTCATCGCATCGGTCTCCTCAGCAACATCCACAGGAACACCGGCACGCCGATCAATGCGGTCATCGCGCCCACCGGCAATTGCGCGGGCGCGATCGCGGTGCGCGCCAGCAGGTCGGCCGCCATCACGCCGCCGCCGCCCGCAAGCATCGCGGCCGGCAGCAGCATCCGCTGGTCGTTGCCGAACGCGAGCCGCAACCCATGCGGCACGACGAGCCCGACGAAGCCGATCGTACCGGCCGTCGTCACGGCGGCCGCGGCGGCCAGCGACGCGACGAGATAGATCCGCACGCGCAGGCGTGCGACCGGCACGCCGAGCGCGAGCGCGGTCGCGTCGCCGCGCAGCAGCACGTTCAGTTGCGGCGCGGCCGGCAGCGCGACGCATGCGCTCAGCAACAGCGCGCCCCACGCGAACCACGGCGCCGTCGCGCCGTTCAGGTCGCCCGTCAGCCAGAAGATGATGCCGCGCAGCCGCGCGTCGGGCGCGAGCGACAGCAACAACGTGACGAGCGCGCCCCACCCCGCCGCGATCACGACGCCCGTGAGCAGCAGCCGCGGCGAGGCGTCGCGCGATTCGCCGCGCCACAGCTCGCGCCTCGCGAGCCCGAGCACGAGCGCGACCGAGACGAGCGAACCGGCGAACGCCGACGCGTCGACGAGCCACCACGCGCCGCCCGCGATCATCGCGACGAGCGCGAAGCCGGCCGCGCCGCCGGACACGCCCAGCACGTACGGCTCCGCGAGCGGATTGCGCAGCAGTACCTGCAACAGCGCGCCGGCCAGCGCGAGCAGCGCGCCGCACGCGAAACCCGCGAGCGCGCGCGGCAGGCGCAGCGTCCGGACGATATCGGCGAACAGGGTATCGCCGCCGTGCGGCACGAGCGACGCGAGCGCCTGCCACGGCGACATCGGCACGCTGCCGATCGACAGCGACGCGACGAACAGCAGCGCGACCACGGCGGCCAGCGCGGCCCAGATCGCGGCGGCGCGCGCGGCGCTCATGCCGCGCCCGGCCGCGCGCACGACGCGCGGCACATCCGCTTGCGGGAGCCGGCCGGGCGCGACAGCGGCGCGTGGCGGACGATTGGGGTCGGCATCGAAGAAACGTTCCGTGAACCATTGCGCGTCCCGCTTCCCCGCAGGCCGCGCGTCATGGAGCCCGTGCGGGCTCCCCGTCTCGGCCGGTATCCGGGCTGGCGGCGGTCCGGCTCGCCTTCCCGCGCGATGACGCGCAGTGGCCCGCGCCCGCATGCGACTGCATGCGAAACGCGCCCGAGCCGGCCTGCGTCACGCGACGCGGCCGCTTACCGTTGCGGGGGCAGCGCAGGTCGGCGCGCTCCTGGAGCGCGCACCCTGCTTCCCGTTTAACCGCGCGTCCTGCGCGCGAGCACCGAGGCGGCGCCAGTTTAGGAGCCGGTCGCGCGAGCGTCAAGGAAGCGTCCGGACCCGCGCGGGACGCGCCTATTCGCGGCAAGAAGCAGGGGTGTTACGACTGGAAACGTTACAGATGTCGGATTGCGCGTTATTCCGCGCTAAAATGCTGGGTCTTTAGAGGACGCAGCAAATGCTCAACGAACTCGAAACCCTATCTCAAAATATTGGCCGTCTGATTTCGCTGAACAAGCGCTATCACTCGGAACGGCTCGCGCTCGAGGAGCAGGTCGCGCAATTGCGCGCGGAAGCGGACACGGTCCGCGCGGAGCTCGCGCAGCTGCGCGACGAACGCAATGCGCTCGCGGCCGAGCGCGACACGTTGTCGGCGAAGATCGACGACGCCCAGGTGAAACTGAACGCGATTCTCGAAAAGCTGCCGCGCTCGAAGGGCGCGGAGCAAGCCGACAACCAGCTCGACCTGCTGGATGCGCAGGCGCGCACGGATGGCGATGACACGGCCAGCCACGGAGAACATGCATGAGCACCAAGCAGATCGAAGTCTCGATTCTCGGTCAGCCCTATCGGCTCGCCTGTTCGGCCGAGACCGAAGCGGCGCTGCTCGAAGCGGTCGCGCGCGTCGACGCCGAAATGTCGAAAATCCGCTCGAACAGCTCGGTGCGCGGCACCGATCGCATCGCGGTGATGGCGGCGCTGTCGCTCGCATCGGAATTGCTGCGGCTGCAAACGAGCGTGCGGCATGGTGAAGCATTTCCGGCGGAGGAAATCCGTCGTACAATGCACCAGATGAACGAACAGCTCGGCGCGGTGCTCGCACAGCACGAGACGCAGTAACGTTTCAAACGATGCGGCGATTCCCCTTGATCTCGACGGTCAACGGTGGTCAAATTGGCGCATCGAATCACAGTTCAGTCAGCTTCCCTGCCTGGTTCGCCAAGGTCATATATTCCTTGAACCAATGCCATGTGCACGGTTGCGGAAATTTGTAGCACGGGCGCGCGCGTCACTCTGTCTGATGTACCCGAAGTGCTGCTAACTGCGACCAATTCTGAACCTCAGGTTCAGGATGCCGGCCTAGCGGCCAAGGTGGGGGCCTATCCAACGGCATCGGGCAAGTCCCGGTGCCGTTTTCTTTTGTAGCAGCCTTTTCTGCGTCGACCACGACCATGCAATACTGGCTGATGAAGTCCGAACCGGACGAAGCAAGCATCGACGATCTCGCCGACGCACCGCAGCGCTCGCTGCCGTGGACGGGTGTGCGCAACTATCAGGCGCGCAATTTCATGCGCGACACGATGAAGATCGGCGACGGCGTGCTGTTCTATCACTCGAGCTGCCCCGAGCCGGGCATCGCCGGGCTCGCCGAAGTCTCGTCGACGCCCTACCCCGATCCCACGCAGTTCGATCCGAAAAGCCCCTATTACGACCCGAAATCGACGCAGGAAGCGCCACGCTGGCTGCTCGTCGACGTGCGCTTCGTGAAGAAGTCGCCGCTCGTGCCGCTCGCCACGCTGCGCGAGCACGACGAACTCGCCGACATGCGCGTGCTCGCCCGCGGCAACCGGCTGTCGATCACGCCCGTCACGCGTGCGGAATGGCGATTCATCACCGAAAAGCTGATGAAGTAGGCGCGCGCCAAAGGTCAAATCCGGTCAGTACGCGCGACCGTAACGGAACTCGCGGCACTGTCGCGCAGCCTAAGCAACCACTGCCGGCCGAACGGGCCGGCCGTCGTTTTTTCGTTGCGCGGTACGCCCGCGTCGCGCACGCGTGACCCGCGTGCGCGCCCTCGCACAAGGAATCCAACAATGACCAAGAAATCCGCACTCGCGCTGTCGCTCGCCCTCGCCGCCGCCGTTCCCGTCGCGCTGACGCTCGCGTCGCCCGCCGCGCACGCCCAGGCGGCGAACCCGCACTTTCCGGAGCCGGCCGGCGTGCTGTCGCTGTCGTCGCAGGCCAGTGCCGACGTGCCGCAGGACATCATCCACATCACGCTGTTCTACGAGCAGCAGGCCAAGGATCCGGGCAGCCTCACCGCGCAGCTGAACCAGCGCGCGGACGCGGCCCTGTCGCAGGCGAAGGGCGTATCGGGCGTCACCGCGCACACGGGCGCGTTCTCCGTGTATCCGAGCACCGATCGCGACGGGAAGATCTCCGCATGGCGCGGCCGCACCGAGGTCGCGCTCGAATCGCGCGATTTCGCCGCGGCGTCGAAGCTGGCGGGCCAGTTGTCGAACCTGATGCAGGTCGCGAACGTCGAGTTCTCGCTGTCGCCGGAAGCGCAGCGCACGGCCGAGCAAAAGCTCACGACCGAAGCGATCAAATCGTTCCGCGCCCGCGCGGACGAAGCCGCGAAGGCGTTCGGCTACAGCAGCTACACGATCCGCGACGTGAACGTCGGCAGCGGCCGCAACGTGCAGCCGTACCCGCGCATGATGGCGATGGCCGCGGCGCCGATGGACAGCGCGAAGATGAGCGCGCCGATCGCGGTCGAAGGCGGCAAGGCCACCGTGTCGGTCACCGTCAACGGCTCCGTGCAGATGAAGTAACGCGCATCGCGCGGCTGTCGGAAACGAAAAACGCCGGCCCGAGGGCCGGCGTTTTTTTATGCGCGTCCGGGTATCGATGCACGCGCCGATCGCGCATGCATCGATACCGCGTCATGCAGCCACGTCACGCAGCCGCATTCGCGTTCG
Organism: Burkholderia sp. MSMB1835; assembly: GCF_001526365.1. Taxonomy (NCBI): domain Bacteria; kingdom Pseudomonadati; phylum Pseudomonadota; class Betaproteobacteria; order Burkholderiales; family Burkholderiaceae; genus Burkholderia; species Burkholderia sp. MSMB1835. The sequence goes on from NZ_LOYP01000045.1 coordinate 71,170, forward strand.
CCGCGCGGCGGCGATACGCCCAGACCATCAGCGCGATCCCCGCGAGAATCATCGGCAGCGACAGCCACTGCCCCATCGACAGGCCGAGCGCGAGCAGCCCGAGGAAGTCGTCCGGCTCGCGCGCAAACTCGACCGTGAAACGTGCGAGGCCATAACCGATCAGGAACAGCGCGGATATCGCGCCCATCGGCCGCGGCTTGCGCGCGAACAGGAACAGCACGAAGAACAGCGCGATCCCCTCGAGCGCGATTTCATAGAGCTGCGAAGGATGGCGCGGCAGCATCTGGTATTGCATGAACACGTCGGCGAGATGCCACTTCTCGACGAGCTCCGGATGTTTCGGCAACCAGGCCGCGTCGTCGCGCATCGCGCCCGGGAACAGCATCGCCCAAGGCGCCGTCGGATCGGTCACGCGGCCCCACAGTTCGCCGTTGATGAAGTTGCCGAGACGCCCGGCCGCCAGCCCCGTCGGCACCATCGGCGCGACGAAATCGGTGACCTGGAGCCAGTGCCGCTTGCGCTGCCACGCGAACAGCATCATCGCGAGCGTCACGCCGAGGAAGCCGCCGTGAAACGACATGCCGCCTTCCCACACCTTGAACACGTCGAGCGGATGCGAGAAGTAGAAACCGGCCTTGTAGAACAGCACGTAGCCGAGCCGGCCGCCGAGCACGGTGCCGAGCACGCCGTAGAACATCATGTCGTCGATGTCCTTCGCGGTCCAGCCCTGCGCCGCGACATGCGGCAGCTTCAGGCGGATCCGGCCGACGACGATCGCCGCGATGAAGCCGACGAGATACATGAGGCCGTACCAGCGCACGGCCAGCGGCCCGAGATGGATCGCAACGGGGTCGAAATTCGGGTGAATGATCATGGATTAGCGAAGAAGTTTTCGAATACGGTACGGCCGTCGCACGCGTGCAGCACCGCGCGTTGGACGGCGCCCGCACGCCATCGTTCACGTCATGCGGCAAGACCCTGCGCACGCACGACGTCGATGAACCCGGCAAGCACGGGGCTCACGTCGTCGGTACGCCACACGAGGCCCGTCTCGACGAGCGGCGCGTGGCCGGCGAGCGGCCGGTAGACCACGCCGGTGCGCCGCAGGTTACGCAGCGATTGCGGCACCAGTGCGACGCCCATGCCGGCCGACACGAGGCTGACGATCGTCTGCATCTGGATGGCCTCCTGACCGATGCGCGGGGTTTCCCCCGCCGCGCCGTAGCAGCCCGTAATGATGTCATAAAAGCCGGGCGCCAAACGACGCGGAAAGATCACGAGCGGCAACGCGGCGACGTCGGCAAGCTGCACCGGCTCGTCCTCGGGCGCGTCGGAAGCCGTACTCGGCATCGCGACCACCAGCGGCTCGCGCACGACGGGCAGGTACGACAACCCGGCCGCGTGACGCGGCGGCACGGGCGGAATGACGAGCCCGGCGTCGATGCGCCCGGCGACGAGTTCGTCGATCTGCACGTCGCTCGTCGCTTCCGCGAGCTGCAGCCGCACCTGCGGATAGCGCGCGCCGAACGCACGCAGCAACGACGGCAACAGCCCGTAATCGGCGGTCGACACGAACGCGAGCGACAGCGACCCGGCCTCGCCGCGCGCGAGCCGGCGCGCGAGCGGCGGCAGCGCATCGGCCGACGCCAGCAGCCGGCGCACGTCGGGCAGCAGCGCCGCACCGACCGCCGTCAGCGCCACCGAGCGCTTGGTGCGCACGAACAGCGCGACACCCAGTGCGTCCTCCAGCGCGCGGATCGCCTGCGACAGCGGGGGCTGCGTCATCGACAGGCGCTCGGCCGCGCGGCCGAAATGGCGCTCGTCGGCGACGGTCGCGAAATAGCGCCACTGGCGCAGGTCGGGGATCGGATCGGCCATGTTCGACTCATTCGCAAAACGACTTAATAGACGACAAATAATATATTGGACATCCCAATCGGGACACTCCATGCTTGGTCGATCCGAACCGGCGCGCCCTCGCGAGCGACGCCCATACCACGATGGAGTCCCCCATGTCGTACAACCGTCGCTCGAAGCACATCACGCAAGGCGTGGCCCGTTCGCCGAACCGCTCGATGTATTACGCCCTCGGCTACCAGAAGGAAGATTTCGACAAGCCGATGATCGGCATTGCCAACGGTCATTCGACGATCACGCCGTGCAATTCCGGCTTGCAGCGCCTGTCGGACGCGGCCGTCGACGCCGTCAAGGCCGCCGGCGCGAACCCGCAGATCTTCGGCACGCCGACGATTTCCGACGGCATGTCGATGGGCACCGAAGGGATGAAGTACTCGCTCGTGTCGCGCGAAGTAATCGCCGACTGCATCGAGACCTGCGTGCAGGGCCAGTGGATGGACGGCGTCGTGGTGGTCGGCGGCTGCGACAAGAACATGCCCGGCGGCATGATCGCGCTCGCGCGCCTGAACGTGCCGGGCATCTACGTCTACGGCGGCACGATCCGCCCGGGCAACTGGAAGGGCCGCGACCTGACGATCGTGTCGTCGTTCGAAGCCGTCGGCGAATTCACCGCGGGCCGGATGTCGCAGGAGGACTTCGAAGGCGTCGAGAAAAACGCGTGCCCGACGTCCGGTTCGTGCGGCGGCATGTACACCGCGAACACGATGAGTTCATCGTTCGAGGCGCTCGGCATGTCGCTGCTGTATTCGTCGACGATGGCGAACCCCGATCAGGAGAAGGTCGATTCGGCCGCCGAATCGGCGCGTGTGCTGGTCGAGGCCGTGAAGCGCGATCTGAAGCCGCGCGACATCATCACGAAGGAATCGATCGAGAACGCGGTGTCGGTGATCATGGCCACCGGCGGCTCGACCAATGCGGTGCTGCACTATCTCGCGATCGCGCACGCGGCCGAGGTCGACTGGACGATCGACGATTTCGAGCGCATCCGCAAGCGCGTCCCGGTGATCTGCGACCTGAAGCCGTCGGGGAAGTACGTCGCGACCGACCTGCACCGGGCCGGCGGGATTCCGCAGGTGCTGAAGATCCTGCTCGACGCGGGGCTGCTGCACGGCGACTGCCTGACGATCACGGGCCGCACGCTCGCCGACGAGCTGAAGGACGTGCCGAGCGTGCCGCGCGCGGACCAGGACGTGATCTTCCCGATCGAGCGCGCGCTGTACCAGGAAGGCCATCTCGCGATCCTGAAGGGCAATCTCGCGCAGGACGGCGCGGTCGCGAAGATCACCGGCCTGAAGAACCCGGTGATCACGGGCCCGGCGCGCGTGTTCGACGACGAGCAGAGCGCGATGGATGCGATCCTCGGCGACCGGATCCGCGCGGGCGACATCCTCGTGCTGCGCTACCTCGGCCCGCAGGGCGGCCCCGGCATGCCGGAAATGCTCGCACCGACGTCCGCGATCATCGGCAAGGGGCTCGGCGAATCGGTCGGCTTCATCACGGACGGCCGCTTCTCGGGCGGCACCTGGGGCATGGTGGTCGGCCACGTCGCGCCGGAGGCGTTCGTCGGCGGCACGATTGCGCTGGTGCAGGAAGGCGATTCGATCACGATCGACGCGCATCGGCTGCTGCTGCAACTGAACGTCGACGACGCGGAACTCGCGCGCCGCCGCGCTGCGTGGCGGCAGCCGGCGCCCCGCTATACGCGCGGCGTGCTCGCCAAATTCGCGGCGCTTGCCCGGCCGGCGAACCAGGGGGCGGTCACGGGTTGATGCAGAGGCGTCATCGCATGCGACCCCGATAAACGGGCCACCCGGGGAACGCGCAAAACGTGCGTTCCCTTTGCTTCTATAATGCGCGGACCATGAAGCCGGCCGTCCCCGCCGGCGGAGAACCGCATGAAACAGACGATATTGCGCGTGCTGCTCGCCCTGCTGCTGACCGGCGGCGCGGCGGCGGCACGTGCCGACCAGGCCGACGGGCTCGCGCTGGCGCAGCGCAAGAACTGCATGGCCTGCCATGCGATCGGCAAGCCGCTGATGGGTCCGTCGTTCCGCGACATCGCCGGCAAGTACGCGGTGCGCGGCGACGGCGTCGACTACCTGGCGCAATCGATCGTGAAAGGCAGCATCGGTGTATGGGGCAGCGTGCCGATGCCCGCCAATACGCAACTGACGAGCACCGAGGCCCATACGCTCGCCCAGTGGGTGCTGTCGGTACGCTGAAAGCGGATACCCGCGCGGGTACCCACCTTGTGCGCTTGTGCGCGGGACGTCGCGAGAGGACGGCCGCGTACTGACCGACCGGCCCCTCCCCAGCGGCTTCGCACGCGTTTACTGCGCTTACTGAACCCGCATTCTCTGTTTCGCCGCCGCGAACGATTGCCCGTTCAGCCGGAATGACCGGCGCGACGACGGGCGATCTCTTCATCGACCGCATCGCGCACCCAGTCCATCACCTCGGTTTCCAGCGCGAGTGCGACTTCGCGCGTGACCTGGCCGACCAGCCAGGCCGAATGCTCGTGCAGCGCATCGCGACAACGCGCTTCGATGGCGTCGCGCCCTGCCCCGGTCAGATAGTTCGTCAGGCGATTGCGAAGCCGTTCGGCGATGTGCTGCGCATCTTCCGGCGTCAGCGCGACTGCGGCCTGCGCATCCGGCTGCGGCGGCACCGCGCCCGGTAGGGCCACCTCCGGCGTCGCCGATTCGGGCGCGTGCGCGGCCGCGTCGCGCGCCATCGCGGCGAACGTGTGTTTCGGCAGGTCGTCATCGACGAGCGACGAGCGCAGCGGCGCCGTCATCGCCGCCGCATCCTCCGCGACCACATGCTCGGCGGCGCCAGGCTCGGCCGGCGCATCGGTTTCGCCCACGGCGGCGGCCGTCGCCGCGTCGCCCGGCAGCTCGACCGTCGGCACGTGCGGCGTCGGCACGGGTTCGACCACGACGGAATCGGGGTCGGCCTCGGTTTTACGCGATTCGGCCGACGCGGCGGCCGGTGGCGCGATCACGTCGGTGAGCACCGGAATCGCCGCGTCGTCGTGCGGCCGGGGAGCGGCGGACGCGGGCGAACGCGCCGGCGCCGGCTTGCCCGGCACCAGCACGTCGGTCAGCGTCGGAATCGAGGATGAATCGGCTTCTGTCACGGGAACACTCCGTCGACGGTTGCGGCTAGCCGCCCTGCTTGTAGTTGTTCAGCGCATAGCCGCGGTCGCGGTAGAACCGGTAGCGGTCGCGGCCTGCGGCCAGCTCGTCCGGCGCGTTGCCGACCACTTCGAGCAGGCGTTCGAAGCGGGCGAACTGCGCGGGCACGGTCGCGCCGAGGTTCAGCAGCACGTGATGATGCGGCGCGCGGTCGAGATCGGCGGCCAGCACGATCGGCGTGCCGGCGGCGTGCTCGCTGTCGACGCCGCAATGCGGGATGAAATCGAGCGGCGAGAACGTCCAGAGCCGCTCGTCGAGCGCGCGCAGGCGCGCGGGCTCGGCGAGCACGACGACCGGCTGCCCGGCCTGATAGGCCTTGCGCAGCAGCCGGCACGCGTACGCGAGCGAATCGCCGACGTTCGAGTGGAAATCGATCCGCGTCATTGCCCGCGCACCCGCAGCGTCGTCGGCGCCGCCATCACTGGCCGGCGCGGTCGATCAGGAACTGCGCGAGCAACGGCACCGGCCGGCCCGTCGCGCCCTTCGCCGCACCGCCCTTCCATGCGGTGCCCGCGATGTCGAGGTGAGCCCACGGATAGCTCTCGGTGAAGCGCGACAGGAAGCACGCGGCCGTCACGGCGCCGGCCGGACGCCCGCCGATGTTCGCGAGATCCGCGAAATTCGACTTCAGCTGTTCCTGGTACTCGTCGTCGAGCGGCATGCGCCATGCCGGGTCGTTCGCCTCGCGCGACGCGTCGAGCAGCTCGCCCGCGAGCGCGTCGTTCGTCGAGAACAGCCCGCTGTTGTGGCCGCCCAGCGCGATCACGCACGCGCCCGTCAACGTCGCGACGTCGATCACGGCGGCCGGCTTGAAGCGCTCGGCATACGTGAGCGCATCGCACAGGATCAGGCGGCCTTCGGCGTCGGTGTTCAGCACCTCGATCGTCAGCCCCTTCATGCTGGTGACGATGTCGCCCGGCTTCGTCGCGTTGCCGCCCGGCATGTTCTCGCAGGTCGGCACGATCGCGACGACGTTGATCTTCAGGCCCATCTCGGCGACCGCGCGGATCGTGCCGAGCACCGAGCCCGCGCCGCACATGTCGTACTTCATCTCGTCCATGCCTTCGCCCGGCTTCAGCGAGATGCCGCCCGTATCGAACGTGATGCCCTTGCCGACCAGCACGACCGGCGCGGCCTTCGCGGCGGCGCCCTGGTAGTGCAGCACGATGAACTGCGGCGGCTCGACCGATGCGCGCGCGACCGACAGGAACGACCCCATCTTCAGCGCCTGGATCTGCTTGAGCCCGAGGACCTCGGCCTTCAGGCCCCAATCCTTCGCGATCTTCTTCGCGGTGTTGCCGAGATAGGTCGGCGTGCAGACGTTGCCCGGCAGGTTGCCGAGGTCGCGGGTCAGATCCATCCCGTTCGCGAGCGCGACGGCCTGCTTGATCGCGACCTTCGCGGCCTTTTCGTCCGCCGGATCGACGCTGAACACGACGCGCTTGAGCGTGTGCGACGCCGGTTCCGGCTTGCTCTTCATCTGCGTGAAGCGGTAGGTCTCGTTGCGCAGCGCGAGGATCGCGGCGCGCACGCCCCAGTCGGAGCTGCGCTCGTCGACCGGCAGTTGCGCGAGCGAGAACGTGACCTGGACGACCTTGGTCGCCAGCAGCGCGCGCCAGGCGGCGGTCACCGCGTCGTTATAGGCTTTCTGATTGAAAGCATCCTGCTTGCCGAGCCCGACGAGCAGCACGCGCGACGCGCCGATGCCCGACACTTCGTGCAGGAACAGCGTCTTGCCGCGCTTGCCGTCCATGTCGCCGGCCTTCACCACGCGCGAGATCAGCCCCTTGGTGGCCGTGTCGATGTCGAGCGCCGCGCCCGACAGGGTCTGCGCCTCGAAGATGCCGAGCACGATGCAGTCGGACTTCCCGGTCAGGAACCCCTTGGCCTCGCCTTTGCTCCAATCACAGCCTTTTATGCTAAAGTCCATCGCGCTTGTCCTCGGATAAAATCTGGGCTAAGGATGAAAGCCGCAATTATCCGCTATTTTTCCCGTGGCGGCGCGAGCGCCCCACCACGCGTGCGCAGCCTCCCGCCCTCTTCTCATCAAGAATGATCTTCGAACGCTCCCTCCAGCGCGAGCTTGCGTATACGGCTGGCGCCGTGTTCATGGTGCTGCTCACGATCATGCTCACGACGATGATGATTCGCATCGTCGGCTACGCCGCGTCCGGCGAAATCGATCCGCGGGACGTGCTCGTGCTGATCGGCCTGACCGTGATCGGCTACCTCGCCGTGATGCTCGTCGTCACGCTGTTCGTGTCGATCCTGTTCGTGCTGACCCGGTGGTACCGGGATTCCGAAATGGTGGTGTGGCTCGCGTCCGGCGTGAGCCTCACGCGCCTCATCAAGCCGATCGGCGTGTTCGCCACGCCGATCATCCTGCTGATCGCCTTCTTCGCGTTCGTCGGCTGGCCGTGGTCGAACCAGCAGAGCAAGATGATCCGCGCGCGCTTCCAGCAGCGCGACGAAATCTCGCTGCTCGCGCCCGGCCAGTTCCGCGAATCGGCCGCGAACCATCGCGTGTTCTTCATCGAGAAGATGTCGCCCGACCAGAGCAAGGTCCAGAACGTGTTCGTCACGTCGACGGAAAACGGCAAGCTCAACGTGGTCGTGTCGCAGACGGGCCATACGGAAACCGCGAAGGACGGCGATCGTTTCGTCGTCCTCGAAGACGGCCGCCGCTACGACGGCACGCCCGGCCAGCCGAACTTCAAGATCATGGAATTCGAGCGCTACGGCGTGAAGATCACCAGCAAGCCGGTCGTCAACGTGCAGACCACCAACAGCACGCCCACGCCCGACCTGCTGCGCAACCCGACGCGCGACAATCTCGCGGAATTCGCGTGGCGCGCGGGGCTGCCGCTGATCGCGCTGAACCTGATGGTGCTCGGCATCCCGCTCGCGTACCAGAACCCGCGCCGCAGCCGCACGATCAACCTCGTGATGGCCGTGCTGATCTACCTCACGTATTCGAACCTGCTGAACGTCGTGCAGGCGCAGATCGAGCAGGGCAAGATGTCGTTCGGCGTCGGTCTCGTCGGGCTGCACGTGCTCGTCGCGGCGATCGTCGCGTTCATTTTCTGGTTGCGCGTGCGCAATCGTCCGTTGTTGTCACGCGCGCTGTTCGGCCGCTCGGGAGCATGATCGATGCGGCTCTATGAAAAGTACTTCGCGCGGCAGATCTACATCACGTTCATCTTCATCCTGTTCGCGTTCTCCGGTCTCTTCTTCTTCTTCGACCTGATCAGCGAGCTGAACTCGGTCGGGCACGGCAACTACAAGTTCGGCTACGCGGTGCTGCGCGTCGCGCTGCAGACGCCGTCGCGCTTCTACGAGATCATCCCGGTCGCCGCGCTGATCAGCGCGATCTACGTGTTCGCGCAGATGGCCGCGAACTCGGAATTCACGATCTTCCGCGTGTCGGGCCTCGCGACCAACCAGGCGCTGCGTTCGCTGCTGAAGATCGGCGTGCCGCTCGTGATCGTCACCTATCTGATCGGCGAATTCGTCGGCCCGTACGCCGACCAGCTGTCCGAACGCGTGCGGCTGCAGGCGCTCGGCGCATCGGTGTCGTCGAACTTCCAGTCGGGCGTGTGGGTGAAGGACACGCTCGCGGCCCGCGAGAACGGCGAGCAGGTCACGCGCTTCGTCAACGTCGGCAGCCTGTCGCCCGACTCGACGATCAGCAACGTGCGCATCTACGAGTTCGATTCGAAATTCCAGTTGCAGAACGTGCGGATCGCGCAAACCGGCCGCTACGAGCCACCCGGCCACTGGCTGCTGAAAGGCGTCACCGAAACGGAGCTGACGCCGATCAAGCCGGTCAGCGGCCAGCCGGCCGATGCGCTGAACCCCGTGTACCGGTCGCAGCAGGTGTCGCTGCCCGAATACCGGCTGCGCTCCGACCTGACGCCGCAGATCCTGTCGGTGCTGCTCGTGTCGCCGGAGCGCATGTCGATCATCAACCTGTTCCGCTACATCCAGCACTTGCGCGAGAACCAGCAGGACACGCAGCGCTACGACATCGCGCTGTGGCGCAAGCTGCTGTATCCGTTCGCGGTATTCGTGATGCTCGTGCTGTCGCTGCCGTTCGCCTACCTGCACACGCGGGCGGGCGTGGTCGGCGTGAAGGTGTTCGGCGGCATCATGCTCGGCATGAGCTTCCAGCTGCTCAACACGCTGTTCTCGCACATCGGCACGCTGAACACGTGGCCCGCGCCGCTCACCGCCGCGACGCCGGGTCTCATCTATCTCGCGCTCGGCCTGTTCGCGCTCAAGTGGGTCGACCGGCACTGAGCGCCGCGTCGCGACGGAGGCTTCGACATGCATTCGCACGGTATCGTCCTGTTCGGCCACGGCGCCCGCGACCCGCGCTGGGCCGAGCCGTTCGAGCGGCTCGCCGCGCGGCTGCGCGGCGCCGGCTCCCCTGCCGCGCAGGTGTCGCTCGCGTTCCTCGAACTGATGCCGCCGTCGCTCGCCGAGGCCGTGGCCGCGCAAGTCGCGGCCGGCTGCGCGCGCATCACCGTGGTGCCCGTATTCTTCGGCCAGGGCGGCCATGTCCGCCGCGACCTGCCGCAGCTCGTCGACGCATGCCGCGCCGCGCATCCGGGCGTCGAGATCCGCTGCGCGACGGCCGTCGGCGAAGACGACGGCGTGCTCGACGCGGTCGCGCGCTATTGCGTCGACCAGCTCGGCGACGACGCGTAGGCCACGTCTTCGCGACGCCCAAAGAAAAAGCGCCGGCATCTGCCGGCGCTTTTTGCGTTCGGGACCGCACTCGAGCCGCGCTCAGGCGGCATTGCGCACCGGATCGCCCGCCTGCGCCTGCCGTGTGCGTTCGGCGAATGCGTCGCCGATCATCAGCAGGCTCGGTTCCGCGGGGTCGAGCCACGCCTGCGCGTCGCCGGCCGCCATCCGGGCGAGCGTCAGCGTCAGCGTGCGTTCGCGCGCGGTGCTGCATGCCTCGACGATCGCCACCGGCGTCGCCGGCGCACGGCCGGCGTCGATCAATTCCTGCGCGATGCCGGGCGCGCTGTCGCGACCCATGTAGTAGACGATCGAATCGGCGCGTGCGGCTTCGCGAATCTCGTCGCTGCCCGGTGCGCGACTGTGCGTCGCGAACGCGACGCTGCGCGATACGCCGCGCAACGTGAGCGAACGCTTCAGCGTCGCCGCGCCGGCCAGCGCCGCGGTGATGCCCGGCACGACCTCGTAGTCGATGCCGGCCGCGTCGAGCGCGCGCATTTCCTCTTCGGCGCGACCGAACAGCATCGGATCGCCGCCCTTCAACCGCACGACGCACGCATGCTCGCGCGCCGCGTCGACGATCTGCTTGTTGATGAAATGCTGCGCGGTCGAGCGCTGCCCGCAGCGCTTGCCGACCGCGATCTTCCGCGCGTTCGGCGCATAGTCGAGCATCGCGGGCTCGACGAGCGCGTCGTGCAGCACGACGTCGGCCTGCTCGAGCAGTCGCATGCCGCGCACCGTGATGAGGTCCGCGGCGCCCGGTCCTGCTCCGATCAGATATACCTTGCCCATGTTTGTCGCTTCGCTAGGGTCCTGCCGCGGCGGCCGGTTCGCCGCCGCGCAGATTGACGATTACGCCGAGAACGCGCGGATCATCCCGGCGGCGACCGTGTGGTGCGTCGCCTCGTCGATCAGCACGAACGCGCCCGTGCCGGGGTGCGCATCGTACGTGTCGCACACGATCGGCTTCTGCAGCGTCAGCGCCACGCGGCCGATATCGTTCATCTTCAGATCCTGGCGATCGGTCGCGTGCGACAGCGTATGCACGTCGAGCACCTGCTTGACGCCGCCGATCTTCGCGAACACCGTGCTGGTGGTCTGCTTCAGCAGGTACTTGCGCTGCGGCGACAGCGGCGTCTCGTCGAACCAGCACAGGTCCGCCTCGAGCTTCTTCGCCGGCTCGACCGGCTCGGCGGCCGTGACGAACATGTCGCCGCGCGACACGTCGACGTCCTCTTCGAGACGGATCGTCACCGTCTGGCCCGCGAACGCGTGCGCGACCGATGCGGTGCCGCCCGGCACCGGCGCGACGATCTCGGCGACCGTCGCGGTGCGGTTCGACGGCAGCACGACGATCGCGTCGCCGACCTTCACTTCGCCCGACTCGATCCGGCCCATGTAGCCGCGGAAATCGTCGGCCGAGCTGCCGTCCTGGCGCGCGACCCACTGCACCGGGAAGCGCAGCGCGTCGTGCGCCTGCGTCTCGACCGGCAGCGACTCGAGCACGTCGAGCAGCGGCTCGCCCGCGTACCACGGCATGCGCTCGCTCGCGCCGACGATGTTGTCGCCCTTCAGCGCCGACACCGGCACGAAGCGCACGTCGGTCAGGCCGAGCTGCTTCGCGAGCGCGACGTACGCGTCGCGGATCTCGTTGAAGCGCGCCTCGCTGTAGTCGACGAGGTCCATCTTGTTGATCGCGACGATCACGTGCTGCAGCCCGAGCAGCTTGACGATCGCGCTGTGGCGCTTGGTCTGCGGCAGGAGTTGCACGACGCCGTTCTCGACCGTGATGCGCGTCGCGTCGATCAGGATGATCGCCGCGTGCGCGGTCGACGCGCCCGTCACCATGTTGCGCGTGTACTGCTCGTGGCCCGGCGTGTCGGCGATGATGAACTTGCGCTTCGCGGTCGCGAAATAGCGGTACGCGACGTCGATCGTGATGCCCTGCTCGCGCTCGGCTTCCAGCCCGTCCGTCAGCAGCGCGAGATCGAGCTCGTCGCCGACCGTGCGCTTGTTCTTCGCGCGCGACAGCGCGGACAGCTGGTCGGACAGCACGGCCTTGCTGTCGTACAGCAGGCGGCCGATCAGCGTGCTCTTGCCGTCGTCGACGCTGCCCGCGGTGATGAAGCGCAACACGCCGAGGTCTTCGGTGTTCTCGATGATGCTCATGATGTGAATGTCCTCGTGTGCCTCAGAAATAACCTTGCTTCTTGCGCTGTTCCATCGCGGCTTCGGACGCCTGGTCGTCCATCCGGGTCGCGCCGCGCTCGGTGATCTCGGTCACCGCCGTCTCGGCGATGATCTTCTCGACGTCGTCCGCGTCGCTTTCGACCGGGCACGTGCAGCTGATGTCGCCGACCGTGCGGAAGCGCACCTGCGCCAGCTCGCTCGTCTCGCCGTCACGCATCGGCGTGAGCGGCGTGACCGGCACGAGCAGCCCGTTGCGGCGCACGATCTCGCGCTGGTGCGCGTAGTAGATCGACGGCAGTTCGAGGTTCTCGCGCGCGATGTACTGCCACACGTCGAGCTCGGTCCAGTTCGAGATCGGGAACACGCGCAGATGCTCGCCCTTGTGCAGGCGGGCGTTGTACAGGCTCCACAGTTCCGGGCGTTGCGCCTTCGGGTCCCACTGGCCGAATTCGTCGCGGAACGAGAAGATGCGCTCCTTCGCGCGCGCCTTCTCTTCGTCGCGGCGCGCGCCGCCGATCAGCGCCGTATAGCCGTGCTGTTCGATCGTCTCGAGCAGCGTGACGGCCTGCGCGGCGTTACGCGAATCGGTTTCGCGGCGCAGCACGACCGTGCCGCGCTTGATCGAATCCTCGACGTGGCCGACCACCAGCTCGGCGCCGAGCTCTTGCGCACGGCGGTCGCGGAAGTCGATCACTTCCTCGTAGTTGTGGCCCGTGTCGATGTGCACGAGCGGGAACGGCAGCGTCGTCTTGCGGTTCGCGCCGAGGCCGAACGCCTTCAGCGCCAGATGCAGCACGACGACCGAATCCTTGCCGCCCGAGAACAACAGCGCCGGCTTGCTGCATTCGGCGACGAGTTCGCGCAGGATGTGGATCGACTCGGCTTCGAGCCAGTCGAGGTGGCCCATGCGGCTGTCGGCGCCGGTGGGCGGGGCAAAGGCGGATTGCTCGAGCGTCGTGCTCATGATTTCAGTCCTTCTCTTCCGGGTTCGTGCCGCCCGCTGTCGCAGGCGGCGCAATATTCAGTTTCTTGTCGGCTTTCAGTGCGCGGCGCCGGCGTCGGCATTCGCGGGAATCGGCGTAATCGTCGTGATGTGCAGCCCGCATTCCTTCGTGTCGCGCGACTCCCACCACCAGCGGCCCGCGCGGCTGTCCTCGCCGGGACGGATCGCGCGCGTGCACGGCTCGCAGCCGATGCTCGGGTAGCCGCGCGCATGCAGCGGGTTGACCGGCACGTCGAACGCGTTAAGGTACGCCCACACGTCGGCTTCCGTCCAGTCGGCGAGCGGGTTGTATTTCGCGATCCCGCGCGCTTCGTCCTGTTCTTCCTCGTGCAGCTCCGCGCGCGTGACCGACTGCTCGCGGCGCTGGCCCGTCACCCACGCGCCGACGTCGGCCAGCGCGCGGTTCAGCGGCTCGACCTTGCGGATGTGGCAGCACGCCTTGCGCAGCTCGACGCTCTCGTAGAACGCGTTCAGGCCGTGCTCGGCGACGTACCGGTCCACCGCGTCCTGCTGCGGGTGGAACTGCTCGATCTCGTAGCCGTAGCGCTCGCGCACGCGGTCGATCATGCCGAGCGTTTCCGCATGCAGGCGGCCCGTGTTCAGCGAGAAGATGCCGATCGGCACGCCCTTCGACAGGATCGCGTGCGTGAGCAGCATGTCTTCCGCGGCGAGGCTGCTCGCGAATTTCACCCTGTCGTGACGGGCGCCGATCCGCGCGAGCAGCGCGTCGAGGCGCTCGACCTTCGCGGCGAGTTCCGGCGTCAGTTCGGTGGCGGTCGCGGTGCTCATGCGCTCACCTTGGTGTCGGCCGCGGCCTCGCGGCGGCGGAACAGCGGCGCCGGCTCGTCGAACGCGCCCTGGTAACGCTGCGTGAATTCCGTGAACGCATTCAGCGCGTCGTGGATGTCCTTGTCGGCGCGCACCGCGAACGCGTCGAAGCCGCAGCGCGACATGTACAGCAGTTGATCGCGCAGCACGTCGCCGATCGCGCGCAGCTCGCCCGTCCAGCCATGGCGTTCGCGCAGCAGGCGCGCGATGCTGTAGCCGCGGCCGTCCGCGAAGCGCGGGAAATCGACGGCGACCAGCGAGATCGCGCCGAAATCGGCCACGAGATCGGCCGGTTCGCTGTCCGGCGCGAGCCACACGCCGAGTTCGTCCTTCGTCTTCGCGGCGACGAGCGCCGCACGCTCGGCCTGCCACAACGCGAACGGCACCAGCACCTTGCCGGCCGGCAACGCGTCGACCGCGGGCAGCGTGCCGTCTTCCGCCGCGCGCACGACCTGCCATGCGTCGTCGATCACTGCGCGGTTCTTGATAATCGAAGCCATCTGCAAATTCCTTCTACCCGGTTGGTTACGCGTTCACGGCCTGGCGCGCCGCATACACGCGCTCCTTGAACGGCGCGATGCCGATGCGGTCGTACGTGTCGATGAAGCGTTCGCCGTCGATGCGCGCTTCGACGAACGTGTCGATCAGCTTCGCGATCACGTCCGGCACTTCTTGCGCGGAGAACGACGGCCCGATCACGCGGCCGAGGCGCGCGCCGTTGCGGCCCGTGCCCTGCTCGCCGCCGAGCGACACCTGATACCACTCGGCGCCATCCTTGTCGACGCCGAGGATGCCGATGTTGCCGACGTGGTGATGGCCGCACGAGTTCATGCAACCGGAAATGTTCAGCGACAGGTCGCCGAGGTCGTACACGTAGTCCAGATCGTCGAAACGCTGCTGGATCGCCAGCGCGATCGGAATCGACTTCGCGTTCGCGAGCGAGCAGAAGTCGCCGCCCGGGCACGCGATGATGTCGGTCAGCAGGCCGACGTTCGGCGTCGCGAAACCGGCCGCCTTCGCCTTTTCCCACAACGCGAACAGGTCGCGCTTCTTCACGTTCGCGAGAATCAGGTTCTGCTCGTGCGACACGCGCAGCTCGCCGAGCGAGTAGGCGTCGGCCCAGTCGGCGACCAGATCCATCTGCGCGTCGGTCGCGTCGCCCGGGGCCACGCGGTGATCCTTCAGCGACAGCGTGACGGCGGCGTAACCGGGCACCTTGTGCGGCGCGACGTTACGCTCGACCCAGCGCGCGAATGCCTTGTTCTCGAGCAGATGCTGTTCGAACGACGCGTCGGTGTCGGCAAGCTTCTCGTAGACCGGCGGCTGGAAGTACTGCGACACGCGGTCGATTTCGGCCTGCGTGAGCGTCGACGGGCCGTCCTTCAGGTGCTGCCATTCTTCCTCGACCTGCTGCGCGAACTTCGCCGGCGACAGCGCCTTCACGAGGATCTTGATCCGCGCCTTGTACAGGTTGTCGCGGCGGCCGTAACGGTTGTATACGCGCAGCACGGCCTCGCAGTACGTGAGCAGGTGCTGCCACGGCAGGTCTTCCTTGATCACCGCTCCGACGATCGGCGTACGGCCGAGGCCGCCGCCCGCGAGGATGCTCGCGACCACGTCGCCCTGCGCGTTCTTCTTCAGGTACACGCCGAGGTCGTGGATCTGCACGGCCGCGCGGTCGTGCTTCGAGCCCGACACCGCGATCTTGAACTTGCGCGGCAGCCACGCGAATTCGGGATGGAACGTCGACCACTGGCGCAGGACCTCGGCCCACGGGCGCGGATCGATCTCTTCGTCCTGCGCGACGCCGGCGAACTGGTCGGCCGTGATGTTGCGGATGCAGTTGCCCGACGTCTGGATGCCATGCATCTGCACCGACGCGAGCTTCGCGAGGATCTCGGGCGTCTCTTCCAGTTCGATCCAGTTGAACTGGATGTTCGAGCGCGTCGAGAAGTGACCGTAGCCGCGGTCGTGTTCGCGGGCGATGCGCGCCAGCATCCGGAGCTGGTCGCTGCGCAGGTTGCCGTACGGAATCGCGATGCGGTGCATGTACGCGTGGCGCTGCATGTACAGGCCGTTCTGCAGACGCAGCGGACGGAATTCGTCTTCGCTCAACTCGCCCGACAGCCGGCGGCGCACCTGATCGCGGTACTGCGCGACTCGCTCGTCGACGATCGTCTGGTCGTATTGGTCGTACTGATACATTCGGGGACCCCAGGGTTTTCGTGTTGACCGCGCGACGTCCTAGCCACGTCGCGCCCGAATCTCCGTTCCGTCGTCACCGCCGCCATCCGCTGCCGGCTGGATTGCTAATGACGAAAACAGATATCCATATTTGAAAAACTCCGGTGAATCGTAATAAACTCGCCTTATATTTCAAACGACTAAAAAATTCTGTTGATATGCGGAAGGGTTATAAATGAACCTGCACCAATTTCGCTTCGTGCGCGAGGCCGTCCGGCAGAATTTCAACCTCACCGAGGCCGCCAAGGCGCTCTACACGTCGCAACCGGGGGTATCGAAGGCGATCATCGAGCTCGAGGACGAGCTGGGCGTCGAGATCTTCACGCGGCACGGCAAGCGCGTGCGCTCGCTCACCGAGCCGGGCCGGATCATCCTCGCATCGGTCGAGCGGATTCTTCAGGAAGTCGAAAGCTTAAAGAGGGTCGGGAAAGATTATGCGGCGCAGGATCAGGGCAACCTGACCATCGCGGCCACTCACACGCAGGCCCGCTACTCGCTGCCGGCCGCGATCGCCGAGTTCAAGAAGCGCTTCCCGAAGGTGCACCTGTCGATCCTGCAGGGCAGCCCGACGCAGGTAGCCGAGATGGTGATCCACGACCAGGCCGATCTCGCGATCGCGACCGAGGCGATCTCCGACTACAAGGAGCTCGTGTCGCTGCCCTGCTTCCAGTGGCATCACGCGGCCGTCGTGCCGGCCGACCATCCGCTGCTCGAACGCAAGCCGGTCACGCTGGACGATCTCGCGCAATACCCGCTGATCACGTACGACGACGCGTTCGCGGGCCGCAAGAAGATCAATCATGCGTTCGCGCTGCGCGGACTGTCGCCGGACATCGTGCTCGAGGCGATCGACGCCGACGTGATCAAGACCTATGTCGAACTCGGCCTGGGCGTCGGCATCATGGCCGACATCGCGTTCAATCCCGAGCGCGATCGCGGCTTGCGGCTGATCCCGGTCGGCCATCTGTTCGGCAGCAACGTGACGCGCGTCGCGCTCAAGCAGGGCGCCTACCTGCGCAGCTATGTGTATACGCTCGTCGAACTGCTGTCGCCGACGCTGAACCGCAAGCTGATCGAGCAGGCGCTCAAGGGCGAAGCCGAATCGTACGAGCTTTGACGGAACAGGTATGAACCGGGGGCGCACATTGCGCCCCTTTTCGTTGCCCGACGGACATGGAGATTCCCGCATGACGCTTCCCGCCCAGTTGCGCCGCGCCGCCGGCGCCGCCCTCGTGCTCGCCTGCGCGGTCGCGCATGCCGACCTGAAGGTCGGCGTCGACCTGTCGTCGACCGGCCCGGCCGCCGCGATCGGCATCACGAGCAAGAACGCGATCCTGATGTGGCCGAAGACGATCGCCGGGCAGCCCGTGCAGGTCACGGTGCTCGACGACGCCTCCGATCCGGGCACCGCGGTGCGCAACATCCGCAAGCTGGTGGACGAGGATCACGTCGACGTCGTGGTCGGGCCGAACATCACGCCGGCCGCGCTCGCGGCGCTCGACGCGGTGGCCGCCGCGCAGACGCCGATGATCACGCTGGTCGGCTCGGGCGCGATCGTCGAGCCGCAGGAAGGCGCGCGGACCTGGGCGTTCAAGATGGCGCAGAGCGACCGCGCGATGGCCGACGTGATGACGCGCTACATGGCCAACCACGGCGTGAAGACGGTCGGCTTCATCGGCTTCGCGGACAGCTACGGCGACAGCTGGCTCAACGAATTCACGCGCTTCGCGGACCTGCGCAAGATCCGCGTGGTCGCGACCGAGCGCTTCAACCGCACCGACGCGAGCGTCACCGGCCAGGCGCTGAAGCTGATCGCGGCGAAACCCGATGCGATCCTGATCGCGGGCTCGGGCACGCCGGCCGTGCTGCCGCAGCGCACGCTGATCGAGCGCGGCTACAAGGGCGCGATCTACCAGACGCACGGCATCGCGACGCCGGAATTCATCAAGCTCGGCGGCAAGGACGTCGACGGCACGCTGTTCCCGACCCAGCCGGTGGTCGTCGCGCGCACGCTGCCGGCCGACCATCCAGCGCGCAAGGCCGCGTTGGCATTCGTCGACGCGTATGAAACGAAATACGGCGTCGGCACCGTCACGCAGTTCGCGGGCGATGCGGCGGGCGTCTATCCGCGCCTCGCCGACGCGGTCGGCCGCGCGCTGAAGGCCGCGCAGCCCGGCACGCCCGCGTTCCGCGCGGCGCTGCGGCGCGAACTCGAACGCGCGCACGAGCTCGTCGTGCCGAACGGCGTCGTCAACACGAGCGACAAGGATCACGTGGGGCTCGACCAGCGCGCGAGCGTGATGGGGATCGTGAAACAGGGCCGCTTCGTCTATCTGAGCCAGTGACTCGTACACCGGATGCCGGGTAGCTTGCCCGGCGCCCGGATTTCCGCCATAATCCGCGTTTCGCCGCGCACAACCGCATGCGCGGCCAGAATGACGCCCAGGTGGTGAAATTGGTAGACGCAGGGGACTCAAAATCCCCCGCCGCAAGGCGTGCCGGTTCGATTCCGGCCCTGGGCACCAGTCTTTCGCAGCGTCATCCGCTGCAACGCTCGAAACCCGCGCAAGCTCGCCGCTTCGCGGGTTTTTTGTTTTTGCGCCGCATCGCCGCGACAGACGTCCCGCCCGGCAGTCCAAGCATCAGGGAGATGCCGACCACGGAGGCCGTCCATGTCCATGCGCAGGATTTCATGCCGGATCTGCCGCGCCGTGCTCGCCACCGTGCTGGCGCTGATGCTCGGCGGTTGCGACATACTGAGCGCGCCGCCCGTACCCGACTGGCCCGGGCCGCATGCGCCCTATCCGTTCCCGGACAACCTTCCCCATCGCACCGAATGACCTGACGGCAGCTCTTCACCGTGCAGCCACTTGACTCAGGCCATCAGCTCGCGGACGAAGTCGAGGAACACCCTCACCTTCGCCGACACGAGATTCGACGCGTGGTGATACGCATAAAGCGGGAAAGTCTCGTCCGCCCACTCGGGCAACAACTGCACCAACCGCCCGTCGGCCAGGACGTCCCGCGCATAGAGTTCCAGCAGTTGCGCGATGCCGACGCCGCCCAGGCACGCGCCGAGCAGCCCGCCCGTATCGTTGACCGTCAGCCTGCCGGCGGCGTCGACCGGCACGACTTCCTTGCCGCGATGAAATTCCCATTCGTACGGCCGCCCCGTCACCGGATTGCGGATTAGCACGCACCGGTGACCGTCCGCGAGGTCCCGCGGGTGCCGCGGTTCGCCATGACGCGCGACATAGGCCGCCGACGCGCAGGTCAGCACGCGCGTCTCGACCAGCAGGCGCGCACGATATGACGACGGCTCCGGGATGCCGAAGCGCACGGCCACGTCGAAGCCGTCGGCGACGAGGTCGCCCATCCGGTCGCGCACGCTGATCTCGACGGACAGGTCGGGAAAGCGGTCGAGAAATTCCGCCATCCGCGGCGCGAGCACGTAGTGACCGAACGTGCCGTCCACGTTCACGCGCAGCCGCCCCCTCACGCGCGCCTTCGACTGGCCGGCGTCGAGCGCCGCCTCCTCGATGCCGGCCAGCAGCGGCGCGACCGCCTCGTAAAAGCGCCGCCCTTCGTCGGTCAACGTGATCGCGCGCGCCGTCCGGTTGAAGATCCGGATGCCGACCCGCTGTTCCAGCCGGGCGACGGCGCGGCTCACCGCCGGTTGAGTCAGCCCCATCGCCTCGCCCGCGCGCGCGAAGGTGCCGGCCTCGATCACCGCGGAGAGCACCCCGATACCGCTGAGCAGCCTGCTGTCGAACCCCATGAGACATACTTTCGGTCATTCATTGACTGATCATTATTCATTATTTTTATTGATCGAGGAAGCCTACAGTAGTCCTGTCGCCGGATCGAACGGCATTCATCCCTTCACCAAGGAGCAGGACATGAGCACATCGGAACAGGTCGCCCTCGTCACGGGTTCGTCGCGCGGCATCGGCGCGGAAATCGCCCGCCAGCTCGCCCGGGACGGTTTCCGGGTCGTCGTCAACTATGCCGGCAGCGCCGGCCCGGCCCGCGACGTGGTCGATGCGATCGTCGCCGACGGCGGCCATGCCGTCGCGGTGCAGGCGAACGTCGCCGACCCGGCAGCCGTGGCCGCGCTGTTCGACGCCGCCCGCGATGCATTCGGCGGCATCGACGTGGTGGTCAATTCGGCGGGCGTGATGAAGCTGGCCGCGATCGCCGACTGCGACGACGCGCTGTTCGACGAAACGATCGCCATCAACGTGAAAGGCACGTTCAACGTATGCCGCGAAGCGGCAAAACGGGTGCGCGACGGCGGACGCATCATCAACCTGTCGACCAGCGTGATCGGCATGCGCATGCCGACTTACGGCGTGTACGTCGCAAGCAAGGCGGCGGTCGAAAGCCTCACGCAGGTGCTCGCGCAGGAAATGCGCGGGCGCGGCGTCCGCGTGAACGCCGTCGCGCCGGGACCGGTCGCGACCGAGTTGTTCCTGCAGGGCAAGAGCGCCGAACTCGTCGAGCGGCTCGCGAAGCTGAACCCGCTCGAGCGGCTCGGCCAGCCCGACGACATCGCGCGCGTCGTCGCGTTCCTCGCCGGCCCGGACGGCGCGTGGATCAACGGCCAGATCCTGCGCGCCAACGGCGGCATGTGCTGACGGACCGCCCGCTACCCACTCGTCTTTCCGCCAGGAGATCGCTCATGAAGGAAGTCATCCTCGTCACCGGCGCGTCCAGCGGCTTCGGCCTGCTGACGGCCCAGGCGCTCGCCCGCGCCGGTCACACGGTCTACGCATCGATGCGCGAGAGCGCTGGGCGCAACGCGCCGCGCGTCGCCGCCGTCGCCGCCTATGCGCAAGAACACGGCGTCGACCTGCGCAGCCTCGAGCTCGACGTCGGCGACGATGCGTCGGTCGACGCCGCAATCGATCGCGTGATCGCCGACGACGGCCGTCTGGACGTCGTCGTCCACAACGCCGGCCACATGGTGTTCGGGCCGGCCGAAGCGTTCACGCCCGAACAGCTCGCGCAGCTCTACGACGTCAACGTCGTGTCGACCCAGCGCGTGAACCGCGCGGCGCTGCCGCACCTGCGCGGCCAAGGCCGCGGCCTGCTCGTCTGGGTGTCGTCCTCGTCGGCGCGCGGCGGCACCCCGCCGTTCCTCGCGCCCTACTTCGCCGCGAAAGCCGCGATGGACTCGCTCGCGGTGTCCTACGCGGCCGAACTCGCGCGCTGGGGCATCGAAACGTCGATCGTCGTGCCGGGCGCGTTCACCCGGGGCACGAATCACTTCCTCCATGCGGGCAAGCCGGCCGATACCGCCGTGCAGGCCGCGTACGACAGCGGGCCGTACGCGGGCGTCGCCGATCAGGCATTGAAGGGCCTCGCCGCGCTCGAGCCGGCTAACGCCGATGCGGGCGCCGTCGCCGCGGCGATTGCCGCGCTCGTCGCGGCGCCGGCCGGCAAGCGCCCTTACCGCGTGTTCGTCGACCCGTCGCAGGACGGCGCCGAGGAAGTGTTCCGCGTCGGCGATCGCATCCGCCGCGAGATGTTCAGGAACATCGGGCTCGCCGACCTGCTCGCGCCGCGCGTGCACGGCTGATCCTTCCCGCGCCGGGCCGGCCGGCGCGCATCACCCCCGCTCGCAGAACCCGAGAATCGCGTCCGCGACCGCCGCCGGGGCTTCGCGCTGCGGGAAGTGCCCGACGCCGTCGAGCACCTGCCGCTCGTAACGCCCGGCGAAGAACCGCTCGCGCCCGGCCGAGCTGTCCGGATGATTGCAGGCGTCCGCGCCGCCATGCAGCACGAGCGTCGGTACCGCCAGCACGGGCGCCGGGTTCAGCCGCGCGTCGTCGTCCGCATAGGCCGGCGTGCCCGGCGCGAAGCCCCAGCGCTGCCGGTACGAATGCAGCACGACGTCGATCCAGTCGGGTCCGTCGAATGCGACGGCCGCCGCGTCGAAATCGCCGTCGCGATACCAGCCCGGCGGCGACCACGTATCCCACATCAGGCGCGCGAACGCACGGCGGTCGTCGCGCAGCGCCTGCTCGCCGCGCGGCGTCGCCATGAACCAGTGATACCAGTAGTTGCGCGCCTGCTGCAGCGACAGCGGCTGAGCGGGATCGTTGGTGCCGTACCCGACCGACAGCATCACCAGATGCGATGCGGCCCCGCCGCGCAGCCCGCAGGCGTTCGCGGCCGCGCGGGCGCCCCAGTCGTGCCCGACCAGCACGGGCCGCTCGATACCGAGCGCGTCGACGAATTCGAGCAGGTCGCGCCCGAGCGCCGCGAGCTGACCGCTGCGCGGCACGGACGCATCGCGAAAGCGCGTCGGCGCAAAACCGCGCAATGCGGGCGCGAGCACGCGGTAGCCGTGTGTGGCGAGTGCCGAAGCCACCGCCTCCCAGCCGACCGGGCTGTCCGGCCAGCCGTGCAGCAGCACGGCGACGCGTTCGCCGCGCGGGTTCCATTCGAGATAGGCAATGTCGAGCGACGCGGTCGTCGCATGTGCATAGGTCGTCATCGGGTCCTCCAGCAGGTCAAGGTCGGCATGAACGTACGATGGTAGGCCGGCCTTTCATCACGATTCGCGGAGTATCATGAATTACTCTTCAAATATTGCGTTGAATCGATCCATGGAACCACCGACCGACCCCGCATCGTCCGCGCTCGACATCGCGCTGCTGCGCACCTTTCTCGAAGTGGTCGACAGTCGTGGGTTCGCGCCGGCCGCCGAGCGCCTCGCGCTGACGCCGTCGGCCGTCAGCGGCCACATCAAGCGGCTGGAACAGGCGGCCGGCACCGTGCTGCTCGCGCGCACGACACGCCGTATCGCGCTGACGCCGGCCGGCGACACGCTGTACGCGTACGCGCGCAACATCGTCGACATGGAGAGCGAAGTGCGCGCGCGGCTGCGCGGCGCGCCGGCGCACGGGCCGCTGCGGGTCGGTGCGTCGGAGGATTTCGCGGGCACGTGGCTGCCGCAGGTGCTGCGCACGTTCCGCGACCGCCATCCGCGCACCTCGATCGAACTGAAGGTCGGCATCACCGCGTCGCTGTTGCGGGAGCAATCGCTGGGCCGGCTCGACGTCGTGTTCGGCAAGCAGTGCCGACAGGTCGACACGCCCGGCGAACTGCTGTGGGAGGAACCGCTCGTGTGGGCATTCGCGGCCGATACGGCGCTCGATGCCGACGAAGGCGTGCCACTCGCGCTGTTTCCGGAGCCGTGCGTGTATCGGCAAGCCGCGGTGTCCGCGCTCGCCGCGGCGCTGCGGCCGTTTCGCGTGCTGTTCGAAAGCGGGAGCATGGCCGGCTGCATGTCGGCCGCGCTCGCCGGTTTCGCGGTCACGGCGCTCGCGCGCAGCCAGTTGCGCGACGGCCTGCGCGAGTGCGGGCCGCACGACGGCCTGCCGGCGCTGCCGGCCGCACGCTTTTACGCATTCGCGTCGAAACCCGCGGGCGTCGGCGCCGCGCTGATCGACGCGGTACGGGCCACCGGGCGCACCCGGCAGTTCGCCGCTTGAGCATGCGCGGCGCGGTCGCCGCACGGCCGCCGCGCGCCGGTGCCGATCGGCCGCGTCCCGAGCCGGCGAACGGCGGGACGGCGCGCGGATACCGGCACGATGCCGCCTTCAGTCGCCGCCGCCGCTCGCGCCCGCGTCGTTCAACGCATCGGCCATCAACTCGCCGAACCACTCGATGAACGCGTTGAGCCGCCTCGAGCGATGCCGGCGGTGCGGATACACGGCCGCCACGTCCATCGGCTCGGCGCGGTGGCCGGGCATCACGTCGACGAGTGCGCCGCTTGCCAGCAGATGCTCGACGTCGAAGCGCGGAATCTGGATCAGCCCCATTCCCGCGATGCAGCTGGCGATATAGGTTTCGGCGTTGTTGACGATCACGCGGCTCGGCAGCGTCAGTTCGTGCCGCTGTCCGTCCGCGCAGTATTCCCAGCCGAGCTCGCGCCCCGTCGTCGGCGACGCATAGCCGATCGCCCAGTGCCCGTGCGCGAGCGCATCCGGATGCTCGGGCACGCCGCATTCGCGCAGGTAGTCGGGGCTCGCGCAGTTGATCAGCGCGAACTGCCCGAGCGGCCGCACGACGAGGCTGCTGTCCGCGAGCCGCCCGACGCGGATCGCGCAATCGACCCCCTCCTGCACGAGGTCGATCGTGCGGTCCGTCGAGCCGAGCGACAGTTGCAGCTTCGGGTGGCGGCGAAACAGCGACGGCAGCGCGGGCGCCACGACGCGGCGCGCGATCCGGCTCGGCACGTCGACGTTCAGCCGCCCGACCACGTCGCGGTCGCGACGCCGAAACAGGCGGTCGAGTTCGTCGGCTTCCGCGAGCAGGCGCCGGCCGCGTTCGAGCAGCAGCGCGCCGTCGGCGGTCAACTGCACCTGGCGCGTCGTGCGATGCAACAGGCGGGTGCCGAGCGCCGTCTCGAGCTGCTGGACGGCCGCCGACACGGTCGCGCGCGGCACGTCGAGCGCATGCGCGGCCTTGATGAAGCTGCCCATCTCGGCAACCTGCAGGAAGATCCTGACCTGATCCAGCTTGTCCATCGGTGGGAAACCCGGGTGCGAACGGTCGCGGCCGCCGGCTGCCGCGCATTCGCGGCCGGCTTCGGCGACACAGGGAAAACGGGCGCGCGGCCTCGTGACCGCGCGCCCGTCCATTGTCCACGCAAACGCGCCATTGCGGTGCGCCGCGCGGCCGCAACGGCCGCCGGCGCGGCCCGTGAGCGGCCCGTGAGCGGCCCGGTTACTTGGTCGTATAGCCGCCGTTGATCAGGATCGTCTGGCCCGTGATCCACCACCCGTCGGTCACGAGATGGCGGATGAACGGCACGACGTCCTCGATGTCGGTCAGCCCCGTCTTGCTGAACGGCGACAGCGCGGCGGCCGTCTTGTGGTACGCGACCGCATCGGCGCCTTCGGCCGGATAGAAGAACGGCGTGTCCATCGGGCCCGGCCCGACGGCCGTCACCGAGATGCCGCGCGCGCCGTATTCCTTCGACGCCGCGCGCGTGAAGTGCTCGACCGGCGCCTTCGACCCTTCGTACGCCGCGTAGAACGGCGTGAACGCGCCGAGCAGCGACGTCACGAGCGTGACGAGCTTGCCGTGATCCTCGAGGTGCCGCCCGGCTTCCTTGATGAAGAAGAACGCCGACTTGCTGTTGACCGCGAACATCTCGTCGTACTCGGCCTCGCTGATCTCGGTGAACGGCTTCTTCAGCACCTTGCCGACCGTGTTGATCGCGATGTCGATCTTGCCGAAGCGCTGCTTCGCGTCGTCGAACAGCTTCTCGACCGCGGCAGCCGTCGTCAGGTCCGCCTGGAACGTCGCGGCTTGCGCGCCGGCCGCGCGCACCGCGGCGGCCGTCTCCTCGGCCTGCGCCTGCGATGCCGCGCTGTTGTAGTGAATCGCCACCGCCTTCGCGCCGTGGCCAGCCAGGTCCCGGGCGATCAGGCCGCCGAGATTCTTTGCGCCGCCTGCGATCAGGACGACCTTGTCTGCGAGCGTATGCGTTGCCACGGTTGACTCCTTTTTTCGGTGAACGAAGCTTGGAGTGTAGGCATGCGCGAGCCGCCGGTCAGCCGGCCGCGGCTGGATGGATTATCCAGAAAAACGATCCAATCGAAGCAATCCAAGGCGGACTGCCGCACCGACAAGCGCGCCGGATTGCGCGGTCGATCGCACGGCCGCCGGCCGGCTCAGCGTGCGTACAGCGCCGCGTCGATCTTGCCGAGCAGCCACTGCATGCCGGCCAGATGCTGCTGATCGTGGCTGCACAGGTAATGGACGAGCCCACGCACGGTCAGCGCACCGTAGCCGTCGAACTCGCCGGTACGCTCGAACTGTTCGGGCGTGAGGCGCGACAGCAACTCCAGCGTCTCGCGCCGCGCGTCGCGAATCGCCGCGAGCACGTCGGACGCATACGCGTCGTTGTAGCGCCGCTCGATCGCGAGCGCGTCGCCGTCGATCGAGACGAGCCGCGGCCGGTCTTCGTCGAGCATGCGGCGCAGCCGCACGTGATAGCCGTCGATCTCGATGTCGCGCACGTGGCAGAGCTGCCCGAGCGGCGAGAAATGCTCGCTCGGAATGCCGGCCCAGTCGTCGGGTGTCCAGCGCGCATAGCCGTCGGGGACGGCCGCGAAATGCGCTTCGAGCTGGCGGGGAAAATCGGCGAGTGCGTCGAGCGTCGTCGGATTCATGCCGGAGACTCCTGTCGGATAAAGGCGGGGGGCAATCCTGGCACGGGCTTGCCGCCGCCGTTGCGTCACTTCACGCCGAAGCCGTACTCGCCCTGCGTGCGATGCCCGTCGGTCGCGACGGCCGCCCACTTCACCGTGTACGCGCCCGTGCCGAGCGCCGCGAGCGGCACCGTCATCCGCTTGCGGTTCGACGCGTCGATGCGCGCGCGGCCGTTCGACACCGTCTTGCCGTCGCCGTCGACGACGACGATCGAACTGAATGCCGGCTCCAGCGGCTCGGTGAAGTCGATCGTGACGGCCGCCGGTGCGGCTGCCAGCGCGGCGCCCGCCGGCGGATCGCTCTTCGCGAGATGCGCATGCGCGAACGCGGTCGACGAAACGGTCGCGGCGACGATGACGGCGGCAGCATGGCGGCCGAACGGGAATGAATCGAAAGGCATGGGCTTTCCGTGAAGAATGAACGGGCGCCGCGCGCCGCGCAGCGTTCCGGCAGCTTACCAGCGCATGCGCGTCCATGCCGGCCCTGCGCCGGTGCTTGATAGAATGCGCGCGCTATGGATCTCGAAAGCATTCTCTACACCCAGGGCTTCGGCTCGCGCCGCCAGTGCCGCGGCCTGATCGAAGCAGGCCGCGTCGCCGTCGCCGGCGCGGCCGCGACCGACCCGGACGCCAGCTTCGATACCGACGGCCTCGTGTTCGAGGTCGACGATACGGCATGGCCGTTCCATGCGCGCGCGTATCTCGCGCTCAACAAGCCGGCCGGCTACGAGTGTTCGCGCGATCCGCAGCACCATGCGAGCGTGTTCAGCCTGTTGCCCGCGCCGCTCGTCGCACGCGGCGTGCAGTGCGTCGGCCGGCTCGACCAGGACACGACCGGCCTGCTGCTGCTGTCCGACGACGGCCAGTTCGTGCACGCGTACACGTCGCCGAAGCGCAAGGTGCCGAAGACCTACGTCGCGACCGTACGCCACCCGCTCGACGACACGCAACTGCAGGCGCTGCGCACCGGCGTGCAATTGCATGGCGAGCCGAAGCCGATCGCGGCCGTCGCCGCCGCCGCCCGCGACACGCGCTCGCTCGCGCTGACCGTGCTCGAAGGCAAGTACCACCAGGTCAAGCGGATGGTCGCGGCGGCGAGCAACCGCGTCGAGTCGCTGCATCGCGAAAGCATCGGCGGCTTCGCGCTGCCGGGCGATCTCGCACCCGGCGCATGGCGGTGGCTCGCCGAAGCCGACCTTGCCGCGCTGCGCAATCCCGTCCAAACCCTGTAAGGGAAAATCCGCACGACCGTTCGGCATCCGACCGCCCCTGAGCCGCAGGTTCCCCCGCTATACTGAAATCACAAGCTGCAAGAGCAGCGATGCAGGGGGGACATCATGAACATCAACCATTCTTTCGAACTGTCGTCGGTGATGATCGCGTTCGCGGTCATCGGCGTCATCGCGATCGGCGGCCTGCTGGTCACGATGCATCTGAAGCACAAGTATCATCCGAACCTGATCGGCGCGCTGATCGGTGCGCTGCTGTGCTTCCTGCTGATCGAGGCGTTACCGGCGCTTACCTGACGCGCTGCCCGGCGCGAGCGTTTGAAGGAAATCGTCTACGGTCGGATAGCGCAACGTCACGCACAATTCGGCCTTGAGCCGTGCGTTGGACAAGCGCCGCGACTCGCGCATGAACGACAGCAGCGTCGGCTCGAGCAGGCGCTCCGCGTCCGCGCGGCTGACGCGCGGCGGCCTCGGCAGGCCGAGCGCCTGCGCGACCCGGTCGAAATACTCCCCCATCCGCAGTTCGGTGTCGTCCGACGCGTGCACGACGCGCGCCGGCTTGCCGCGCTCGGCCGCACGGCGCAGGATCGCCGCGAGATCGTCCGCGTGGATGTGGTTCGTGTACACGTCGTCGGCCGGCTCGAGCGCTGGCGTGCCGCGCTCGAGCCGCGCGAGCGGCAGGCGGTTCGCCGCATAGATGCCGGGAATGCGCACGATGCGCGCCGACAACGCGCCGCGCACCGTCGCCGCGCGCAGTTGCCGCTCGGCCGACACGCGCCGGAACGCGCGCGGGTTCGCGGGGCGCAGGGGTTGCGTTTCGTCGATGCGCGCGCCGCCGCAATCGCCGTAGACGCCCGTCGTACTGGCGTAGACGAGCCTCGGCGCGCGAAGACCGTCGGGTACAATACGCGCTGCCCGAACGGGCGCGCCGGCCTGTCGCGCCGCGCTGCGCAGCGTTCGGAGCCGGCCGGCCGCCGGTGCCGGCGGCGGCGCCGGCCGA
The DNA here is from genome assembly GCF_001526365.1 of Burkholderia sp. MSMB1835. Classification (NCBI taxonomy): domain Bacteria; kingdom Pseudomonadati; phylum Pseudomonadota; class Betaproteobacteria; order Burkholderiales; family Burkholderiaceae; genus Burkholderia; species Burkholderia sp. MSMB1835. The sequence continues at coordinate 99,759 of NZ_LOYP01000045.1, forward strand.
CGCGCGGGCATGGACGTTGCGGCGATCAGCGCACGCGTGCGCCGGTCGTCGCGGCCGTCGGATTGCGGCGGCGCGAGATGCAGGATCGTGCGGGCGAGGCCCGCGAGGCGGCCGAGCGTCGCCGGGCGATCGAGATCGCCGACGATCGGCGTCGCGCCCACGGCGCGCAGTTCGTCGCGGCGGGCCGGGTGGCTCGTCAGCGCGAAGATGCGCAGATTGCGGCGCGCGTCACGCCATTGCGCGACGCAGCGCATGCCGACGTCGCCGCAGCCGACGATCAGTACGCGCGGCCGGCGCAGGATTCGTGTCGCGATCATGTTGGTTGCGAAATCAGTAGCCGCCGTTGCGCGACGCGCAACGGTTTTGCATTGTAGCTGCCGTGCGCGACACGCACGGTCCCCCCATTTTGTTCTAGTTTGGTTCTATGGCATTCAACGTCACTCTCAAGCAAAGCGGCCGGCAATTCCAGGTCGAGTCGGACGAAACCGTGCTGGCGGCCGCGCTACGCCAGAACGTCCATCTGCCGTACGGCTGCAAGAACGGCGCGTGCGGCTCCTGCAAGGGCCAGATCGTGTCGGGCCAGATCGAACAGGGCCCGCATGCCGCGTCGGCGCTGTCCAACGACGAACGCACGCGCGGCCTCGCGCTGCTGTGCTGCTCGAAGGCGCAATGCGATCTCGAGATCGACGTGCGCGAGATCGCCGGCGTCGACGGCGTGCAGGTCAAGAAGCTGCCGTGCCGGATCGCCGCGCTCGAACGCAAGGCGGACGACGTGATGGTCGTGAAGCTGCAGTTGCCGGCCAACGAACGCCTGCAGTACCTCGCGGGCCAGTACGTCGAATTCATCCTGAAGGACGGCTCGCGCCGCAGCTACTCGATGGCGAACGCGCCGCACGAGGAAGGCCCGATCGAGCTGCACATCCGCCACATGCCGGGCGGCAAGTTCACCGATCACGTGTTCGGTGCGATGAAGGAGCGCGACATCCTGCGCTTCGAAGGCCCGCTCGGCACGTTCTTCCTGCGCGAGGATTCCGACAAGCCGATCGTGCTGCTCGCGTCGGGCACCGGCTTCGCGCCGATCAAGGCGATCATCGAGCACGTGAAGCACTCGGGCATCACGCGCCCGATGACGCTCTACTGGGGCGCGCGCCGCAAGAAGGACATCTACCTCGCCGAACTCGCCGAGCAGTGGGCGCGCGACATCCCGAACTTCAAGTACGTGCCGGTGCTCTCCGAGCCGGACGATGCCGACCAGTGGACGGGCCGCACGGGCTTCGTCCATCGCGCGGTGATCGAGGACCTGCCCGATCTGTCGGGCCACCAGGTGTACGCGTGCGGCGCGCCGGTGATGGTCGAATCCGCGCAGCGCGACTTCACGCAGCACCACGCGCTGCCGGCCGACGAGTTCTACGCGGACTCGTTCACGAGCGCCGCCGATCTCGCGCATCCGGTCTGAGCGCCGGGCGCGCCCGCGCCCCGCTGCGCGCCGCCCGTGTCACATTCGTGGCATCGCGGCGGTTTACAGTGGGGCGCGGGATGCCTTATGCTTGCGCACATGAACCGCTTCCTGTCCGCTCTCCGACGTCGCCGCTCGCCGCTCCGCCCGGATGCCGCCGGCTCGTCACGGACTCGCGCGTAACCCTCCTCCGCTTCACCGGTTACGCACAAGCTGTTCGACCCACCAGCCACGGCCTTCCGTGGCTTTTTTATTGCCCGTTTCCTTTCAACGCCCGCTGGAGTCTGCCGCCATGCCCCTGAACGATTATCCGATCGACTCGCTGATGTACATCACGAACCGCCCCGACATCGTGTTTACGCACGGCAAGGGTTCGTGGCTCTACGATCACACGGGCAAGCGCTATCTGGACTTCATCCAGGGCTGGGCCGTCAACAGCCTCGGCCATTGCAACGACGGTGTCGTCGACGCACTGAAAACGCAGGCCGACAAGCTGCTGAACCCGTCGCCGGCGTTCTACAACGAGCCGATGGCGAAGCTCGCGGCGCTGCTCACGCAGCACAGCGTGTTCGACAAGGTGTTCTTCACGAACAGCGGCGCGGAAGCGAACGAAGGCGCGATCAAGCTCGCGCGCAAGTGGGGCCGCAAGTTCAGGAACGGCGCGTACGAGATCATCACGTTCGATCACAGCTTCCACGGCCGCACGCTCGCGACGATGTCGGCGAGCGGCAAGCCGGGCTGGGACACGATCTACGCGCCGCAGGTGCCGGGCTTCCCGAAGGCCGAACTGAACAACATCAACTCGGTCGAGAAGCTGATCACCGACAAGACCGTCGCGGTGATGCTCGAACCGATCCAGGGCGAAGGCGGCGTGATTCCGGCCACGCGCGAATTCATGCGCGAGCTGCGCGCGCTGACGAAACAGCACAACCTGCTGCTGATCGTCGACGAAGTGCAGAGCGGCTGCGGTCGCGCGGGCACGCTGTTCGCGTACGAACTCGCCGATATCGAGCCGGACGTCATGACGCTCGGCAAGGGCATCGGCAGCGGCGTGCCGCTCGCGGCGCTGCTGTCGAAGGCCGATGTCGCGGTGTTCGAGGCCGGCGACCAGGGCGGCACGTACAACGGCAACCCGCTGATGACGGCGGTCGGTTATTCGGTCATCTCGCAGCTCGTCGCGCCCGGCTTCCTCGAAGGCGTGCGCGAGCGCGGCGAATATCTGAAGCGCAAGCTGCTCGAGCTGTCGGAGGAGCGCGGCTTTGAGGGCGAACGCGGCGAAGGCCTGCTGCGCGCGCTGCTGCTCGGCAAGGACATCGGCCCGCAGATCGTCGAGAAGGCGCGCGACATGCAGCCCGACGGCCTGCTGCTGAATGCCGCGCGGCCGAACCTGCTGCGCTTCATGCCCGCGCTGAACGTGACGACCGAAGAAATCGACCGGATGATGGCGATGCTGCGGTCGATCCTCGACACGCTGTAAGGAGACCGCCGCGATGGATGCCGCCGCCGATGCTGTCGTGATCCGCCCGTTCGAACGCGCCGACACCGATGCCGTCCTCGCGGTATGGCGCGACGCGTTCCCGCAGTACGACGAAGCCGGTGCGCCGCCGCACCGCGATCCGCTACGATCGATCGAGCTGAAGCTCGCGACGCAGCCGGAGCTGTTCTTCGTCGCGACCAGCGGGGCGCGCGTCGTCGGCACGCTGATGGCCGGTTTCGACGGACATCGCGGCTGGCTCTATTCGTTCGGCGTCGCGAACGACGTACGCCGGCTCGGCGTCGGCCGCGCGCTGATCGCGCATGCGGAGCGCGCGCTCGCCGCGCGCGGCTGCCTGAAGATCAACCTGCAGGTACTGCCCGGCAACGACGATGCATGCCGCTTCTACGCGGCGCTCGGCTATCGCGTCGAGGAACGCATCTCGTTCGGCAAGACGCTGCCCGCCGCGTAACGCGGCCGCCGGCCGCGGCACGGCTGGCTCAGCGCGTGATCGACCCCGCGCCCGGCAGCGGATTGCCGAGCGCGTCGGTCGGCACGGCCTGCTGCTCGAACGCCGCGAAATACGCGGCCCACTGCGTGTCGCTCACGCGCACGATCAGCGCGCCGTCCTGCCACACGTCGTTGTGGTCGTTGCGGTCGTTGCCCGCACGGTGCAGGTAGTTCGAGCCGGTCGAGCCCTGGTTCATGTGCGTGTCGTGGATGCCGTTGCCTTGCGCATACGTGCGGCCGAACACGACCACGTCGAGCCCTTGCGACTGGGCGGCATTGACGAGCCGCAGCAGCGACGGAATCGGCTCCGCGTGCTCGGTGCCGTCCATCACGGCGCTCGCGCGCCATGCCCCCGTCTCGTTCAGGATGTCGCTGCGCAGATAGTCGAGCGCAGGTAGCGCGGTGTGCCCGGTGAGGTCCGTATAGCCTTCGGCCGCGGCCGCCAGCGTCGCCGTGATCGGATGATGGAAATCGTAGACGAGCTTGTAGTTCAGCAGGTCGTCCGCATCGTTGGTGCCGACGTTGATCGCGACATCCCAGTCGCCGCTCGGCAACGCGAGCGTCAGGTGGATGTGATACTGGATCTCGCTGCCGTGCGGCGAGCCCTTCAGCTGCGCCACCGACGTCACCTTCGCCTTCACGAAACCGTAGTCCAGACTCATGCGTGCTCTCCGTATCGCGATGGATCGACCATGTTACGCCGCCCGCGTGTCGGTTTGCGGACGGCCGATGGCGGACGGCCGGTGGCGGACGGCCGGTCGCGGATGGCCGGTCGCGGACGGCTGCCGGCAAACCGACACGCTGCCGTGTCCCGCACCGCGTCGCCGGCCTCGCTACCCGATGAATGGAGTCGCATCCGCGATGCACAGTTCGCCGCCGGACACGCCGGACGAAAAAAAGGCTGTCACGGCAACCCGTGACAGCCTTTCGACAGCCCTTGCGCGGCGCGCCGGCATCCGCCGCCGCGCCAGGCCCGCTCATTCATTCGCCGAGATACGCAGCCCGCACCTTCGGATCGTCGAGCATCTGCTTCGCGTCGCCTTCCATCGTGACCGTGCCCGAATCCATCACGTAGCCGCGGTCGGCCGCCTGCAGCGCGAGGCGTGCGTTCTGCTCGACCAGCAGCACCGTGATGCCTTCCTTCGAGATCTCGCGCACCACTTCGAAGATCTTCTCGACCATGATCGGCGACAGGCCCATCGACGGCTCGTCGAGCAGCAGCAGCTTCGGCTTGGAGAGAATCGCGCGCGACATCGCCAGCATCTGCTGCTCGCCGCCCGACAGCGTGCCCGCGAGCTGCGTCGCCCGTTCCTTCAGGCGCGGGAAGAAGCCGAACATCCGGTCGACGTCCTTCTTGATCTGCTCGTTGTCGTTGCGCAGGTACGCGCCCATCTGCATGTTCTCGATGATCGACATCCGCGCGAAGATCCCGCGGCCTTCCGGCACCATCGCGAGGCCCCGCTTGAGCAGTTCGTGCGACGGCACGCCCTTGATCGACTTGCCGTCGTACTCGATGTCGCCCGCCGAGTACGGCTTCAGGCCGGTGATCGCCTTCATCGTCGTGGTCTTGCCGGCGCCGTTCGCACCGATCAGCGTCACGAGCTCGCCCTGACGGACTTCCATGTCAACGCCCTTGACGGCCTGAATGCCGCCGTAGTTGACCTGCAAGCCCTTGATTTTCAACATTGCCGCTGCCATCAGTGCACCCCTGCGCCGAGATATGCCTCAATCACCTTCGGATTCTTCTGCACGTCCTGCGGCAGACCCTCGGCGATCACCTTGCCGTAATCGAGCACCGTCATCCGGTTGCACAGCCCCATCACGAGCTTCACGTCGTGCTCGATCAGCAGGATCGTGCGGCCGTCCGAGCGGATCTTGTCGAGCAGGCGCGTGAGTTCGACCTTCTCGGTCGCGTTCATCCCGGCGGCCGGCTCGTCGAGCGCGAGCAGCTTCGGATCGGTCGCGAGGGCCCGTGCGATTTCCAGACGACGCTGGTGACCGTACGACAGGTTGCGCGACGTGTAGTCGGCGTACTGCAGCACGCCGACGTATTCGAGCAGCTCGATCGCGCGTTCCTTGATCTCGCGCTCTTCCTGGCGTTCGGCCGGCGTCTGGAACACCGCGCCGAGCAGCCCGTGCTTGGTGCGCACGTGGCGGCCCACCATCACGTTCTCGAGCGCCGTCATCCCGCCGAACAGGCGGATGTTCTGGAACGTGCGCGCGATGCCGGCCTTGGCCACCTGGTGCACGGCCGTCGGCGTGTAGTTCTGGCCGTCCAGCTTGAAGTCGCCGGAGTCCGGCGTGTAGAGGCCCGTGATCACGTTGAAGAACGTCGTCTTGCCGGCGCCGTTCGGCCCGATCAGGCCGTAGATCTCGCCTTCCTTGATCTGCAGGCCGACGTCGGACAGCGCCTGCAGGCCGCCGAAACGCTTGTTCACGCCCTGTACGGACAGTCGGATTTGCTTGTCGCTCATGTGTGTATCCCCTTGTCCGTCGGTTAAGCGCGCACCGGCTTCTTGCTGTTGCGCTTCGCCAGTTTCGCGATCTTGTCCTCATGCTTCGGCGCGGGCCACAGGCCTTCCGAGCGGTACAGCATGATGATCACCATCGCGAGGCCGTACAGCGCCTGACGGATCACTTCGGTATCGACGACGTCATGACCGAACAGCGCGTGCTGCAGCGGGCTCATCGTCGAGCGCAGGAATTCCGGGAAGATCGCGAGCAGCACCGCACCCAGGATCACGCCCGGGATATGGCCCATGCCGCCGAGCACCACGCAGGCGAGCACGACGATTGATTCCCAGAACGTGAACGACTCGGGCGACACGAAGCCCTGGAACGCGCCGAACATCGAGCCCGACAGGCCGCCGAACGACGCGCCCATCGCGAACGCGAGCAGCTTCACGTTACGGGTGTTGATGCCCATCGCCTTCGCCGCGATCTCGTCTTCGCGGATCGCTGCCCACGCACGGCCGATACGCGAGTGCTGCAGACGCGTACACACCCAGATCACCAGCAGCGAGCAGAGCACGAACAGGTAGTAGTACATGTAGACCGACGGCAGCTGGAAGCCGAACAGCGTATGCGTCTGCGACAGGTTGAAGCCGCCGACGTGCACCGGGTCGATGCCCGTGATCCCCTTCGGGCCGTTGGTGATGTTCACCGGACGGTCGAGGTTGTTCATGAAGATCCGGACGATTTCACCGAAGCCGAGCGTCACGATCGCCAGATAGTCGCCGCGCAGGCGCAGCGTCGGCGCGCCGAGCAGGATCCCGAAGGTCGCCGCGAGCGCCATCGCGATCGGCACGATGATCAGGAACGGCACGTGCAGGCCGTTCGGCGCGAGCGCCGCGATCCACTCGAATTGCGAGGTCAGGTGCGGCGAGCTCAGCAGTGCCGCCGTGTACGCGCCCACCGCGTAGAACGCGATGTAGCCGAGGTCGAGCAGGCCGGCGAAGCCGACCACCACGTTCAGGCCCAGCGCGAGCATCACGTACAGCATCGCGAAGTCGAGCACGCGGACCCAGTAGTTGCCGCCGGCCGAGCCGATCACGATCGGCGCGGTGATCACGAGGACCGCGGTGAGAAGGCCGATGACGACGGTCTTGGCGGTGTTGCGCTCTTCGACGAGCGACGTCGACGATTCGATCGGTTGAATGGATGTCATGTTGTTTGCTCCCCTTCCGTTACGCGCGATCCGCGACCCGTTCGCCCAGCAGGCCCGACGGACGGAACACCAGCACGACGATCAGCACGATGAAGGCGAACACGTCCTGGTAGTTGCTGCCGAATACGCCGCCCGTGAGGTTGCCGATGTAGCCGGCCCCGAGTTGCTCGATCAGGCCGAGCAGCACGCCGCCGACCATCGCGCCGCCGAGGTTGCCGATCCCGCCGAGCACCGCCGCGGTGAACGCCTTCATGCCGGGGATGAAGCCCATGTAGAAGTGCACGTTGCCGTATTCGGACGCGATCATCACGCCGGCCAGCGCGGCGAGCGCGGAGCCGATCATGAAGGTGGCCGAGATCACGAAGTTCGGGTTCACGCCCATCAGGCTCGCGGTGTTCGGGCTTTCCGCGATCGCACGCATCGCGCGGCCGAGCTTGGTCTTGTGCACGAGCAGCAGCAGGCCGCCCATCACGATGAACGCGACAGCGATGATCACGATTTCGGTGACCGAGATCACGGCGCCGGGCGTCGTGTCGGTCGCCTTGATCACGTTGATCGGGTCGGTCGGCAGCAATTGCGGGAACGGCAACGGGTTGCGCGACCAGATGATCATCGCGGCCGTCTGCAGCAGGATCGACACGCCGATCGCGGTGATCAGCGGCGCGAGGCGCGGCGCGCGGCGCAGCGGCCGGTACGCGACGCGCTCGATCGTGAAGCCGACGAACGCACAGACGACCGCGGCGATGCCCAGGCCGATCGTCAGCGTCGCGACGTTGCCGAGTCCGGGAAAGTGGTTCTGCAGCACGGTGATGGCCGACAGCGCAACCATCGCGCCGATCATCAGCACGTCGCCGTGCGCGAAGTTGATGATGCCGAGAATGCCGTACACCATCGTGTATCCCAACGCGATGATGGCGTACACACTGCCGAGCACCAGCCCGTTGAGAACCTGCTGGACGAAAATATCCATTTAAAGCTCCTTGGCCCATGCTGCCGGAGGACGTTGCGCCCCGCGGGTAAGCGAGGAATCGCGCCTTCTCGGCGACACTGCGGGTACTAGTCGATACCGGTAAGGGTGGATCGTCCCGGCGCGCGCCGCCTGGCCTGTACGGCCGGGCCTGCCGCCGGAGCGGATACAAAAACGGCACCGCACTGTTTCGGTGCCGTCATGAGTCCCGTCGCTAAATCGTCACGACATCGAGGACGGTGTTCGTGGCCTCCTTGAAGTCGTGGGGCAGCATGCCGAGACGGCCGTCGTCCGGTTGCCCGGCCTCCGTGCCTTGGCCCGTCCGATGCCACGCAAGCATCGCGCCCGGACGGAGCGGATTCCGCGCCGCGTCGCCCGGCAAGGCGTTGCGGCAATCGCGCCCGACTTCCGTCAGGACTGCATCGGAATCCATCGTACGAACCAGGCGGCGCGCCCCGACACGGGCGGTCGCGGCGGCACGCCGTTTCGTCGAATCGAATCGAAGGGGGGACAGTGGCCTCGGCACGCTGCCGGCAACGCCGCGATCGCCCGGCATTCGTCGACCGGCCGCTTGCCGCGACACAGCCTGCATGCCCGCTGCCGGCCCGCTCGTCGGGCCAGGCGCGTGGATTTCATCGATCGTCAAACGTGCCCCGTATTCCGTGTCCCTGCCCAGTTGCGCGAGACGGCGCGCCGATGGCGCTCCCCGTCCGCTTCCGGCGACGCGCCCGCCGCTGGCCGATGGTGCCGCGAACCCCGCAGCCTCCCTGCTCGCCCCGTCGTCGCTCTTTTTGCTACAGCCGGCAAGGATTGCAACCGGTGCGGCGACGGACACGGCGTAAGCCAACTTCACATGCATTGAATGGTCTCCCGCGCCTTGCCAAAACCCGATTTCAAAGCCATTCCGGCTTGAAAACGGGCGCATTGTAACTCCATTTATAGGACGCCAATATTCCTGATTCGATGGGGTTTTCCTGCATTGCAACCAATTTTGAGACACGATTGGACGCGGCCGGAGCAACCGGGTTGCACCACGATCGGGAATCGTGGTTGCGATCGCAATTTCGACGCACGAAAAAAAGCGCGCCGGGAGGCGCGCTTCGGTGTTCCGCGGGTGCGATGCGGCAATCAGGCGGCGGGCGGCAGGTTCAACCCGCGCGGCAGCGGAAACGACACGTTTTCCTCGATGCCGTCGAGTGCGCGGACGTTGCGCACGCCGAGTTCGCGCAGCCGTGCGATCACGGCCTGGGCGAGCACCTCGGGCGCCGACGCGCCGGCCGTCACGCCGATGCGGCGCTTGCCGGCGACCCATGCCGGATCGATCTGGTCGGGCGCATCGACCATGTACGCGGCCACGCCGCGCTTTTCCGCCACTTCGCGCAGCCGGCTCGAGTTCGAACTGTTCGGGCTGCCGACCACGATCACGACGTCGCATTGCGGCGCCATGAACTTCACCGCGTCCTGGCGGTTCTGCGTCGCGTAGCAGATGTCCTGCTTCTTCGGTTCGCGGATCTTCGGATACTTCGCCTTCAGCGCGCCGATGATCTCGGCCGCGTCGTCGACGGACAGCGTGGTCTGCGTGACGAGCGCGATGCGCTCGGGATCGGCGAGCTCGAGCTTCTGCACGTCCTCGACGCTTTCGACGAGGTGCATGCCGCGCTCGACCTGGCCCATCGTGCCTTCGACTTCGGGATGGCCCTTGTGCCCGATCATGACGATGTCGACGCCGTCCTGGCGCATCTTCGCGACCTCGACGTGCACCTTCGTGACGAGCGGGCAGGTGGCGTCGTAAATGCGCAGTCCGCGCACGTCGGCCTCGTCGCGCACGGCTTTCGACACGCCGTGCGCACTGAAGATCACGGTGTTGCCGGCCGGCACTTCCTCGAGTTCCTCGACGAAGATCGCGCCCTTCTTCTTCAGATCCTCGACCACGTACTTGTTGTGGACGATTTCGTGACGCACGTAGATCGGCGCGCCGTGCATCGCGATGGCGCGCTCGACGATCTCGATCGCGCGGTCGACGCCTGCGCAGAAGCCGCGCGGCTGGGCCAGCAGGATTTCGGCGTCGGCGGCGACGGTCTGTCCGGACAGCGTGTCGGTGGTACTCATGATTACAGGATTCCGATGATTTTCACTTCGAACGTGAGCGCCTGGCCCGCGAGCGGATGATTGAAGTCGAACAGCGCCGAGGTCTCGCCGACCTCCTTCAGCACCCCCGCGTAGCGACCGCCATCCGGTGCATTGAACTCGATGAGTTCGCCGGGCGTGAAATCGTCGCCGACCATTCCGTTCTCGCGCAGCGTCGACAGCGTCACGCGCTGGAGCATGTCGGGATTGCGGGGGCCGAACCCCTGATCGGGGGCTAGCTGAAAAGTCGAGTGGTCGCCGACCCGGAGCCCGAGCAGAATCTGTTCCAGCGACGGCGCCAGTTGCCCCGCGCCCAGCAACAGCGTGGCCGGCTTGTCCGAGAAGGTGTTGACGATGTCGGCGCCGTCGGCCAGTGCCAGCCGGTAATGCAACGTGACGTGGGAACCGGGCTTCACTTCGGATAAATCGATGAGGCTCATGAATTACTCGTTCAGTCGGCGCCCGATACGGCCGAATGGCCCGGCGCAAAACCAATATTGTAAGTCACCTGAGCGTGCAAGGCGGAAAGTGCGACGACGTTGCACCCGCCGCCCGCCGCCAATGGAGTTCCGATCATGCCGTCACCCCGCCTCATCGCGCCGTCGGCCGAATGCCGCGACACCGCCGACGCGCCGGCCGATCCGCCCGGCCGCGTCATCCCGATCCACCGGCGCAGGCGCCGCCCGGGCGACTGGCGGCCGGAGCGGCCGCGCGAACGGCTGGTGGAACGCGGGCCGGCCGCGCTGACCGACGACGAGCTGATCGCGCTGCTGCTCGGCACCGGCAAGCCCGGGCACGACGTATTCGTCACCGCCCGCAGGCTGGTCGAGCAGTTCGGCACGTTGCACGGGCTGCTCGAAGCGACCACCGACGATTTCGAAGCGCACCCCGGCATCGGCCCCGCACGCTCCGCGCGCCTCGTCGCGGTCACCGAGATCGCGCGGCGCATGCTGGTGGAGAAAGCGGAAGAACGGATGCAGATCGACTCGCCCGGCGCCGTCGAGGATTGCCTGCGACTGAAGATCGGCACGCGCCAGTACGAAGTATTCATGGCGGTCTATCTCGACGCGCGCAACGGCCTGATCGACATGGAGGAAATCGCGCGCGGCTCGCTCACGCGCATGGCCGTCTATCCGCGCGAGATCGTGCGCCGCGCGATGAAACGGAACGCCGCGGCGCTGATCGTCGCGCACAACCATCCGTCGGGCGCGGTGCAGCCGAGCGCGGAAGACCGCCGCCTGACCCGCGTGCTGAAAGACGCGCTCGAACTCGTCGACGTGCGGCTGCTCGATCACATCGTCGTCGGCGTCAGCGATACTTTTTCGTTCGCGCGGGCCGGTTGGCTGTAGACTGTGGCGCGGCGGCCCGTCCCGAGGCGCCGCAACGGCGAAGCGAAATTAGGTTTGATTTTTCTGAGCTTTTTCTGCTAGAATCGCCGTCTGTCTTTTTTCCAACCAGTTCTAGCCATCGAAGGGCCTTGTCTGTAAGGGCTACGGCGTTCTGAGTGCAGCCATGGATCACGTGGCGGTGCGATGGAACCTTCACCGGCGATCGAACCCCGAATTTAGCGTATTAGGAGTGCTCTCATGGCACGCGTATGCCAAGTAACTGGGAAAGCGCCGATGAGCGGCAACAACGTTTCCCACGCCAACAACAAGACGAAGCGTCGCTTCCTGCCGAACCTGCAAAACCGCCGGTTCTGGGTAGAGAGCGAAAACCGCTGGGTGCGCCTGCGCGTCTCGAACGCCGGCCTGCGCCTGATCGACAAGAACGGCATCGATTCCGTGCTCGCTGACCTGCGCGCACGCGGCGAAGCCTAAGCCCAAGGAGCACAATCATGGCAAAAGGCGCCCGCGACAAGATCAAGCTCGAGTCGACCGCTGGTACGGGTCACTTCTACACGACCACGAAGAACAAGCGCAACATGCCGGAAAAGATGGCGATCAAGAAGTTCGATCCCGTCGTCCGCAAGCATGTGGAATACAAAGAAACCAAGATCAAGTAATCTCCGGTTTCTGCCAGCCTGACGGCGACCGAAAAGCCCCGCACCTGCGGGGCTTTTTGTTTTGCGCGCACGCTCAGGCTCCCGACGCGGTATGCTCTCCCCTTTCCGCGGCCACGGCCGCCGGAACGCACAAGATCAAAAGCGTAACGATGGAGATGCAGCATGAAATTCGACGTGGCGATCGTCGGCAGCGGCCTGGCAGGGCTGTCGGTCGCACTCAACCTGGCCAGCACGCGGCGTGTCGCGCTGATCGCGAAACGTTCGATGATGGAGGGGGCGAGCGATAACGCGCAGGGCGGCATCGCGGCGGTCCTCGACTCGGCGGACAGCATCGAGAACCACGTCGACGACACGCTGGTCGCCGGTGGCGGCTTGTGCGACGAAGGTGCGACGCGCTACATCGTCGAGCACGGCCGCGAAGCGATCGAATGGCTGATCTCGCAAGGCGTGCCGTTCACGAAGGACGACGCGGCCGAACTCGGCTTTCACCTGACGCGCGAAGGTGGCCACAGCCACCGCCGGATCATCCATGCGGCCGATGCGACCGGCCATGCGGTGCTGGCGACGCTGTCGGCGCGCGCGCGCCAGCATCCGAACATCACGTTCTTCGAAAACCACCATGCGATCGACCTGATCACGTCGGACCGGCTCGGCCTGCCCGGCCGCCGCTGTCACGGCCTGTATGCGCTCGACGTCGACAACGACCGGACGATCACGATCGAGGCGCCGCATACGGTGCTCGCCACCGGCGGCGCCGGCAAGGTCTACCTGTACACGACGAATCCCGACACCGCGACCGGCGACGGCATCGCGATGGCGTGGCGTGCCGGCTGTCGCGTATCGAACATGGAATTCATCCAGTTCCACCCGACCTGCCTGTTCCATCCGTACGCGAAGTCATTCCTGATTTCGGAAGCCGTGCGCGGCGAAGGCGGCCTCCTGAAGCTGCCCGACGGCACGCGTTTCATGCCCGCGCACGATCCGCGCGCCGAACTCGCGCCGCGCGACATCGTCGCCCGCGCGATCGACTTCGAGATCAAGAAGCGCGGGATCGACTGCGTGTATCTCGACATCAGCCACCAGCCGGAAGCGTTCCTGCGCGAACATTTCCCGACGATCCATGCGCGCTGCCTCGAATTCGGCATCGACATCGCGAAACAGCCGATTCCCGTCGTGCCGGCCGCGCACTATACGTGCGGCGGCGTCGTCACCGATCTCGCCGGCCGCACCGATCTCGCCGGCCTGTATGCGGTCGGCGAAACGTCGTACACGGGGTTGCACGGCGCGAATCGGCTCGCGAGCAACTCGCTGCTCGAATGCCTCGTGATCGGCCGCGCGGCGGCCGGGGCGATCGAGGCGGCCGGCTTCGACGCCGACGCGCCCGCCACGCTGCCGGCCTGGGACGAAAGCCGCGTGTCGGATGCGGACGAGGAAGTCGTCGTTGCACACAACTGGGACGAACTGCGTCGCCTGATGTGGAACTACGTCGGTATCGTGCGCACCGACAAGCGCCTCGAGCGCGCGAAGCACCGGCTGTCGCTGCTGCGCGACGAGATCCACGAGTACTACGCGAATTTCCGCGTGACGCGCGATCTGCTCGAACTGCGCAACCTCGTCGACGTGGCCACGCTGATCGTGAAGAGCGCGCACTCGCGCCGCGAAAGCCGCGGGCTGCACTACAGCCGCGACTGGCCGCATACGCTGCCGAAGGCATTGCCGAGCGTGCTCACGCCGCGCGTGCGCCGCTGAGCGGCGCGCCGCCCTTCCCCGCTGCGTCCGCAGCACAAGAAAAAAGCCGCTGGCGTGTGCGCGCCAACGGCTTTTGTCTATTTGGACGACATTCGATCAGTCGACGATCCGCATCGAATAGTCCGTCGCCCGCACGTCCTTCGTCAGCGCGCCGATCGAGATGCGATCGACGCCCGTCTCCGCGAACGTGCGCACCGTATCGAAATTGACGCCGCCCGATACTTCGAGCACGGCCTTGCCATTCGCGACACGCACCGCTTCGCGCATCATGTCGAGCGTGAAGTTGTCGAGCAGCACCGACTGCGCGCCATGCGCGAGCGCCGTGTCGAGCTGCGCGAGCGTCTCGACCTCGACCTGCACGGGCACGCCCGACTCCAGCGCGAACGCCGCATCGAGCGCCTCGCCGACACCGCCAGCCGCCGCGATGTGGTTTTCCTTGATCAGGATGCCGTCGTACAGCGCGAGACGCTGGTTTTCGCCGCCGCCCACGCGCACGGCGTACTTCTGCGCGAGCCGCAGCCCCGGCAGCGTCTTGCGCGTATCGAGGATCTTCGCGCGCGTGCCTTCGACGCGATCGACGTAACGTCGCGTTGCGGTCGCGACACCCGACAGCAGTTGCAGGAAGTTCAGCCCGTTGCGCTCGGCCGTCAGCAGCGCGCGCGCCGGCCCTTCGAGTTCGCACACGGTCGAATCCGCCGTCATCCGGTCGCCTTCGCGATAGCGCCATTGCACGACGATCGACGGATCGATCCGGGCGATCACGGCGTCGAACCACGGGACGCCGCACAGCACGGCTTCCTCGCGCACGATGATCCGCGCCCGGCGGCGCTCGCCGGCCGGCACGAGCCGCCCGGTCTGGTCGCCGGTGCCGACGTCTTCGGCGATCGCATCGGCCACGTTACGCGCGATCGCTGCGTCGAATGCCGCGCCGTATTGCGCGCGGACGGCTTCGAACAGCGGCGAGACTGCAGTCGCGGCGCCTTCCGCCGGGCCGCCCCCAGGGAAGGCGGCCGCCCCCTCGGTCGACAGCGAACGAATGTGAGCGTGGGGGCCGTTCATTACGCTGCCCCCACGTTCGCAAACAGTTGCTGGTCGCGCTGCAAATCGCCGCTCGCCTGCACGCGCTTCTTGTGCGCGGCCGCGAATTCGAGCATCCGGTCGATCGGCAAACGCGCGCGCTCGCCGATCGCGGGATCGACGAAAATCTCGTTGTGGCCGCGTTCGAGCACGTCGGCCAGGTTCGCGAGGCCGTTCATCGCCATCCACGGGCAGTGCGCGCAGCTCTTGCAGGTCGCGCTGTTGCCGGCCGTCGGCGCCGCGATGAAGGTCTTGCCGGGCGCCGCAAGCTGCATCTTGTGCAGGATGCCGAGATCGGTCGCGACGATGAAGCGCTTCGCGTCGAACTTGACAGCCGCGTCGATCAATTGCGTGGTCGAACCGACGACATCGGCCTGCGCCACGACATTTTCCGGCGACTCGGGATGGACGAGCACCTTCGCGTCCGGATATTCGGCGCGCAGCAGGTCGAGCTCGATGCCCTTGAACTCGTCGTGGACGAGGCACGAGCCCTGCCACAGCAGCATGTCCGCGCCGGTCTTCTTCTGGATATAGCTGCCCAGATGGCGATCGGGGGCCCAGATGATCTTTTCGCCGCGCGCGTGCAGCTCGGCCACGATCTCGAGGCCGATCGACGACGTGACCATCCAGTCCGCGCGCGCCTTCACGGCCGCACTGGTGTTCGCGTAGACGACGACGGTACGGTCCGGATGCGCATCGCAGAAGGCCGAGAATTCGTCGACCGGGCAGCCGAGGTCGAGCGAACAGGTCGCGTCGAGATCGGGCATCAGGATCCGTTTGTTCGGGCTCAGGATCTTCGCGGTTTCGCCCATGAAGCGCACGCCGGCGACGACCAGCGTCTGCGCGTCGTGATCGCGGCCGAAGCGGGCCATTTCGAGCGAATCGGCCACGCAACCGCCGGTTTCGTCGGCGAGTTCCTGCAGTTCGGCATCCACGTAGTAGTGGGCGACCAGCACGGCCTTTTCACGGGCGAGCAACGCCTTGATGCGCGCCTTCAGCGCAGCGCGCTCCTCGGCGGACGGCGCCTCGGGCACCTTGGCCCACGCCTGTCCCACGCCGCATACGGTCCCTGCGGCGACGGGCCGGTCGTACTCGACGGGTTTGATCGTCGATTGCATCTCCATATCTCCTGTCGATCGGAGTGAGCGCTTTAGCGCTTACTCCGATCCCATGCTTCGCGGTCGATCAGAGTTAGCGCTTCAGCGCTTGCTCCGATCCCATGCTTCGCGGTCGATCAGCGTGGGCGCTTCGGCGCCCTGCCCCGATCCCATCCCTTGCACTCGCCCGGGGCGCCCACTTGCCACCGCCCCAAGCCTCATACCCATTCAGGCGCAGCCGATCCGTCAAAAACCAGCGGCCCAAATGAAAAAACCCCGCCAACGCGGGGTTTGTGACGTCCTGAGATTCTAATCGATTTCGAATCAGGCGTAGCGACGCAGGCGCGTCGCGAATTCCTGCAGCGCCTTGATGCCGCTTTGTTCTGCGCGATGGCACCAATCCTGCAATTGCGCGAGCAGTTGTTCGCGCGACGCGGTCGAACGATCCCAGATCGCGGCGAGATCCTGGCGCAGCTGGAAGTACGTATGAAGCTTCTGGCTGTTCGCGAAGATTTCCGGCAGCAGCTTTTTCTGCGGCTCGTCGAGGCCGTCGGCATCCTTGTGGAACCACTTGCGCGCGCTACGCATCAACTGGTACTTCTCGCTCGAACCGAGCTCCTTCAGGTGCGCGAGCTCCTGGCGGTACGCACGCTTCACGGCCTTGCCGTAGCGCGCCATCACTTCATAGCGGTTCGACAGCACGGCCTGCAGCGTTTCCTGGTCGAGCACCGTCTTCGGCTTGTTCAGGCGCGGCGTGGGCGCAACCTTCTTCACCTTGGCGAGACCGAATGCCGACATGATCCGGATGTACATCCAGCCGATGTCGAACTCGTACCACTTGTTCGACAGCTTCGCCGACGTCGCGAACGTGTGGTGGTTGTTGTGCAGTTCTTCGCCGCCGATCACGATGCCCCACGGGAACAGGTTCGTGCTCGCGTCGGCCGAGTTGAAGTTGCGATAGCCCCAGAAGTGCCCGAAGCCGTTGACGACGCCCGCCGCCCAGAACGGGATCCACACCATCTGCACGGCCCACACGGTCAGGCCGAGCACGCCGAACAGCGCGACGTCGATCACCATCATCATGCTGATGCCGAGGATCGGGTACTTCGAGTAGAGATTGCGCTCGAGCCAGTCGTTCGGCGTGCCGTGGCTGAACTTGCGCATCGTTTCCTCGTTCTTCGCTTCCGCGCGGTACAGCTCGGCGCCCTCGAGGAACACCTTCCAGATGCCGCGCGTCTGCGGGCTGTGCGGATCTTCCTCGGTTTCGCACTTTGCGTGGTGCTTGCGATGGATCGCGGCCCACTGGCCGGTCAGCATCCCGGTCGTCATCCACAGCCAGAAACGGAAGAAATGGCTCGCGATCGGATGCAGCTCCAGCGCGCGGTGCGCCTGGCAGCGATGCAGATAGACCGTGACGCCGATGATCGTGACGTGCGTGACGGCGAGCGCGAACAGCGCGACCTGCCACCACGAAAAATGCAGAAGCCCGTGGGAAAGAAAATCGAGCAGGGAATTCAACAAGGCAGTTACCCGTGATGAGAGCGACGCCGGCTCATGCCGACGTCAGAAAAATGAAAGCATACCGCGTGTAGACCAGAATTTTACTTCAACCGTTCCAAGTCTTTGTAAAAAATGAATATTTTCTTGCCCTGACGCAATCCGCAGGGTCCACCGGCGGACTGGGAAAGGCGCGCGATCCGGTTTCGACCGCGGAATCGGTAGGATTGACCGTACCCGCCCGCTACGCCGCCGGCGTGCGCGCGTCCAGCGCCCCGTTGGCGGCCGCCGGATCGGGCCCGGCCGCCACGCCCGGCGCGGGAAAGCCGTCCGGCAGCCCGACCACGCGCACTTCGCGCTGCGGGAACGGAATCGAAATCCCGTGCTCGCCGAACAGCCGCCAGATGTTGCGGTTCACGCTCGAGCGCACGCCCGACGTGCCTTTCGCCGCATCCTCGATCCAGAAGCCGAGCTCCAGGTCGATCCCGTCCGCGCCGAAACTCACGAGATACGGGGTCGGCGCCGGCTCGGCCAGCACGCGCGGCACGTCCTTCGCGGCGTCGGCGAGCAATGCGAGCGCCCGCTCGACGTCGCTCGTGTACGCGACCTGCACCGCGACTTTCGCATAGCCGCGCGTCAGGTACGACGACTGGTTCTGCACGACGTCGGTGATCAGCTTCTCATTCGGGATCAGCGTCTCGTTGCCGTCGAGGCCGCGCACGACCGTGTAGCGCGTGCGGATCTGCGTGACGACGCCCTGCAGCCCGCCGACGCTGATCGCATCGCCGAGCCGCAGCGAGCGGTCGAGCAGGATGATGAAGCCCGACACGTAGTTGCTCGCGATCTTCTGCAACCCGAAACCGAGGCCGACGCCCACCGCGCCGCCGAACACGCCGAGCACCGTCACGTCGATGCCGACGAGCGACAGCCCGATCAGGATCGCCGCGAACACGAGCAGCGCGCGGCCGACCCGCGACAGCACGACCTTCAGGTTCGCGTCGAGCGTGCTCGCGCGCGACAGGCGATCCTCGAGCACCGAGCCGAGCCACATCGCGACCATCAGCGTCACGCAGACCCACAGCGCGCCGGAAATCACCGACAGCAGCGTGAGGTGCGCGGTCGCGACCCGGAACTGCACGCTGTCGAGCCAGCCGAGCACGTCGCGCTGGATGCCGAGCACGGTCATCACCATCGCGGCCCACACGACGGTCGACACGATCTTCTCGACGATCGACAGCCATGCGTGCGTGTGGCCGTCGCGCGCGAACACGCGCCGCGCGAAGAAGAACAGCACGTAGATCAGCCCGATGCCGAACAGCGGCACGAGCGCGAGCGCCAGCAGCGACGTCGACATGAACGGGTCGAGCGCGAGCTGCGCGCCGCCGACGAACACGCTGCCGAACAGCGGAAACAGCGCACGCTTCAGGCTTTGCGCGCCCGCGCCCGGCGCGCGTCCGGCGGCCCGGCGCCGCGCGTCGATCCGGCCGTGCACGAAGCGCGCGGCCACCCACGCGAAACCCAGCGCCCCGACGAGGATCGCCGCCTGCCAGATCATCACCGGCTGGTGGAAATCGCGAATCACCGACGCCAGCCGGTGCGACAGCAGGCGGCTCTGCAGAGTCTCCATCGTCCGTCCGGGCGTGGTTACTGCGCGGCGCGGCGTTCGAGCACCGCGGCGAAGAAGCCGTCGGTCGCGTGACGGTGCGGCCACAGCGACAGGTAATCGCCCGTCTCGAGCTCAATGCGCTGGTCGGCCAGCACCTGCTGGGCCGGCACCAGCACGAAGTCGGGGTGATCGGCCAGGAACTGTTCGACGATGCGCTCATTCTCGGCGTCGAGCACGCTGCAGGTCGCGTAGACGAGCCGGCCGCCCTTCTTCACGAGCCGCGCGGCACTCGCGAGGATCGATGCCTGCTTGGGCGTCAGTTCGTCGATCGCCGTGCGCGTCTGGCGCCACTTCAGGTCCGGATTGCGGCGCAGCGTGCCGAGGCCGCTACACGGCGCGTCGACCAGCACGCGGTCGATCTTGCCCGCGAGCCGCTTGATCTTCGCGTCGTGCTCGCTGTCGATCAGCACCGGGTTCACGTTCGACAGCCCGCTGCGCGCGAGGCGCGGCTTCAGCTTGGCGAGGCGCTTTTCCGAGACGTCGAACGCATACAGGCGCCCGGTCGAGCGCATCATCGCGCCGAGCGCGAGCGTCTTGCCGCCCGCGCCCGCGCAGAAATCGACCACCATCTCGCCGCGCCGCGGCGCCACCAGCGAGCACAGCAGCTGGCTGCCTTCGTCCTGCACCTCGATCGCGCCTTCCTCGAACAGCTTCAGGCGCGTCAGCGCCGGCTTGCCGACCACGCGCACCCCGAACGGCGCGAACGGCGTCGCGCCCGCGTCGATGCCGCTCACGCGCAGCGCTTCGATCACCTGGTCGCGGCTCGCCTTCTGCGCGTTGGCACGCAGGTCGAGCGGCGCCGGGTAGTTCAGCGCGGCGGCGAGTTGCGCGAGCTCGTCGGCGTCGAAACGGGCCGACAGCGCCTGGTGAATCCAGTCGGGCAGATTCGTGCGAATGCGCACCGGCAGGCTCGCCGGATCGATCTTCGACACGTGCTCGAGCCATGCGGACTCGGTGTCGGACAGGAACGGCTTCAGCGCATTGCGACCGACCGTCTGCATCAGGCCGAGCAGCGTGAGACGTCGCGCGGGCGTGCCCGTGCCGCTCTCGGCCAGATGCGAAAACTCCATCTTCCGGCGCAGCACCGCGAACACGGC
The DNA here is from genome assembly GCF_001526365.1 of Burkholderia sp. MSMB1835. Lineage (NCBI taxonomy): Bacteria > Pseudomonadati > Pseudomonadota > Betaproteobacteria > Burkholderiales > Burkholderiaceae > Burkholderia > Burkholderia sp. MSMB1835. Next base: position 120,148 of record NZ_LOYP01000045.1, read on the forward strand.
CTCGGCGATCACGCCACGCTCGGCATGCCCAAGCTTCGGGTGCGCGCGGAAGAACCGGCTCGTCGTCGCGTCGGCGGGGCCGGCGAACTTCAGCACCTCGGCCAGCAAAGTCTCGGTCTGGCCGATCAGGAATCCGTGCAGCTTCATACGCCCTCACTCGTTTCGGTATGCGGTTCATCCGCGAAAATCCAGCGCGCCTCGTCGGGCGCCACCACTGCACGGCCGTTCTCGAGACGCAACCGGCCATCGACGAACCAGCGCACCGCGCGCGGATACAGCACGTGCTCGACCGCCAGCACGCGCTGCGCGAGCGCGGCCGCGTCGTCGCCGGCGCGCACGGGCACCGCGCCCTGCGCGACGATCGCGCCGCTGTCGAGCTCGGGAATGACGAAATGCACGCTCGCGCCATGCAGCGCGACGCCGGCATCCAGCGCCTGCTGGTGCGTGTGGATGCCCTTGAAGCTCGGCAGCAGCGACGGATGGATATTCAGCAGCCGGCCCTCGTAACGTCTGACGAAAGCGGGAGTGAGGATGCGCATGAAGCCGGCGAGGACGACGAGATCGGGCGAGAAACGGTCGATCTGCGCGGCGAGCGCCGCGTCGAAGCTGTCGCGGCCGTCGAACGACCGGTGGTCGACCACCGCCGTCGCCACCCCGTGCGACGCGGCAAAAGCCAGGCCGGCCGCGTCGGGCCGGTTGGCGATCACGGCGGCGACCTCGGCCGGCCAGCGTTCCTGCGCGCACGCGCGGACGATGGCCTCCATGTTGCTGCCGCGACCGGAAATCAGGATCACGAGTTTTTTCATCCGCGAATTTTACCATTCGCCCCCGCGTTTCCCGCCTTCTCGGCCGCCGGCCCGCCCGAACGTTTATAATCTTCTGCTTTGCGGCATCCCACCGCCCATTCCCCCGACGCTGCATCCGCTATCGTGAAAGTCTTCCGCGGCCTGCCCAACGCCGAGAGCCGCGCCCCGTGCGCGCTGACGATCGGCAACTTCGACGGTGTCCATCGCGGCCACCAGGCCTTGCTCGCGCGCGTGCGCGCGGCAGCGGACGCTCGCGGTCTGCCCGTGTGCGTGATGACGTTCGAGCCGCACCCGCGCGAATTCTTCAATCCGGCCGGCGCGCCGCCGCGCATCGCGATGCTGCGCGACAAGCTCGAGGCGCTGCGCGACCACGGGGTCGACCGCGTCGTCGTCGAGCACTTCAACCACACGTTCGCGAGCCAGTCGCCGCAGGCGTTCGTCGAGCGCACGCTGGTGAACGGGCTGCACACGCGCTGGATGATGGTCGGCGACGATTTCTGCTACGGCGCGAAACGCGCGGGCACCTTCGACACTTTGAAGGCGGCCGGCGAGCAGCATGGCTTCGAGGTCGAGCAAATGGGCACGGTGGCCGGCAGCGACGGCACGCGCATTTCCAGCTCCGGCGTGCGCGCGGCGCTCGCCGCGGGCGATCTCGACGCGGCCGCGCAGGCGCTCGGCCACGGCTACGCGATCAGCGGCCACGTCGCGCACGGGCTGAAGCTCGGCCGCGACCTCGGCTTCCCGACGCTGAACCTGCCGATCGCGCACAAGCGGCCGGCGCTCGCGGGCATCTTCGTCGTGCAGGTGCACGGCCTCGGCCCCGCGCCGCTGCCGGGCGTCGCGAGCCTCGGGCTGCGCCCGACCGTCGACGATTCTGGCCGGGTGCTGCTCGAGGTCCACCTGCTCGACTGGCACGGCGATGCATACGGCAAGCTGATCCGTGTCGAATTCCTGAAGAAGTTGCGCGACGAGGCGAAGTTCGACGATCTCGAGGCGCTGTCGCGGGCGATCGCGCTGGACGTCGCGAATGCGCGCGCGTACTTCGTCGAGCGCGACCGCGCGCCGGGCAGCCGCGCGACGGGCTTCGCGACGTCGGCCACCGACCGAATTAGCTGATCCGGACGGCGGCGCCTCGCGCCGCACCCTCGCGCCGCCTTCTCGCGCGCCTACCCGATTCACGACGCCCGAGCGTCCCCGATTTAGATAGCGATCTCATCATGAGCAACAAGAAAGCCGATTCGAAACCGCAGGCCAAGTATCCGGTCAACCTGCTCGACACGCCGTTCCCGATGCGCGGCGACCTGCCCAAGCGCGAACCGCAGTGGGTCAAGGAGTGGGAAGAGCGCGGCATCTACGACAAGATCCGCGCGGCCAGCCAGGGCCGGCCGAAGTTCATCCTGCACGACGGCCCGCCGTATGCGAACGGCGACATCCACCTCGGCCACGCGGTCAACAAGATCCTGAAGGACATCGTCGTCAAGTCGCGCAACATGGCCGGCTTCGACGCGCCGTACGTGCCGGGCTGGGATTGCCACGGGATGCCGATCGAGATCCAGATCGAGAAGCAGTTCGGCAAGTCGCTGCCGGCGGCCGAAGTGATGAGCAAGGCGCGCGCGTACGCGACCGAGCAGATCGAGAAGCAGAAGGTCGGCTTCAAGCGCCTGGGCGTGCTCGGCGACTGGGCCAACCCGTACAAGACGATGAACTTCGTGAACGAGGCGGAAGAAATCCGCGCGCTCGGCAAGATCATCGAGAAGGGCTACGTGTACCGCGGGCTGAAGCCGGTGAACTGGTGCTTCGACTGCGGCTCGGCGCTCGCGGAAGCGGAAGTCGAGTACAAGGACCGCACCGATCCGACGATCGACGTGATGTTCGCGTTCGCGGAACCCGAAAAGACCGCGCAGGCGTTCGGCCTGCCGGCGCTGCCGCGCGCCGAGGGCGGCATCGTGATCTGGACGACCACGCCGTGGACGATTCCCGCCAACCAGGCGCTGAACCTCCATCCGGAAATCGTCTACGCGCTGGTCGACACCGAGCGCGGGCTGCTGATCATCGCGGAAGAGCGCGTCGAAGCCTGCATGACCGACTTCAAGCTGACCGGCCGCGTCGTCGCGACCGCACCCGGCGTGAAGCTCGCGAACCTGCGCTTCCACCACCCGCTCGCGTCTGCGCACCCCGGCTACAAGCGCACCGCGCCCGTCTACCTCGGCGACTACGTGACGACCGACACGGGTACCGGCGTCGTGCACTCGTCGCCCGCGTACGGCATTGAAGACTTCGTGTCGTGCAAGGCGCACGGGATGACCGACTCGGACATCATCAACCCGGTGATGGGCGACGGCCGCTATATCGAATCGCTGCCGCTGTTCGGCGGCCTGTCGATCTGGGACGCGAACCCGAAGATCGTCGACGCGCTGAATGCGGCCGGCTCGCTGCTGCGCAGCGAGAAGTACACGCACAGCTACATGCACTGCTGGCGCCACAAGACGCCGATCATCTACCGCGCGACGTCGCAGTGGTTCGCCGGCATGGACACGACGCCGCGCGACGGCGGCAAGACGCTGCGCGAAACCGCGCTCGAAGGCGTCGACGCGACCGCGTTCTACCCGTCGTGGGGCAAGCAGCGTCTGTTCAGCATGATCGCGAACCGTCCGGACTGGACGCTGTCGCGCCAGCGCCAGTGGGGCGTGCCGATGGCGTTCTTCGTGCACAAGGAAACCGGCGAGCTGCACCCGCGCACGCTCGAGCTGCTCGAGGAAGTCGCGAAGCGCGTCGAGCAGTCGGGCATCGAGGCGTGGCAGTCGCTCGACCCGCGCGAGCTGATCGGCGACGACGCGAACCTGTACGAAAAGAACCGCGACACGCTCGACGTGTGGTTCGACTCGGGCACGACGCACTGGCACGTGCTGCGCGGCTCGCACAAGGATCAGCTGCAGTTCCCGGCCGATCTGTACCTCGAAGGCTCGGACCAGCATCGCGGCTGGTTCCACTCGTCGCTGCTGACGGCATCGATGCTCGACGGCCGCGCGCCGTACAAGGGCCTGCTCACGCACGGCTTCACGGTCGACGGCGAAGGCCGCAAGATGAGCAAGTCGCTCGGCAACGGCATCGACCCGCACGAAGTCGCGAACCGCCTCGGCGCGGAAATCATCCGCCTGTGGATCGCGTCGACCGACTACTCGGGCGAGCTCGCGATCTCCGAGGAAATCCTGAAGCGCGTGACCGAAGGCTATCGCCGCATCCGCAACACGCTGCGCTTCCTGCTCGCGAACCTGTCGGACTTCGACTTCGCACGGCACGCGGTGCCGGTCGACGAATGGCTCGAGATCGACCGTTACGCGGTCGCGTTCTCCGCCCAGCTGCAGACGGAACTGCTCGGCCACTACGAGAAGTACGAATTCCACCCGGTCGTCGCGAAGCTGCAGACATACTGCTCGGAAGACCTCGGCGGCTTCTACCTCGACGTGCTGAAGGATCGCCTGTACACGAGCGCCGCCGATTCGCGCGCGCGCCGCTCCGCGCAGACCGCGCTGTACCACCTGACGCACGGCCTGCTGCGCGTGCTCGCGCCGTTCCTGTCGTTCACGGCCGAAGAAGCGTGGAAGGTGTTCCAGCCGGCCAGCGACACGATCTTCACGGAAACCTACTATGCGTATCCGGAAGTCGCCGGCTCGGCCGCGCTGATCGAGAAGTGGGCGCTGCTGCGCGACGTACGCGGCAACGTGACCAAGGCGCTCGAGGAAGCGCGCACCGCGAACCGCATCGGTTCGTCGCTGCAGGCCGAAGTGGCCGTGCATGCGAGCGGCGCGCGCTACGACGCGCTCGCGAGCCTCGGCGACGACCTGAAGTTCGTGCTGATCACGTCGGCCGCGACGGTCGTCAAGGTCGACGACGAAGCGCAGGAAAGCGTCGACGTGGCCGCGTCGAAGTACCAGAAGTGCGAGCGCTGCTGGCACTACCGCGAAGACGTCGGCGCGCACGCCGAGCATCCGACGCTGTGCGGCCGCTGCTTCTCGAACCTGTTTGAAAACGGCGAAATCCGGAGCGCTGCTTAAACCATGGCGAAAACCCTGTCGAAACCGGCCAGCGGCGCGCTCGCGCCCTGGCTCGGCATTTCGCTGATCGTGATTCTGTTCGATCAACTGTCGAAGATCGCGATCCTGAAAACGTTCGCGTACGGCGCGCAGCATGCGCTGACGTCGTTCTTCAACCTCGTGCTGGTGTACAACCGCGGCGCCGCGTTCGGCTTCCTGTCGACCGCGAGCGGCTGGCAGCGCTGGGCGTTCACCGCGCTCGGCGTCGGTGCGACGCTAGTGATCTGCTTCCTGCTGCGCCGTCACGGCCAGCAGCGGCTCTTCAGCCTGTCGCTCGCGCTGATCCTCGGCGGCGCGCTCGGCAACGTGATCGACCGGCTCGTCTACGGCCACGTGATCGACTTCCTCGATTTCCACCTCGGCGCGTGGCACTTCCCGGCGTTCAACCTCGCCGATTCCGCGATCACGGTCGGTGCGGTGCTGCTGATCTACGACGAGCTGCGGCGCGTGCGCGGCTCGCGCTGAGCGCGCATACTCCGTGTCGACGGCCGGCTTCGCGCCGGCCGTTCCGTTTGACCCCAGGAGGCCTGAGTTGGCACACGCAGAACTCGCAGGAAAACACCTCGTTCTCGGCCTGACGGGCGGCATCGCCTGCTACAAGATCGCCGAGCTCACGCGGCTGCTCGTGAAGGCCGGCGCGACCGTGCAGGTCGCGATGACCGACGCCGCCACCCAGTTCATCACGCCCGTCACGATGCAGGCGCTGTCGGGCCGGCCCGTCTATACGAGCCAGTGGGACGCGCGCATCGACAACAACATGGCGCACATCGACCTGTCGCGCGAAGCCGACGCGATCGTGATCGCGCCCGCGTCGACGGATTTCCTCGCCAAGCTCGCGCATGGGTTCGCCGACGATCTGCTGTCGACGCTGTGCATCGCGCGCGACTGTCCGCTGCTCGTCGTCCCCGCGATGAACCGCCAGATGTGGCAAAACCCGGCCACGCAACGCAATGCCGCGCAACTGCGCGCCGACGGCGTGTCGGTACTCGGCCCGGATTCGGGCGCGCAGGCATGCGGCGAAGTCGGCGACGGCCGCATGCTCGAGCCCGAGGCGATCTACGAAGCGATCGTCGCGCACTTCGCGCCGAAGGTGCTCGCGCATCGCCGCGTGCTGATCACGGCCGGGCCGACGTTCGAGCCGCTCGACCCGGTGCGCGGCCTGACGAACCGCTCCAGCGGCAAGATGGGGTTCGCGCTCGCCCGGGCCGCGCAGCAGGCCGGCGCCGACGTGCATCTCGTCGCCGGGCCGGTCGCGCTCGACACGCCGTGGGGCGTCTACCGTCAGGACGTGCAGACCGCGCAGCAGATGTACGACGCGGTGATGCATGCGGTCGCCGATGCCGACATCTTCATCGCGGTGGCCGCGGTCGCCGACTGGCGCGTCCAACAGCCGGCCGAGCACAAGATGAAGAAGACGGCCGACCGCAAGATGCCGGCGCTCGCGTTCGTCGAGAACCCCGACATCCTCGCATCGGTCGCGGCGCTGCCCGATGCGCCGTTCTGCGTCGGTTTCGCGGCCGAAAGCGGCGACCTCGACGTGCACGGCGAAGAGAAGCGCAAGCGCAAGAACGTGCCGCTGCTCGTCGGCAACCTCGGCCCGCTGACGTTCGGCCGCGACGACAACGAAGTCGTGCTGTTCGAGGCCGCCGGCCTCACGCGCCTGCCGCGCGCGCCCAAGGACGAACTCGCGCATGCGCTCGTCGCGGAAATCGCGAAGCGCCTGCCCGACAATCGCCTGATCTGATCCCCGCGCGGCGGCTCGTGCCGCCGCACCCTTCCCGACCGATTCGACGACCGCATGAAACTCGACCTGAAGATTCTCGACGCGCGCATGCGCGACTACCTGCCCGCCTATGCGACCACCGGCAGCGCCGGCCTCGACCTGCGCGCCTGCCTCGACGCACCGGTCACGCTGCAGCCGGGCGAAACCACGCTCGTGCCGACCGGCCTCGCGATCCACCTCGCCGATCCCGGCTATGCGGCGCTGATCCTGCCGCGCTCGGGACTCGGCCACAAGCACGGGATCGTGCTCGGCAACCTCGTCGGCCTGATCGACTCCGATTACCAGGGCCAGTTGATGGTCTCGACGTGGAACCGCGGCCAGACCGAGTTCGTGCTGAACCCGTTCGAACGGCTCGCGCAACTCGTGATCGTGCCGGTCGTGCAGGCGCAGTTCAACATCGTCGACGAATTCACCGCGAGCGATCGCGGCGCCGGCGGCTTCGGCAGCACCGGCCGCCACTGAGTCGCGCAGCACGGAAAAAGGGGCCTCGCGGCCTAATGCCGTTCAGTTAAGCGACTGAACGGCATTTTTGTTTGCGCCAACTTGTTGTAAACGGGGCGTGGCGATGTTA
>NZ_LOYP01000046.1:0-11388 GCF_001526365.1 Burkholderia sp. MSMB1835
GCGCTCGGGCCGTCAAGTCCAGACCGTTCCGCTACACCGTTCGATACTTGACTCGGAACCTTAACTGAACGGCATTACGCCTTTCGGCGGGTTTTTTATTGCGTCGACGCCTTCGACTCAGCGTTTCAGCTTCGCGAATGCCGCGGCCATCGCACCGGCCGGTTCCGGCTCGCGCGTCCGCTGCGGGCGGGCGGCGCCGCGCCCCGCGTTGCCGCGATCCTGGCCGCCGCGCGACGACGTGCCGGGGGCTGCCGCGTCGTCGTCGAGGCGCATCGTCAGCGCAATGCGCTGGCGCTTCACGTCGACGTCGATCACCTTCACCTTGACGACCTGGCCGGCCTTCACGACTTCGTGCGGATCCTTGATGAACTTCGTCGACATCGCGGACACGTGCACGAGGCCGTCCTGATGCACGCCGATATCCACGAACGCGCCGAATGCGGCGACGTTCGTCACGACGCCTTCGAGCGTCATGCCCGGCACGAGATCCGAGACCTTCTCGACGCCTTCGCGGAACGTGGCCGTCTTGAATTCCGGGCGTGGATCGCGACCCGGCTTTTCCAGTTCGGCCAGGATGTCGCGCACGGTCGGCAGCCCGAAACGTTCGTCAACGAATTCCATCGGCGACAGGCCCGCTAGCGCCTCGCGGTTGCCGAGCACGTCGTCGATGCGCTTGTTGATCTTCGCGAGCATCCGTTCGACGACCGGATACGCTTCCGGGTGCACCGACGAGCGATCGAGCGGATTCTCGCCGCCGTTGATGCGCAGGAAGCCGGCGGCCTGCTCGAAGGTCTTGTCGCCGAGGCGCGGCACCTTGCGCAGGTGCTCGCGCGACGGGAACGGGCCGTTCGCGTCGCGATAGTCGACGATGTTGCGCGCGAGCGTCGCGTTCAGGCCCGACACGCGGGCGAGCAGCGGGGCCGACGCCGTGTTCGCGTCGACGCCGACCGCGTTCACGCAATCCTCGACGACCGCGTCGAGCGAGCGGGCGAGTTCGCGCTGGTTCACGTCGTGCTGGTACTGGCCGACGCCGATCGCCTTCGGCTCGATCTTCACGAGTTCGGCGAGCGGGTCCTGCAGGCGGCGGGCGATCGACACGGCGCCGCGCAGCGACACGTCGAGTTCCGGGAATTCCTTCGCGGCGAGCTCGGACGCCGAGTAGACCGACGCGCCGGCTTCCGACACGACGATCTTCTGCAGCCGCAGCTCCGGGTGTTTCGCGATCAGTTCGCTCGCGAGCTTGTCGGTTTCGCGCGACGCGGTGCCGTTGCCGATGCTGATCAGTTCGGCCTGCGTCTGCGCGGCGAGGCGTGCGAGTTTCGCGATCGAGCCGTCCCAGTCGCGGCGCGGTTCGTGCGGGTAGATCGTGTCGGTCGCGAGCACCTTGCCGGTGCGATCGACGACCGCGACCTTCACGCCGGTGCGCAGGCCGGGGTCGAGACCGATCACGGCCTTCGGGCCCGCCGGGGCGGCCAGCAGCAGGTCGTTCAGGTTGCGCGCGAACACGCGGATCGCTTCGGTTTCGGCCGTTTCGCGCAGTTGCGTGAGCAGTTCGTTTTCGATATGCGGCTGCACCTTCACGCGCCAGCACCAGCGGCAGACGTCGGACAGCCATTTGTCGGCCGGTCGATTCTGGTTCGCGATGCCGAAATGGCGCGCGATCATCGCCTCGCCGGGATGCGGCACCTGCGCGTCGAGCTCTTCGCCGAGGCCGAGCTTGACCGTCAGCACGCCCGCGTTGCGGCCGCGGAACAGCGCGAGCGCGCGGTGCGACGGCACGGTCTTGATCGTTTCCGCGTAGTCGTAATAGTCGCGGAATTTCTCGCCTTCCTCGTTTTCCTTGCCCTCCACGACCGCCGACGACACGACGCCCTGGTTGTGCAGGTAGTCGCGCAGCTTGCCGAGCAGCTCCGCCGTCTCGCCGAACTGTTCGGACAGGATGTCGCGCGCGCCGTCGAGCGCGGCCTTCACGTCGGCGACGCCCTTGTCGGCGTCGACATACGCGGCCGCCTCGGTCTGCGGGTCGAGCAGCGGATTCGCGAGCAGCGCCTGTGCGAGCGGCTCGAGGCCGGCCTCGCGGGCGATCTGCGCACGCGTGCGGCGCTTCGGCTTGTACGGCAGATAAAGGTCCTCGAGCACCTGCTTGCTGTCGGCCGCGTCGATCGCGGCACGCAGTTCGTCGGTCAGCTTGCCCTGTTCGTCGATGCTCGACAGGATCGCGGCGCGGCGATCCTCGAGTTCGCGCAGGTACAGGAGGCGTTCCTCGAGCTGGCGCAACTGCGTGTCGTCCAGGTTGCCGGTCACTTCCTTGCGGTACCGGGCAATGAACGGAACGGTCGAGCCTTCGTCGAGGAGTTGCACGGCCGCCGCGACCTGGCGCGGCTGGACGGACAGTTCGGTGGCGATGCGCTGTACGATCTTGAGTGCTACGGTTTCCGTCATGTCGTGGATGGTCTGTCTGCCTGCTGAAATCGCGGCGCGGGCCGGCAGGCCCGGAGCGGCGGGCTGTCCGGCCGGCCCGCCGGGCCAGAGGCCGCGGGTGAATGAAGCGGGGCATTTTGCCATAAATGGCGGAGCGTCCAGCCGGGGGTGATAGAATTTGACACATGTCCCGCAGCTTTCCTACGACGTTGCCAACTTCCCGTATTTCTCTCGTCGCGCTCGGCGCAGCGCTCGCCGCCGCTTTGTCTGCCGGGCCTTCCGGCGCATTCGCGCAGGCCTCGGGCGCCAGCGCGCCGGACGCCGCTGCTTCCGCGCCCGTCGGAGCCTCCGCCGCGCCGGATTTCGACGCCCGTCAAAAAGTGCTCAATCAACGTTCCGCGGAAAACGATTATCGTTATGCGGTGGCGGAGCACGATTGTTACAGCAAGTTCTTCGTCAACCATTGTCTCGGCAAGGCGCGCGATCAGATGCGCGAGGAGCGGGCGAGCATTCGCCAGGAGCAACTCGCGCTCAACGACGAGCAGCGCGCGGTGCGGGCGCAGCAGCGCGACCAGCAGCAGGCGCTGAAGCAGGCCCGGGACGCGGCGGAAGCGCCGCAGCGGGCGGCGAACGACACGGCGAACGCGGCTGCATTCCGCGACAAGCAGGAGCAGAATGCACTGAAGCAGGCGCAGCGCGGCGCGGAAGGCCCGCAACGCGCGGCGAACAAGCAGGCATACGACCAGAAGCAGGCGGATTTCCAGCGCAAGCTCGACCAGGCGCACCAGCAGGCGGCGCAGAAGGCGCAGGAGCGGGCGGACAACGCCACGCGCTACGAGCAGAAGCAGAAGGCAGCCGCGCAGCACAAGGCCGATGTCGAGCGGCGTCAGCAGGAAGCGGCCGAGAAGGCCAAGCAGCAACAGCAGGGGCAGTAACGTGTTGAATTGATCGGGCTCAGTCTCGGGCGCGTCGGCACGCCAGCCGTCGCGCTGCTTCGATGAGGAGGCAGGTATGCAAAACCGTCACACGGAACAGCAGCAGGAATTGCACAACCGTTTGGCTGCATTGCAGGAGCAGCACCAGCAGCTCGCTCGGGAGATCGAGCTGAAGGAAGGACACTCCGACATCGACGACATCACGCTGCACCGGCTGAAGAAGGAAAAGCTGGCCGCCAAGGACAAAATCATTTTGCTGCAATCGCAGCTCGAACCGGATAAGCGCGCCTGAGCGCGGCCTGGCAAGCGCCGGCGCCGCTCGGGCGCTGGACACAGGAACGCTTGCCTTGAATTCACCGCTTGAAGCCACCCCCGATGCCCGGCGTGACACGACGTCCGCCGGGCGCGTTCGTGCGCCCGAAGGCACTTTCGAGCTGAGCCGCAAGCGCGTCGACGAACTCGACACGATCTTCGGCGAAGGCGGGTTGCTGGCGCGCGCGCTCGACGGCTATCGACCGCGTACGTCGCAGATCGAGATGGCGCGCGCGGTCGCGTCCGCGATGGAAGCGTCCGCACGCCGGATGCCCGAGCCCGAGATCTTCGAAACCCGCAAGCGGCCGGCGCGCCGCCTCGGCGACGGCGGCCAGGCGGCCGAGCCGGCCGGGGACGCCGCCGCGGCAGCCGAATCCGACAACGACGCAGGCGACAACACGCTGATCGTCGAGGCCGGCACGGGTACCGGCAAGACCTACGCGTATCTCGTGCCCGCCATGTTGTGGGGCGGCAAGGTGATCGTGTCGACCGGCACGAAGCACCTGCAGGACCAGTTGTTCCAGCGCGACATCCCGACCGTGCGCAACGCGCTCGCGGTGCCGGTGACGGTCGCGATGCTCAAGGGACGCTCGAACTACCTCTGCCATTACTACCTGCAACGCACGGCCGACAACGGCCGGCTGCCGTCGCGGCAGGACACCGCGTATCTGCAGGAAATCGTCCGCTTCGCGAAAATCACGAAGAGCGGCGACAAGGCCGAACTCGCGAGCGTGCCGGAAACGGCGCCCGTGTGGTCGATGGTCACGTCCACGCGCGACAACTGCCTCGGCCAGGAATGCCCGCACTACAAGGAATGCTTCGTGATGCAGGCGCGGCGTGAGGCCCAGCAGGCCGACGTCGTCGTCGTCAACCATCACCTGTTCTTCGCGGACATCATGCTGCGCGACACGGGGATGGCCGAACTGCTGCCGAACGCGAACACGATCATCTTCGACGAAGCGCACCAGTTGCCGGAAACGGCGACGCTGTTCTTCGGCGAGACGCTGTCGACGACGCAGATCCTCGAGCTCGCGCGCGACACGGTCGCCGAGGGCCTGAGCCATGCGCGCGATGCAGTGGAGTGGGTGAAGCTCGGCGGCGATCTCGAGCGCGCGGCGCGCGACTTGCGTCTCGCGTTCGCGAACGATCAGATCGTGCGCATGTCGCTCGCACAGCTCGGCGACGATCACCCGATGTTCGGTGCGCTCGACGCGCTCGACGTTGCGCTCGATGCGCTCGCATCGGCGCTCGCGAGCCAGGCCGAGCGCGCGGAATCGCTCGGCGCGTGCCTGCGGCGCGCCCGCGAGCTGCAGGACCTGCTGGCGGGTTGGGTCGCGCCCGGCGCGGCGCAAGCGGCAGCGAAGGCCGATGCGGCGGCCGGCGACAACGCGGCCGCCGACGGCGATCCGAACGAGAAGGTGCGCTGGGTCGAGGTGTTCGCGCATACCGTCCAGCTCCATGAAACGCCGCTGTCGGTCGCGCCGATTTTCGCGAAACAGCGTGCGGGCGTACCGCGTGCATGGGTGTTCACGTCGGCGACGTTGTCGGTGCGCGGCGATTTCACGCACTACGCGGCGCAGATGGGCCTCAGCTCGCGTCGTTCGATGACGCTCGCCAGCCCGTTCGATTACCAGTCGCAGGGGCTGCTGTACGTGCCGCGCAATCTGCCGCAGCCGTCGTCGCCGGCATTTACCGACGCCGTCTTCGATGCCGCGCTGCCGGCGATCGAGGCGTCCGGCGGCGGCGTGTTCATGCTGTGCACGACGCTGCGCGCGGTCGACCGGATCGCGTCGAAGCTGCGCGACGCGATCGAGTCGCGCGGCTGGAACATGCCGCTGCTCGTGCAGGGCGACGCAAGCCGCACCGAGCTGCTCGACCGCTTCCGCGCGTACGGCAATGCGATCCTGGTCGGCAGCCAGAGTTTCTGGGAAGGCGTGGACGTGCGCGGCGATGCGTTGTCGCTGGTCGTGATCGACAAGCTGCCGTTCGCGCCGCCGGACGATCCGGTGCTGGCCGCGCGGCTCGACGCGTTGACGAAGAAGGGGCTGAGCCCGTTCGCCGTGCATCAACTGCCGCAGGCCGTGATCACGCTGAAGCAGGGCGCGGGCCGGTTGATTCGAGCGGAGACGGATCGCGGCGTGCTGATGATCTGCGATACGCGGCTCGTCGACAAGCCTTACGGGCGCCGGATCTGGCAAAGCCTGCCGCCGTTCAAGCGCACGCGCGAGATCGCGGTCGTGCAGGATTTCTTCGACGAGCACCGCGCGGACAAGCGCGCGTGAGCACACGCGCGGCGCTTGCCGCGCGAACGCCCTGGCGTCGACCGAATGCGGCGCCAATAAAAAACCCGGCTCGATGGCCGGGTTTTTCGTATGCGCAACGAGTGTTGCAGCGCGCCGTGCGTCAGAACTGCCACCACGACTTCTTCGCGCCGGGGCGCGCATGGCCCGTCACGTACGGGCTGTCGGGGAACGTGCCCGCGAGCACGCGCTTGGTGTCCTCGGCGAGTTCCGGCTGGTTCAGCTTGCCGTACGACAGGATCATGATGTGCAGCGCGTCTTCGATCGCCGGTGCGCCCTTGTAGTCCTTGATCGCGAGCTGGGCGCGGTTGATCGCCGCGACATACGCGCCGCGGCGATAGTAGTAGTCGGCCGCGTGCACTTCGTGCGATGCGAGCGCGTTGACGATGTAGCGCATCCGCGCGGCCGCATCGGGTGCGTACTTGCTCTTCGGGAAGCGATCGACGACGACCTTGAACGCATCGTACGATTCGCGCAGCGCCTGCGGATCGCGTTCGCTCATGTCCTGGCCGGAGAAGCGCCCGAACAGGCCGAGATCGTCGTTGAAGTGGATCATCCCCTTCAGGTAGTACGCGTACGGGATATCCGGATGATCGGGGTGGAGCTGGATGAAGCGATCGACGGCTTGGTCGGCGGCCGCCGCTTCGTTGTCCTTCCAGTTGCAGTATGCAACGTTGATCTGCGCCTGTTGCGCGAAATGGCCGAACGGATCGCGGCCTTGCAGCGATTCGAAATATTTCGCGCACTTGCCCCAGTCGCCGCCGGACAGTGCGTCCTGGGCCTCTGAGTATAATTTGTTGTTCGACCAGGTAGCCGTCTCGTCCTGCTTCTGCGGCAAGCCGTGGCAGCCGGCGATGAGGGCCGCGGCCGCTACCGCCGCAGCCCGGGCGGCGACGGTTCTGGCCGTGCGTTTGGTCGAATTCATCATGCTCGCATGTCCTAGCTTCAAGTCTCGGTGACCCAGTCTAAATGACCCGTTCAAGTTCGCAGAATGCCCAGCCGGGCACACCAAATCGCGAAGATTATAGCCCAAGCGATCGGCCCGCCGACGCTGCGTCGGGGGATTCCCTCGATGACGATCTGGCCGGCGACGCCATGCAGGCGCCCGTGGCGCCGTCCGCGGCGCGCGACGACGCGCCGCGTATCGTCGAAGTGCCGCTGTCGCTCGCGGGCGAACGTCTCGACAAGGCGCTCGCCAAACTGTTCCCCGAATTCTCGCGCAGCCGTCTGCAGAGCTGGATCGAGGCGCAGCGCGTGCTCGTCGACGGCGCGCCGGCGAAGATCCGCCAGCCGGTGCCGCTGGGCGCGAAGATCGAGCTCGTGCCCGATCTGCTGCCCGAGCAGCTCGCGTTCACGCCGGAGCCCGTGCCGCTCGACGTGATCTACGAGGACGACGCGCTCGTCGTCATCAACAAGCCGGCCGGTCTCGTCGTCCATCCGGCCGCCGGCAACTGGAGCGGCACGATCCTCAACGGCTTGCTGCATCGCTACGGCGACGCGGCGGCCGGCCTGCCGCGCGCGGGGATCGTCCATCGGCTCGACAAGGAAACGTCCGGCCTGATGGTGGTCGCCCGCACGCTGGCCGCGCAGACGGACCTCGTGCGCCAGTTGCAGGCCCGCACGGTGAAGCGCCGCTATTTCGCGCTGGTGTGGGGCACGATGCCGGAGGAAGGCACGATCGACGCGCCGATCGGCCGCGACCCGCGCGAGCGCACGCGCATGGCCGTGGTCACCGGCGCGTCGGGCAAGCCCGCGCGCACGCATTTCCGCACGGTTGACACATGCCTGTGGCAACGTCAGCCGGTTTCGGCGATTCAATGCGATCTCGAAACCGGCCGCACGCATCAGATCCGTGTGCACTGCGCGCACGCCGGGCATCCGCTGCTCGGCGATCCGGTCTACGGGCGGGCGCGCGGCAAGCGTTCGGTCGCGCCGCTGCCGGACGGGTTCGCACGACAGGCGCTGCATGCGTGGCGGCTCGGTCTCGTGCATCCGGTCACGGGCAAGGCGATGCAGTGGCGCTGCCCGCTGCCGGACGACATGAACGCACTGGTCGCGGCGCTCGGCTTCGGGCAGGGCGACGAGGAATTCGACGACGACAATCTCTACGACGATGACGATTTCGGCGGCGAGTATCACGACGACGAGCCGTACCTGGACGATGAGGAGGAGTGAGTGCCGATGACGAATCTGGCGCCGTTGACGTGGCAGGACTGCGTGCAGCCCGACTGGCGCGTGTCGCCGCGCGTGCGCGCGCTGATCACGACGCGCGACGGCGGCGTGAGCGAAGGCCCGTACGGGCGCTGGCAGGATGGGGCGGCATTGGCGGGCGGGATGAATCTCGGCCTGCATACGGGTGACGATCCCGATCATGTCGCCATCAATCGCGCGCGCGTGCTCGCCCTCGCGGGCCAGTCGGGCGCCGCATGGCTCGAGCAGGTTCACGGCGCGCAGATCGTGCGGGCGGACGAGGTGATCGCCGCGGCGCCCGCCGCCACGGCGCCGGTGCAGGCCGACGCGAGCGTCACGGATCGGGCCGGCGCCGTCTGCGTGGTGATGGTCGCCGATTGCCTGCCCGTGCTGCTGTGCGACGCGCAGGGCCGCGCGGTCGGCGCCGCGCATGCGGGCTGGCGCGGGCTCGCGGCCGGCATCGTCGAGCAGACGGCTGCGCGCGTCGCAGCGCTCGCGGGCGGCGCGGCGGACACGCTGCATGCCTATCTCGGGCCGGCGATCGGCCCGCAGGCGTTCGAGGTCGGCGCCGACGTGCGCGACGCGTTTCTCGACACGGCTCCGCAGTCGGAGCATGATGAAACCCGTCGTGCGTTCGTCGCGGTGGACGGCGCGCCCGGCAAGTTTCTTGCCGATCTCTACGCGCTCGCGCGCCTGCGGCTCGCGCGTGCGGGCGTGATGCACGTGAGCGGCGGGACGGCTTGCACGGTCGCCGAGCGCGCGCGCTTCTATTCGTATCGGCGCGACCGCGTGACGGGCCGCATGGCCGCGGCAATCTGGCTGGCCGATTGAGCGCATGCGCATGCGCGCCGGTTTTGTTGCGTCGCGAAATCGAGTTATCTCGATATTGAGGCGGCAATGCGGCGTGGCATGCGCGACTGAATGAAAAATCCCGACGTCAAGTCAAGCAAAATATTTTATGTTTCGCCGGAACCCTTGTCCCGCCTGTCGTGCGCGGATTATCTCCGTATCGAAATGTTCAGTGGTTTGACCGGACGCTTCACATGGGGAAAACGATAATGATAAAAATACCGCACTGCGGCAGAATCTGGAGACGCCTCTCCAGAGCATGACGGCCCGGCTCGCAGCCGGCACGCCGCGCGCGAGCAGGATTTCACGATTGACGCTCACGAATCACCGGTAAGGCAGGTAATGACAGCATCGAAAAATTCGTCGACGTCCGCTCATGCGGGCACTTCCGCGGGCAGTACCGGCTTCGATCCGGCCGCCCAGCCGATGCAGCAGATGTTCGAGTCGTGGTTGAACGCGTGGCGCGGTTTTGCCGATCCGGCGCGCGCCGCGACGGCATCGGCCTCCGTCAACCCGTTCGCGACATTCCAGTTCCCGACGTCGTTTCCGTTCCAGATGCCGTCGATGCCCGACCTCGGCGCGATGGCGTCGCCGTTCGCGGGCCTGAAGCTGCCGGTTGCCGCGATTCCGCCCGAACGGCTCCAGGCCTTGCAGGCCGACTACGCGCGCGACTGCATGACGTTGATGCAGCAGGCGGCCGCCGCGAAGCTCGAGTCGCCGGAGTTGAAAGACCGCCGCTTCAGCGGCGACGCGTGGAAGGCATCGCCCGCGCATGCGTTCGCGGCCGCCTGGTATCTGCTCAACGCGCGCTATCTGCAGGAGTTGGCCGACGCGCTTCAGACCGATCCGAAGACGCGCGAGCGCATCCGCTTCACGGTTCAGCAATGGACGGCTGCCGCCGCGCCGAGCAATTTCCTCGCACTCAATCCCGACGCTCAGAAATCGATCCTCGAAACGCACGGCGAAAGCCTGCGGCAGGGGATGATGAACCTGCTCGGCGACCTGCAGCGCGGCAAGATTTCGCAGACCGACGAATCGCAGTTCGTGGTCGGCAAGAACCTCGGGTGCACCGAGGGCGCGGTCGTGTACGAGAACGACCTGATCCAGTTGATCCAGTACACGCCGAAGACGGACAAGGTATTCGAGCGGCCGCTGCTGATCGTCCCGCCGTGCATCAACAAGTTCTACATCCTCGACCTGCAACCGGAGAATTCGCTCGTCGCGCACGCGCTGTCGAACGGTCATCAGGTATTCCTCGTGTCGTGGCGCAATGCGGATGCATCGGTCGCGCACAAGACGTGGGACGACTACATGAACGAAGGGCTGCTCGCGGCGATCGACGCCGTGCAGCAGATCAGCGGCCGCGAGCAGATCAACACGCTCGGCTTCTGCGTCGGCGGCACGATGCTCGCGACCGCGCTCGCAGTGCTCGCCGCGCGCGGCGAACATCCGGCCGCGTCGATGACGCTGCTCACCGCGATGCTCGACTTCACCGATACGGGCATCCTCGACGTGTTCGTCGACGAGGCGCACGTGCAGATGCGCGAGCAGACCATCGGCGGCAAGAACGGTACGCAGCCGGGGCTGATGCGCGGCGTCGAGTTCGCGAACACGTTCTCGTTCCTGCGGCCGAACGATCTCGTGTGGAACTACGTCGTCGACAACTACCTGAAGGGCCGCACGCCCGCGCCGTTCGACCTGCTGTACTGGAACAGCGATTCGACGAGCCTGCCGGGGCCGATGTACGCGTGGTACCTGCGCCATACCTATCTCGAAAACAAGCTGCGCGAGCCGGGTGCGCTGACCGTATGCGGCGAACCGGTCGACCTGTCGCTGATCGACGTGCCGACCTTCATCTACGGTTCGCGCGAGGATCACATCGTGCCGTGGCAGACGGCCTACGCATCGACGTCGATCCTGTCGGGCCCGCTGAAGTTCGTGCTCGGCGCGTCGGGGCACATCGCGGGCGTGATCAACCCGCCGGCGAAGAAGAAGCGCAGCTACTGGGTCAACGACGACCTGCCCGAATCCGCGGACGACTGGTTCGCCGCGGCGACCGAGCAGCCCGGAAGCTGGTGGACGACATGGGTCGAGTGGCTCGACGCGTACGGCGGCCGCAAGGTCGCGCCGCCGGCCCAGCCGGGTTCCGCACAATTCCCGGCGATCGAGCCGGCGCCCGGGCGCTACGTGTTGCAGCGCGATTGACGAAAGCCGGACAGCGGCGCACGCTGTCCGGCGCACCACAGTTTTTTTAACGGGGCCGGTAACGATGCGCCGTGTCGTGCGGGCCTGGAGGAAAGGGAAATGACGGATGTAGTGATCGTATCGGCCGCGCGGACCGCGGTCGGCAAATTCGGCGGCTCGCTGGCGAAGATTGCGGC
>NZ_LOYP01000047.1:0-60264 GCF_001526365.1 Burkholderia sp. MSMB1835
TCGAACCTCATCGCAAGCGCAAGCGCAAGCGAGCTATGGACGTCGTCCGAGCCGAGTTTTTCAACAGTATCGGCCGATAGCTGCCGTCGGCTTCTGAGGAACGGTCAGCATCGGCGACGAAGACCGATACCCGCATATCCACTTCCTTCCCGTCTTTCGCAGAAACCGAAGGCCAGACGGCCGGCGCACCGTTTTTTCCATCAGGAAAACCCTGATCGACCCAGGCCGGCCGCCGATTCCAGCCGATTTGCCCGCTGCAGTAAGCGACCGCGTCGCGCCCCCGCCCAAGCGATATCCCGCACCCCGCGACCGCGCTCCAGCAAGCCTTCCAGCCCGCATACCTAACCAAATCAGGTATGGTGCAACGCAATATTCCGCATCTTGATCGCGATTTCCATACCCATCAGGTATCAAAAATCCCGACCAAAAGTATTGGACGCTCCATTTCCCCGCCGCGTATAAATCCGTCCCATGAACTCCCCCCACACAGCGTGCCCCATGTCCTCCGCCACCATCGAACGCATCGAAACCCGCCTCGTCGATCTGCCGACGATCCGCCCGCACAAGCTGTCGGTGGCCACGATGCACGGCCAGACGCTGATGCTCGTGAAGGTGTTCTGCAGCGACGGCGCGATCGGTATCGGCGAAGGCACGACGATCGCCGGGATGGCCTACGGCCCGGAAAGCCCGGAAGCGATGAAGCTCGCGATCGACGCGTACCTCGCGCCGGCGATCGTCGGCAAGGACGCGACGCGCGTCCAGACGCTGATGGCGTTCGTCGGCAAGCTCGCGAAGGTCAACCACTTCGCGAAGAGCGCGCTGGAAACCGCGCTGCTCGACGCGCACGGCAAGCGGCTCGGCGTGCCGGTCAGCGAACTGCTCGGCGGCCGTCGCCGCGATCGCCTGCCGGTCGCGTGGACGCTCGCGTCGGGCGACACGGCCACCGACATCGCCGAAGCAGAACGGATGCTCGACCTGCGCCGCCACAACGTATTCAAGCTGAAGATCGGCGCGAAAGCGCCGGAAACGGATATCCGCCACGTCGCCGAGATCAAGAAGGCGCTCGGCGATCGCGCGTCGGTGCGCGTCGACGTGAACATGGCGTGGAGCGAAACGCAGGCCGCCCGCGCGATTCCGGCGCTCGCCGATGCGGGCTGCGAACTGGTCGAGCAGCCGGTGGCGTCCGCGGCGGCGCTGGCGCGCCTGATGCGCCGCTTCCCCGTCGCGCTGATGGCCGATGAAATCCTGCAAGGCCCCGACAGCGCGTTCGACATCGCGAAGCATCACGGCGCGGACGTGTTCGCGATCAAGATCGAACAAAGCGGCGGCCTCTTCGCCGCGCAGCGCGTGGCCGCGATCGCGGACGCGGCCGGCATCGAGCTGTACGGCGGCACGATGCTCGAAGGTGCGTTCAGCACGGTGGCGTCCGCGCACCTGTTCGCGAGTGTCGCGAACCTGCAGTGGGGCACCGAGCTGTTCGGGCCGCTGCTGATCACCGAAGAAATCCTGACGCAGCCGCTGGACTACAGCGACTTCGAACTGACAGTGCCGGACGGCCCCGGTCTCGGCATCGCGCTCGACGAGGACAAGGTCAGGCGCTTCACCCGCGACGGGCTGACGAAAGTCGCGCGGTAATCGGGTCAGGCAAAGACCGTCATTCCCCCAAATACACGTGGAGACAGCATCATGAGCGTCAAAGTTTTCGATACCCGGGAAGTGCAGGATCTGCTGAAGGCCGCGTCGAACGCGGGCGCGAACGGCACGAAGGGCGACGCGCGCACGCAGCAGATCGTGCTGCGCCTGCTCGGCGACCTGTTCAAGGCGATCGACGATCTCGACATCACGCCCGACGAAGTGTGGGCCGGCGTGAACTACCTGAACAAGCTTGGTCAGGATGGCGAAGCAGCGTTGCTCGCGGCCGGCCTCGGTCTCGAGAAATATCTCGACATCCGGATGGACGCCGAGGACGAAGCGATCGGGCTGCACGGCGGCACGCCGCGCACGATCGAAGGACCGCTGTACGTGGCCGGCGCACCGGTGCGCGAAGGCGTCGCGAAGATCGACCTCGACGCGGACGACGGCGCAGGGCCGCTCGTGATTCACGGCACGGTCACGGGCCTCGACGGCAAGCCGGTGGCCGGCGCGCTGGTCGAGTGCTGGCACGCGAACTCGCATGGCTTCTACTCGCACTTCGACCCGACCGGCGCGCAGAGCGATTTCAACCTGCGTGGCGCGGTGAGGACGGGGGCAGACGGCAAATACGAATTCCTCACGCTGATGCCGGTCGGCTACGGCTGCCCGCCGCAGGGCGCGACGCAGCAACTGCTTGACCGCCTCGGCCGCCACGGCAACCGCCCGGCGCACGTGCACTTCTTCGTGACGAGCGACGACCACCGCAAGCTCACGACGCAGTTCAACATCGACGGCGATCCGCTGATCTGGGACGACTTCGCGTATGCGACGCGCGAGGAGCTGATTCCGCCCGTGGTCGCCAGGACCGGCGGCACGGCGCTCGGCATGAAGGCCGATGCGTACCAGGACATCGAGTTCAATTTCGTGCTGACGCCGCTGGTGCAGGGCCAGGACAACCAGATCGTCGAACGCCTGCGCGCTTCCGCCGCGGCATAACCACCGGCGGCACGGCGGCGCGCGTGCGCCGCCGCTGCCGGCCGGTCCCCCGAGATTCAACCGATACCGATGCGAGCGTGCTTGCAGGACGCGGCACGCGCATGGAAGGAGCCATCATGTCCGCCACGATCGACCACACCGACACACTGGATCACCTGCTCGAAACCGCCGTGCAGGATGACAAGGAGGCCGGCATCTTCCGCTGCCGCCGCGACATCTTCACGAACGCGGAACTGTACGAGCTCGAGATGAAGCACATCTTCGAGGGCAACTGGGTATATCTGGCGCACGAAAGCCAGATTCCGGACAACAACGATTACTACACGACGTGGATCGGCCGCCAGCCGATCGTCATCACGCGCGACAAGACCGGCGAGCTGCATGCGGTCATCAACGCGTGTGCGCACAAGGGCGCGATGCTGTGCCGCCGCAAGCACGGCAACAAGGGCAGCTTCACGTGCCCGTTCCACGGCTGGACCTTCTCGAACACCGGCAAGTTGCTGAAGGTGAAGGACGAGAAGACGACCGAGTACCCGGTGCAGTTCAACACGCACGGCTCGCACGACCTGAAGAAGGTCGCGCGCTTCGCGAACTATCGCGGCTTCCTGTTCGGCAGCCTCAATGCGGACGTCCTGCCGCTCGAGGATTACCTCGGCGAGGCGCGCGTGATCATCGACCAGATCGTCGACCAGGCGCCGAACGGCCTCGAAGTGCTGCGCGGCAACTCGTCCTACATCTACGAGGGCAACTGGAAGATGCAGATGGAGAACGGCTGCGACGGCTATCACGTCAGCACCGTGCACTGGAACTATGCGGCGACGATGGGCCGCCGCAAGGAAGACGGCACCAAGGCGGTCGATGCGAACAGCTGGAGCAAGTCGGTCGCGGGCGTGTACGGCTTCGACCACGGCCACATCCTGCTGTGGACCCGGACGATGAACCCGGAAGTGCGGCCCGTGTACCGGCATCGCGACGAAATCCGTGCGCGTGTCGGCGACGTGCAGGCCGATTTCATCGTGAACCAGACGCGCAACCTGTGCGTGTACCCGAACGTGTTCCTGATGGACCAGTTCAGCACGCAGATTCGCGTGGTGCGGCCGCTCGGCGTCGACAGGACCGAGGTCACGATCTTCTGCTTCGCGCCGAAGGGCGAGAGTGAAGCGGATCGCACGACGCGGATTCGCCAGTACGAGGATTTCTTCAACGTGACCGGCATGGGCACGGCCGACGATCTCGAGGAGTTCCGCGCGTGCCAGGCCGGCTATGCGGGCATCACGGCGATGTGGAACGACCTGTCGCGCGGCGCGCCGCTGTGGATCGACGGGCCGGACGAGAACGCGAGAAGGATGGGGCTGAACCCGCGCATTTCCGGCGAGCGCAGCGAGGACGAAGGGCTGTTCGTGTGCCAGCACGAACACTGGGTGCACGTGATGCGCGATGCGCTGAAGAAGGAACGCGGGGAGGTGGCGGCATGAGCTTCGATTACCGGACGATTTGCGCGGCGCTGTATCGCGAAGCGCGCCTGCTCGACGATCGCGCGTGGGACGAATGGCTGACCTGCTACGCCGAGGACGTCACGTACTGGATGCCCGCGTGGGACGACGACGATCGCCCGACCGACGATCCGACCAGCCAGATTTCGCTGATGTACTACGCGGATCGCGGCGGCCTCGAGGATCGCGTGTTCCGGATCAAGACCGAGCGCAGCGGCGCGTCGACGCCCGAGCCGCGCACCAGCCACAACGTGACGAACGTCGAGGTGCTGGCCGAACGCGACGACGAGGTGGACGTGCGCTACAACTTTCACACGCTGAACCACCGTTACCGCGTGACCGATCACTTCTTCGGCACGATGTTCGTCACGTTGCGCAAGGTGGACGACGCGCTGCTGATCTCGCACAAGAAGATCGTGCTGAAGAACGACTACATCCGCCAGGTGCTCGACGTGTACCACGTCTGACACCGATCGTTTCGACTGGAAGGAAAGGGAGGCGACGTCATGTCCACCTACAAGATTGCACTGAATTTCGAGGACGGGGTCACCCGCTTCATCGACTGCAAGGCCGGCGAGAAGGTGCTCGACGCGGCCTTTCGCGCGAAGATCAACCTGCCGATGGATTGTTCCGACGGCGTGTGCGGCACCTGCAAGTGCCGCGCCGAAAGCGGCCGCTACGACCTCGGCGACGATTACATCGACGACGCGCTCACCGAGGACGAGAAGGACGGCGGCCTCGTGCTGACGTGCCAGATGGTGCCGCAAAGCGATTGCGTGATCGCGGTGCCGACGTCGTCGGTCGCGTGCAAGACCGGGCAGAGCAGCTTTGCCGCGACGGTCGCGAAAGTCGAGCAGCACAACGATGCGGCCGTCGTGCTCGAACTCGACGTCGGCGCGAGCGCGCCGGTGTTTCTCCCGGGCCAGTACGTGAACATCGGCGTGCCGGGCAGCGGCCAGCACCGCTCGTATTCGTTCTCGTCCGCGCCGGGCGACGCGAAGGTCGGCTTCCTGATCAAGAAGATTCCCGGCGGCGTGATGAGCACGTGGCTCGAATCGGCGCGGCCGGGCGACACGCTCGAGCTGCACGGGCCGCTCGGCAGCTTCTATCTGCGCGACGTGCAGCGGCCGCTGCTGTTCCTCGCCGGCGGAACGGGCCTCGCGCCGTTCCTGTCGATGCTCGACGTGCTCGCGCGCAGCGGGTCGCAGCAGAAGGTGCACCTGATCTACGGCGTCACGCGCGACCTCGATCTCGTGCTGGTCGACGCGATCGAAGCGCTCGCGGCGAAGCTGCCGAACTTCAGCTTCGCGACGGTCGTCGCCGACGCCGCGTCGAGCCATCCGCGCAAGGGCTGGGTCACGCAGCACATCCCGGCCGACGCGCTGAACGACGGCGACGTCGACGTGTATCTGTGCGGGCCGCCGCCGATGGTCGATGCGGTGCGCCAGTATTTCGACGACGCAGGCGTGAAGCCGAACAGCTTCCACTACGAGAAGTTCACCCCCAACGTCACGGCAAAGGCAGCATGACCATGCAACGATTCTTCGGCAAGGTCGTCGTCGTCACCGGGGCGGCGCAGGGCATCGGTCGCGGCGTCGCACTGCGCGCGGCGGCCGAGGGCGGCAAGGTGCTGTTCGTCGATCGCGCGGATTTCGTGGCCGAGGTGGCCGCGCAAGCGCCGGGCGGCGATACGGCCGGCTTCGTCGCGGATCTCGAGACGTACGACGGCGCGCATGCGGCGATGGCGTGCGCGGTGCAGGCCTTCGGCGGCATCGACATCCTGATCAACGGCGTCGGCGGCGCGATCCGGATGCGGCCGTTCGCCGAGTTCGAGCCCGCGCAGATCGACGCGGAAATCCGCCGCTCGCTGATGCCGACGCTCTATGCGTGCCATGCGGTGCTGCCGCATCTGATCGCGCGCGGCGGCGGCACGATCGTCAACATCTCGTCGAACGCGACGCGCGGCATTCGCCGCGTGCCGTACTCGGCGGCGAAGGGCGGCGTGAACGCGCTGACGTCGGCGCTCGCGATGGAGTATGCGGAGCACGGCATCCGCGTCGTCGCCACCGCGCCGGGCGGCACCAGTGCGCCGCCGCGCCGCGTACCGCGTAATGCGGCCGGCGACACCGAGCAGGAACAGGCGTGGATGGCCGAGGCCGTGCGGCAGGTGACCGAATCGACGTACTTCAAGCGCTACGGCACGCTCGACGAACAGATCGCGCCGATCCTGTTCCTCGCGTCGGACGAGGCGAGCTACATCACGGGTACGGTGCTGCCGGTCGCGGGCGGTGACACCGGTTGAAGCGCGCGCCTGCCGAGCTGCTTGCCTCACGGGGCAGGTGCCGCGGCCTGGTGCACGACGACCATGACATAACAGGCCGGCGCGGCAAGCCCGGCCACGGAGACACTCATGAGTAAACGCGAAGCGATCATCCCGGCCGGCATGGAGGCCGTGTACGAAAAAATCGGCTATGCGCCGGCGATCAAGGTCGGCGATACCGTTTACGTGTCCGGCCAGATCGGCCGCGACGCGGCGATGCAGTTAGTCGAGGGACGCGAAGCCCAGATCGTGCAGGCGTTCGAGAACCTCAAGCGCGTACTGGACGCCTGCGGCGCGTCGTTCGACGACGTGGTCGACCTCACGACCTTCCATACCGACATGCGCGACCTGCCGCTGTTCATGCAGGTACGCGACCGCTATTTCCATGCGCATCCGCGGCCGGCGTGGACCGCGACCGGCGCGCACATGCTCGGCGGCTCGCCCGGCTATATCGTCGAGATCAAGGCGGTGGCGGTGCTGCGGCCTTAGTCGCGGCGGCGCATCGCCCGTCCGGTCGGTCGATGCGATCAATCAGCTCTACATATAAACAGAATCGACCATCAACAGGTTGGGAGACAGCATGAGACTTCGGCATCTCGTCGGCGGAGCATTGTTCGGAACCGCAACGACCGGTTTCGCGCAAGGTTCGTCGCCGATGGCAGCGTTTGTCACGTGAACGTGTCCTGCCAGGATGCGCGCGCTGCGCGGCACCTATTTCCGGTCGAAACGAACCGCCGTGTACCTGCAGGGCGCGTACCTCGCCAACAGCGCGCACGCGGCATTCACGGTCAGCGCCGGCGGGGGCAGCACGACGCCCGCGCCGGGGCAAAACCAGGTCGGCGTGATGGCCGGAATCCGGCACATGTTCTGACCGGACGTGTCGGGCGACGCATGAGCCGCCTGGCGCGCGATGCAATGCCCGCGGTTTCCGCGCGGGCATCGGCTTTCCCTGTACGCAAATCGATCGAGAGACAACGGAGGGATGCAATGGTGTCGATGCTCAACGGTAGAACCCGTCGTGGTGGATGGTGTTTCGGCATGGCTGTCGCGGCGTCCGCGGCCGCCATGCTGATGGTGTCCGGTTGCAACGACAACGAAGTCCGGAATGCCGGAGGCGGCACGGCCGATGCCGCGTTGACCTGCGATCAGACGATGAAGGCGCGATTCGCGCCGGATGCGAACACGACGGTGATCGCGGTGAAGTCGTTCAAGCCGGGCGATCCGCTGGCGCTCGATGCGTCCGCCGTCACATCGGCGACGCCCGTCGCCGGCAACGATCTGTGTCTCGTCAAGCTGAACGTCGGCCCCGGCAACGCGGGCCCGTCGGGCGCGCCGTCGACGTCGGCCGGTATCGGAATGGAAATCTGGCTGCCCGCGCCGTCGAACTGGAATCGCAGGATTCACAACCTCGGCGGCGGCGGGTGGCAGGGCGGTGCGTACGGCGACCCGACGAAGATCGCCAGCGCGGGCGGCACGCCGAGCGCCGCGACGATCGCGGCGTCCGAGGGCGCGGTGGTCGGCACGACGGATACCGGGCACACGATCCAGAACGGCTCGTTCGCGATGAATCCGGACGGCACGATCAACACGCCGCTGTGGACGGACTTCGCGCAGCGCAGCCTGCACGAGCTGGCGCTGAAGACCAAGGCGCTGGCCGCCGCCTATTACGCGGCGCCGCAGAAGTATGCGTACTGGGACGGCTGCTCGACCGGCGGCCGGCAGGGCTACAACGAAGCGCAGAACAACCCGTCCGACTACGACGGCTACCTGACCGGCGCCCCCGCGTTCAACTGGTCGAAGTTCATCACCGGCGAACTGTATCCGCAGGTCGTCGCACAAACCGATCTCGGCGGCGCGACGTTGACCGATGCACAACAGGCGTTGCTGTCGGGTGCGGCCGTCAGCGCATGCGATGCGGTCGCCGGCCAGCACCTCGGCTACCTGATGGATCCCGCGCAATGCCGCTACGATCCGACGCAGGATGCGAGCGTGCTGTGCGCGGGCGTGACGGTCGGCACCGTCACCGGAACGAATACGACTGCCGCGTGCGTGACGGCCGCGCAGGCGAGCGCGATGAACAAGACCTGGTACGGGATGACGCGCGATGGCTCGGTGCCGAGCCCGGCGCTCGACACCGGCACGGCGACGTCGCTCGCCGGCAACCAGATGTGGTTCGGGCTGATGCGCGGCACGGGCACCGGCGCGCTGGCCGGCGCGACCCCGTTCAGCATCTCGACCGACCTCGTCGCGCTGGAGCTGCAGGATCCGACGATCGCCGGCGCCGGCTTCACGAACGCGACCGGCAACGGCGCGAACCAGTGGAAGCGCCTTGGCTATGCGGGTCTCGCGCATGCGTACGATCAGGGTATCGCGCTGCAGCCGTCGTTCGGCAACATCAACACGGACAACCCGGACCTGTCGGGTCTCGTGCGGGCCGGCGCGAAGGTCCTGCACTATCACGGTCTTGCCGATCCGCTGATCACGCCGTCGGGCAGCATCAACTACTACGAGCGCGTCGCGAGCCGGATGGGCGGCATACCGGCGGTGCAGCAGTTCGACCGGCTGTTCCTCGTGCCGGGCATGGGGCACTGCAGCGGCTACGGGGGAGTGAACGGCACGGCCGGCCCCGCGCAGACGGCGAATACGGTGCCGCTGCCGCATGCGGATCGTCAGGATCTGTACGCGCGGCTGGTCGACTGGGTCGAGCACGGGCAGGCGCCGACCCGCATCGACCTCACGTCGGCGGACGGCAGCGCGAGCCAGCCCGTGTGCATGTATCCGACGAAGGCCACGTACAACGGCTCGGGGTCGATCAGGGACGCGGCCAACTACTCGTGCAAGTGACGTGAGGGGGTGCCGCGGTGTGTCGCGGTTGCAGGTGCGTGTCGATGCGGGCGGGCGGCGCAGGCCGCCCGCGCCGCGTCAAGCGAGCCGGAATTTCTTGCGCAGGCTCGAATCGGCGCGGACCGCATCGTTTGCGGCTTACCAGAAAGGGGTGGTCAGCCTGATCGAAGTGTTGCAGGCCGACGAAAGCCTGCTGCGTGCATCGGACGAACGCGTGCAGGCGCGAACCGAAGCGGCGCGCGCGGCGGTCGCCGCGTTCAAGGCGCTCAGCAGCGGATGGGAGTCGCCGCAAGCGCAGGCCGTTGCGAGCCGGTAGCGGTGGCGTTGGAACCTGGTCGGTCGGGCCGGACAAGCGTCGAATGATCGCGGGTCGTGACGCCTTGTGCTGGGCGCGTTCACACTGCCAGCGGATAGGGGGAGCAACGCAGAAAGTAGCGGCGGTGTCCCCTATGGGTTACAGTCGCTTCATGTTCAAAGTCCTAACCACTCCCTAATTTGACAAATGGCTCGATGGTCTTCGCGACCCGGTCGGCAGCGCCGCGATCAGCCTACGCATCGAGCGGACGAAGCTCGGCAATCTTGGCGAGTGGCGCGCGATCGGCGACGGCGTCAACGAAATGAAGATCGATGTAGGGCCGGGGTATCGGGCCTACTTCGTGCGACGCGGAAAGATAATCGTCGTGGTGTTGTGTGGCGGGGACAAGTCGACGCAGAAGAAGGACATCAAGACGGCGAAGCAAATCGCCGCCGAACTGGAGGATTGAAGATGAAAATCAGCGAACTGGCCGAATTCGACGGCGCAAAGTACCTGAAGGACGAGGAAGCGATTCGTCACTACCTGGCGCAGGCGTTCGAAGATGGGGATCCTCGACTGATCCAGGTCGCGCTCGGAAACGTCGCGAAGGCGCGTGGCATGACGGCGCTGGCGCGCGAGTCCGGTGTGAAGCGTGAAGCGCTCTACCGTGCGCTGTCGGAAGGTGGGAACGCGGAGTTTGCAACGATCATGAAGGTGGTCGCCGCGTTGGGATTGCATCTGACCGTTGCGCCGACCACGCAGACCGCCGAAGCGGCAACCGCGCCTGAACCGACCTCGCGCACGCGCTCGCGTTCGCCTGCACGGGCGGCGGCCCACGGGTGATGTCGTCAGGGCCGGGCGGGAACTTTCGCGCCGGGCCTGCCCGTATCGATCCGGCCGGCATCGCGCGAGAAGCCCTGCGCGCAGCGCAGCTCGACGCTACCGCTTGATTGCCCCCCGTAACCGCCTCACATCCCGTTCCGACACCGGCGCAGCCCGATTTCCCCACGCACCGCGCACGTAGCTGACCACCGCGGCGATCTCGCCGCTCGTCAGCGCGCCGCGCATCGCCGGCATCCGCTGCACCGGCCCGGGCTTCCCGGGCGCGGGCCGCGCGCCTTCGACCACGATCCGGATCGTGCTGGTCGGATCGGCCGCGAGCACGATCGAACTGCCCGCGAGCGCCGGCCCGCGATCGGGGACGCCTTGACCTTCGGCACCGTGGCAACGCGCACAGAACCCCGCATACACGCCGGCCCCCGGCGCCTGCTGGCCGCTTTCCGGACGCGGGCCGGCCACGGTCAGCCGCGGCACGCCGACCCCGAGCGGATTCGTCGCGGCAGTCGGTTGCGCGGGCAACGACTTCAGGTACACCGCGATCGCATGACGGTCGGCATCCGTCAGCAACGCGGTGCTTTCGCCGACGACCGGCGCCATCGCGCCGAACACCGCGCCGCGCGCCGCATGGCCGCTGCGCAGGAATGCGGCGATGTCGTCGGCCGACCAGCGGCCGAGGCCGTCCGGGTCCGCGCCGGTCAGGTTCGGCGCGAACCAGTGATCGTTGATGCCGCCGGTGAGGAACGCGGGGCTGCGCTCGTCGTAGCCGCGTTCGTTGTAGGCCGGCCCGCGCGGCGTATGGCACGCGCCGCAATGGCCGAGCCCCTGTACGAGATAGGCGCCGCGATTCCACTCCGCCGATCGAGACGGCTGCGGCGCGAACCGGTCGCGGTTCGCGAATACGAGGCTCCACAGTCCGAGCGCCCAGCGCTGGTTGAACGGAAACGGCAACTGCGTGAGTTTCGCCGCGTTCGGGGAGGGCGCGACGCCGCGCATGAAATACGCATACAACGCGCGCACGTCGTCGTCGCTCAGGTGCGCGAGCGACGGGTAGGGCATCGCCGGATACAGCCGGCTGCCGTCCGCGCGCACGCCGCGCCGCAACGCATCGTCGAACTGGCGCAGCGTGTAGTGGCCGATTCCGTGCGTCGGGTCCGGCGTGATGTTCGGCGCATAGATGGGCCCGAACGGCGAATTCACCGGCTGGCCGCCCGCGTACGGCGTATGGTCGGCCGCGTCGTGGCATGCGGCGCAATCGCCGGCGAGCGCGAGGTAGCGTCCGCGCTCGAGCGTCGCGGCATCGGCGCTCGCGGCAGCGGCGGCGATCGTCGGGCGGCGGGCGGTCGAAGCGGACGCCGCGCGCGGAGGCTGCGCGGCCGCGCCGGATGCGCCCGATGCGCCGGAATCCGCCGCCCCCGCCTCCCGCGGCCGGGAAAGGCGCGGATCGTCTCGTGCGCGAGCGGACATCGATGCGCCGGCATCGGCCGCCGACGTGCGAATCCGCACGAACCGCCAGCCCGACGCGGGCTCGGGTGCTTGCGCCGCCGACGCGGTGTCGGCCGCATCGGCGGGTGCGGCGGTGTGGTCGTCCTGTTGCATGTCGCATGCGCCGAGCGCGATGCATACCGCGAACGCGACCCCTGCGCGGCGGCCCGGAGCCCGGAACGGGAACGAAGCGAACGAGATCAGCGCCATGGGCTGCAAGGCCCCACGAAAGCGGTGACGATCCCCGTAAACACCAGACCGATCACGAAGCCGAGCGCGGCGAGCATCCCGCAGCGCGCGAGAAAGCGCGTACTGTCGTCGCGCGTCGCGGCGGGCGCATCGGCATCGTGCCGGCGCCGCCACGCGCGCGCGAGCCACGTCGCGCAGGCCGCGGCCAGCGCGAACGCGCCGGCGGCGATCAGCGCGAGCCACACGCCGACGTGCGCCCAGCGCGGCGCGGCCTGCGCGACGCCGAGCGGATAGCACGCGGTGGACGCGAGCGTCTCCGACACGAGCATCTGCGCGAACCACAGCGCGGGCGCGCCGACGAGGCCGGCCGCGATCGCGAGCAGCGGTGTCCACGCGCGGCGTGTGTCGTTCATCCGGTACTCCTCAGCCAGAACGGCGATACGTACAGCGCGGTGAAGATGAACAGCCACACGATGTCGACGAAGTGCCAGTAGAGGCCGCCGACCGTCAGCGCGACGCGTCGCTCGCGGCTGAAGAAACCGGCGGCCGTCCACCCGGCGAGCAGCGCGAGGATCGCGAGACCGGCCACGACGTGCGCGAGGTGGAACCCGGTGATCGTGAAATAAAGGCTGCCGTACAGATGCGCGGTCGGGCCGTACGGATGGTCGCGCCATTCGTGCCACTGGACCAGCGCGAACGCGGCGCCGAGCACCAGCGCGACGACGAGCATCGCCACCGCGCGCGCCTGCCTGTCGGCGCGCACCGCGCGTTCCGCGAGCCACACGAACACGCTGCTCGACAGCAGCACGACCGTGTTGGCGGCCGCGAGCCCGATCTTCGGCATTCCTTCGGGCGGCCACGGCGCGGACCATTGCGACTGCAGGTAGAAGTAGCAGAACAGCAGGTAGCCGAACAGCCCGGCCTCGGTCACGATCAGCGTGAGCACGCCCCACCAGCCGCCCGCGCGCTCGCCGCAACTGCCGACCGGCAGCGGCTCGATGCACGCGGTCGGCGCGCCGGCCGGCGCTTTCGCCGACGGCGGCTCGTCCGGATGCGGCCCGGCGGCCGCGGCGGGCGCCTGCGTGTCGGCGCGGGCCGGCAGGCGCGCGCGCTGCCCGAGCGTGCGGCGCGGCCACAGCCACGCGGCGGTGGCGATCGCGCACCCGGCGACGGCCGCGCAGACGAGGGTCGGCGAGCGCGCGAGCATCGCCGCGAACACGCCGGTCGCCAGCAGCGCGAGCACGAACGGCACGCAACTGTCTTC
Source organism: Burkholderia sp. MSMB1835 (assembly GCF_001526365.1). Taxonomy (NCBI): domain Bacteria; kingdom Pseudomonadati; phylum Pseudomonadota; class Betaproteobacteria; order Burkholderiales; family Burkholderiaceae; genus Burkholderia; species Burkholderia sp. MSMB1835. The sequence continues at coordinate 13,356 of NZ_LOYP01000047.1, forward strand.
GGGCATCTTCAGGATCGCGCTGGGTGTCGCGGCGAGCGGCGTGACCGCGAGCGCCTCGCGCCCGTCCGCGAGCCGGTAGCCGACCCGCAGGCTGGTGCGCGCCGGATCGTCGCGCGTTTCCCACAGCGGATGCCGCGACGCGACGAGCGGCAGCACCGCGAAGTTGTACACGGGCGTCGGCGACGCGACCGACCATTCGAGGCCGGCCCCGCCCCACGGGTTGTCGCCGGCGCGCGTGCCGCGCCGCGCGCTCACCAGCGCATTGACGACGAACATCACGATGCCGATCCCGAACACGAACGAGCCGATCGTCGTCAGCAGGTTCGACGTATCCCAGCCCATCCCGGACGGATAGGTATAGATGCGGCGCGGCATCCCGAGCAGTCCGGACACGTGCATCGGGAAGAAGCCGAGATTGAAGCCGACCAGCACGACCCAGAAGGTCCAGCGGCCGAACCGCTCGTTCATCATCCGCCCGGTGAACTTCGGGAACCAGTACGCGACGCCGCCGAGCACCGGAAACACGTTGATGCCGAGCAGCACGTAATGCAGGTGCGCGACGACGAAGTACGTATCGGTGAGCTGCCAGTCGAGCGGCACGGCCGCGGTCATCACGCCCGACACGCCGCCGATCACGAACATCAGCACGAAGCCCGCGAAATACAGGAACGGCGTGCGGAACACGGGGCGGCCGGTCCAGATCGTCGCGATCCACGCGAACACCGCGACCGCGCTCGGAATCGAGATCAGCATGCTCGCGGCGCCGAAGAACGCGAGCGCGAGCGGCGCGATGCCCGTCGCGAACATGTGGTGGACCCACACCTCGAAGCCGATCAGCATCGTCGCGACGGTCGATACCGCGACGGCCTCGTACGCGACGAGCGGCCGCCGGCAGAAGGTCGGCAGCGCGTCGGACACGATCCCCATCGCCGGCAGCACGACCACGTAGACCCACGGATGCGCGAACATCCAGAACAGGTGCTGCCACAACAGCGGCCGGCCGCCATGCGCGACGTCGAAGAAGTGCGTGCCGGCATTGCGGTCGAGCCACAGCAGCAGGAACGCGAGGCTCACCGACGGCACCGCGACCAGGTTCGCGACCGACGCGGTCAGCGTGCCCCACACGATGATCGGCAGCCGGTCGATCGACATGCCGTGCGCGCGCATTCGCAGCAGCGTGACGACGAAGTTCGCGGCGCCGCCCGTCGTCGAGATGCCGAGCAGGATCATCCCGAGCGCGTAGATGTCGATGTTCGCGCCGGCGCTGTAGTCGAGCGACGTGAGCGGCACGTAGTTGAACCAGCCGCCGTCCGGCACCGCGCCGAGCGGAAAGCTCGCGTACAGGAACAGCCCGGCGAACAGGAACGCCCAGTACGAGAACGCGTTGAGCCGCGGAAACGCCATGTCGCGCGAGCCGAGCATCAGCGGCCACAGGTAGTTCGCGAAACCGGACAGCACCGGCAGCGCGTACAGGAAGATCATCGTGACGCCGTGCATCGTGAACAGCGAATCGTATTGCGCGGGCGTGAGCAGCGTCGCGTTCGGCCGCGCGAGCTGGATGCGCATCACGAGCGCCTCGACGCCGCCGAGCAGCAGGAACGCGAACGCGGTGACGATGTAGCGCAGCCCGATGCGTTTGTGATCGACGGTGCCGAGCCAGCCGCGCCAGCCGGGTTCCGATTCCCACTGCTCGGCCAGCGCGCGCTCGTGCGCGGAACCGGGCGGCGCTTCGCCGAGATCGGGTACGCGGCTGAGCGGGGTGGGCGTGTCGCGGGCGATGGCCATCGGCATCCTCGGTTCAGTGCAGCGTCGCGAGATACGCGGCGAGATCGTCGGCGTCGCGCGGCGCGAGCGCGATCGACGGCATCAGCGATTGCGGCTTGAGCTGCTGCGCATGCGCGATCCAGCGGCGCAGGTCGTCGGGCGTGTTGTCGAGCGTGCCGGCCGCGAGCAGCCGGCGCGTGCCGACGTGCGTGAGATCGGGGCCCGCGTCGCCCGTTGCGTCGGTGCCGCGCACCGCGTGGCAGCCCGCGCAGCGCGCGGCGAACACGCGCTGGCCGCGGCGCTCGGCGCCGGCCGCGGGCGCCTGCGCCGGTCGGCGTTGCGCGGCGAGCCACGCACGGAATGCGGCCGGCGGCTCGGCCACGACTTCGAACGCCATGTGTGCATGCTGCGCGCCGCAGTATTGCGAGCACTGCCCGCGATAGACGCCCGGCCGGTCGGCCTGCAGCCACTGCCGATTGGTCTGGCCGGGAATCGTCTGGGTCTTGCCGGCGAGTTGCGGCACCCAGAACGCATGGATCACGTCGGCGCTCTTCAGTTCGATCGCGACCGGCTCGCCCACCGGAATATGGATTTCGTTCGCGGTGACGAAGGCCGGGCCGTCTGCATCGTCGGGATAACGAACGGCCCACCACCAGTCGTGCGCGGTCACCGCGATCGTCAGCGCGGGCGGGCGTGGCGGCGTCGCGATCGCGCCGAGCACGCGCAGCATGTAGACGAGCGCGCCGAACAGCAGCAGGATCGAGATCGCGGAGCCCACGGTCACGATCGTCAGCCCGCTGCCGTGGCCGCCGCCCGCCCGCGCGCGACGGCGAAACAGCGCGATCAGCAGCAGCACGGCGATCGCGACGCAGACGAACAGGCACAGCGCGAGCAGCGCCCAGCCGAGCACGAAGACCGGCTGCGCGGCGGGGCCGGCCGCGTGCACGACGTAGGCGAGCGGCAGCGGCGCGGTCGGGTTGCCGGGCGCCGAAGGCTCGGCGGCCGCGCGCGCGACGAGCGGCGCGACCGCCCACGCGAACGGTGCGATGCATGCGATATGACGCGTTTTTCTGGACAACGGAACGAGCAACGCGACTCCTTGCCGATGGCGGCGGCATGACGAAAGCCGTTCGCGGCGGAGCAAGTTCTATGCGCACGCGGCTCGCACGTAGACGGCCGCGGCGACGCGCAATGGCGCGCGCAACGCGCCGGTGCGTTACAGCCGGTTTGTAAATCGGGTGGCCGATCACGGCGCGCGCCGGCGCGGTACGGTCCGCATGGGTCCGCATCGCCGGCGGCATGTCGTTTGCTGCGCCGATCGCGTTCCGGCACGCTGCGGCGCAAAAGCTTCGGCCGCATGCCGGCCCTCATCGGAAAACGGGAGGAACCGATCGTGAAGACCGTCGCGATCACCGGCGCGAGCGCCGGCGTCGGCCGTGCGACTGCCCATGCGTTCGCGCGGCGCGGCGCGAACGTCGCGCTGCTCGCTCGCGACCCGGACGCACTGCACGACACCGCGTGCGAGGTGCGGGCGTACGGCGTCCGGGCGCTGCCGATCGCCGTCGACGTCAGCGATGCGGCCGCACTCGACGCGGCCGCCGAGCGGATCGAACGCGAGCTCGGGCCGCTCGACGTATGGGTCAACAACGCGATGGTCACCGTGTTCGCGCCGTTCGACGCAATTTCGCCGGAAGACTATGCGCGCGTGACGGCCGTGACCTACCTCGGCTGCGTATACGGCACGCGGACCGCCCTTGCGCGGATGGCGCCGCGCAACCGCGGCACGATCGTGCAGGTCGGCTCCGCGCTCGCGTACCGGTCGATTCCGCTGCAAGCGCCGTACTGCGGCGCGAAACACGCGATCCGCGGCTTCACCGACGCGCTGCGCTGCGAGCTGCTGCATGCGCACAGCCGTGTGCGCGTGACGATGGTGCAGTTGCCCGCGATCGACACGCCGCAGTTCGACTGGGCCGAATCCGCGCTGCCGCACGCACCGCGTCCGGTCGCGCCGGTCTATGCGCCGGAGGTGGCGGCCGATGCGATCGTGCATGCCGCGCGGCATCCGTGCCGCGAGCGCTGGGTCGGCTGGTCGTCGCTCGCGGCGATCGTTGCGAACGGTATCGCGCCCGGCTGGTTCGACCGCTATCTCGCCCGCACGGCGGTGCGCGGCCAGCAGCGCGCCGCGCCGGCCGGCCCGCGCCCGTCGAACCTGTGGACGAGCGTGCCCGGCGGCCATGCGACGCGCGGCGCGTTCACCGACGAAGCGTGCCGCACGGGCGTCGAGGCCGGGCTCGGCGCGTCGCGTGCGCTCGCGTTCGGCGCAGCGGTCGCCGTGCTCGCGACCGCGTTTGCCGTCGCGCGCAAGCGGAACCGGTGAGCGCGATGCGGATCGAGGATTACGCGCTCGTCGGCGACGGCCGCAGCGCGGCGCTCGTCGCCCGCGACGGCAGCATCGACTGGCTGTGCTGGCCGGACTTCGATTCGCCGCCGTGCTTCGCCGCGCTCGTCGGCACGCCGGACAACGGCCGGTTCCGGATCGCGCCGAGCGAGCCGGATGCGCGCGTGACGCGGCGCTATCTGCCGGGCACCGCGATACTCGAGACGACGTTCGACACGCCGTCCGGCTGCATCGCGATCACCGACTGGATGAGCTGGAACGCGCCCGATCCGTGCCTGATCCGCAGCGTGTGCGGCGTGCGCGGGACGGTCGACGTCGACGTCGATCTCGGCGTGCGCTTCGACTACGGCGGCGCGCTGCCGTGGTGCCGGCGTTTCGGCCGGCGCTGGCGGATGATGACGGGCGGGGACGCGATGTGGCTCGACACGGATGCGCGGCTCGACGTGCAGAGCGACCGGCTCGTCGGCACGCGCCGGATCTCGGCGGGCGAGCGGTCGGATTTCTGCATCAGTTACGCGCGTTCGTTCGACCCGGCGCCGGCCGTGCCCGACGCGTATGCGTCGCTGCGCGACACGCAGGCATTCTGGCGCGTCTGGTCGGATTGCAACGCGGCCGACGGCCCGTATCGCGACGCGGTCGAACGCGCGCTGATCACGATCAAACTGCTGTCGAGCCTGCGCACCGGCGGCATCGTCGCGGCGCCGACCAGCTCGTTGCCCGAGCGCTTCGGCGGCGCGCGCAACTGGGACTACCGGTTCTGCTGGCTGCGCGACGCGAGCTTCACGCTGCGCGCGCTGGTGCGCTGCGGCTATCGCGACGAAGCCGCGCGCTGGCGCGACTGGCTCGTGCGAGCGATCGCCGATCATCCGTCCCAACTGCAGGTGCTGTATGCGGCCGATGGCGGGCGGCGCGCGTCCGAATGGGAGGCCACGCATCTGGCCGGCTACGAAGGCGCGCGGCCGGTGCGTTTCGGCAACGCGGCGGCCGACCAGTTGCAGCTCGACGTGTACGGCGAGGTGCTCGGCGCGCTGTATCAGGCGCGCCGGCACGGGCTGCCGCCCGACGACGACGCGTGGACGCTCGAACGGCGCCTGCTCGAACATCTCGCGACGATCTGGCGCGAGCCGGACGAAGGCATCTGGGAGGTGCGCAGCGGGCGGCACCCGTTCACGTCGTCGAAGGTGATGGTGTGGGCCGCGGTCGAAAGCGCGTACCGCTCCGCGCGCGCGTTCGGCCATCACGCGCCGCTCGACGTGTGGCGACGCTGGGCCGACGCGGTGCGCGCGGAGGTGCTCGAGCGCGGCTACCACGCGCAGCTCGGCCGCTTCGTCGACCGTTTCGACGGCGACGGCATCGACGTCAGCCTGCTGCTGATTCCGCTCACCGGGATGCTCGACGCGACCGACCCGCGCGTGGTCGCGACGGTCGCCGCGATCGAGCGCGAGCTGGTCGACGACGGCTTGCCGTTCCGCTATCGCCCGCCGCGTTTCGCGGACGGCTGCGAGGGCGACGAAGGCGCGTTTCTCGCGGCCGGCTTCTGGCTCGTGCAGGTGTACCGGCTGCAACGGCGCGACGACGACGCGCGCGCGCTGTTCGAGCGGTTGCTCGGCTTGCGCAACGACGTCGGGCTGCTGTCCGAGGAGTACGACGTGAACGCGCGGCGTCTATGCGGAAATTTTCCGTTCACGCTCGCGCAGGTCGGGCTCGTGAATGCGGCGCTCGCGCTGCACGGCGACGGGCGGGACGACGTCGACATCGACTAGCCGCGTCGTCCCGCGCGTGCCCGCCTTACGATTCGCCTTTCCCTCCCTTGCCGGCCTTGTCGCCGTGTTCGCCGTTGCCGGGCAGCACGGCCGACAGCACCTGCCGCGCGGTCTCGACGATCACGTTGGCTTCGCGCGCGTCGCCCTTCACCAGCATTTCGGCGAAATGCTTCGCCTGCTGCAGCGTCACGTGCGGCGGCAGCGGCGGTACCTCGGGGTCGCTCTTCACTTCGAGCACGACCGGCCGGTCGGACGCGAGCGCCTCGTCCCACGCGGCGCCGAGCTGCTCGGGATCGTCGACGTAGATGCCCTTGAGGCCGAGCAGCGTCGCGAAGCGGTAGTACGGCACGTTCGGGATCTGCTGCGACGCGTCGAACTTCGGGTCGCCCTCCATCACGCGCTGTTCCCACGTGACCTGGTTCAGGTCCTCGTTGTTCAGCACCATGCAGATCCAGCGCGGGTCGGGCCACTGGCGCCAGTATTTGGCGACCGTGATCAGCTCGGCCATGTTGTTCATCTGCATCGCGCCGTCGCCGACCATCGCGATCACCGGGCGCACCGGATACGCGAATTTCGCGGCGATCGCATAGGGCACCGCGGCGCCCATCGACGCAAGCCCGCCGGACAGCGAGCCCATCATCCCGCGCCGCATCATCAGATCGCGTGCATACCAGTTTGCGCAGGAGCCCGAATCGCTCGTCAGGATCACGTCGTCGGGCAGGCGCGGCGACAGCTCGGTAAACGCGCGCTGCGGATTGACGCCGCGCCCCGCGCTGGCTTTCGCGGCCGCGCGGGCCGCGAGCGTGTCGTGCCAGTCGCGGTTCCATTTCGCGATCCGGTCGCGCCACGCGGTATCGCGCCGCTCGTTCAACAGCGGCAGCAGCGCGCGCAGCGTCTCGGCGCTGTCGCCGACCAGATTGACTTCCATCGGGTAGCGCAGGCTCAGCATGTCGGCCTTCAGGTCGATCTGCACGCCGCGCGCCTGGCCCTCCTTCGGGAGGAATTCCGAATACGGAAAACCGGAGCCGACGACCAGCAGCGTGTCGCATTCGGTCATCAGCTCGTAGCTCGGCTTGGTGCCGAGCAGCCCGATCGAGCCGGTGACCCACGGCAGGTCGTCCGGCAGCGCGGCCTTGCCGAGCAGCGCTTTCGCGGCGCCCGCGCCGAGCCGGTCGGCCACCGCGATGACCTCGTCGGTCGCGTGCAGCGCGCCGGCGCCGACCAGCAGCGCGACTTTCGACCCCGCGTTGAGCACGTCGGCCGCGCGCCGCAGGTCGTCCGCATACGGCACGACTTTCGGCGCCGTATAGCCGACCCCCGAATGCACGGTGCCGTGCGCGCGTTTCGGCGGCGCGTAGTCGAGCTCCTGCAGGTCGTTCGGCAGCACGAGCGCGGTGACCGTGCGCGCGCCGAGCGCGGTGCGCACCGCGCGATCGACCAGATGGCGCACCTGGCCCGGCACCGTCGCAAGCTGAACGAATGCGCCCGCAACGTCCTTGTAAAGCGCCGGCAGATCCACTTCCTGCTGATAGTGGCCGCCGAGCGACGCGCGCGCCTGCTGGCCGACGATCGCGAGCACCGGCATGTGGTCGAGCCGCGCATCGTACAGGCCGGTCACGAGGTGGGCGGCGCCAGGCCCCGACGTCGCGACGCATACGCCGAGCTCGCCTGTAAATTTTGCATGCGCGGACGCCATGAAGGCCGCCATCTCCTCGTGGCGCGCCTGGATGAATTCGATCTTGCCGTCGGCGCGATTCAGCGCGCCGAAAAAGCCGTTGATGCCGTCGCCCGGGTAGCCGTAGATGCGGCGCACGCCCCACTCGTAGAGCCGCTCGACGATGAAATCCGCCACTGTCGCCATGCCGTTTCTCCTTGGTTCGGGATGAGTCGATGCGAGGCAGCCGCGCAAGGCACGTGCCGCGCCGCATGCGTCGGGCACAGCGGTTGCACGCGCTGTCCGCAAGCAAAAAGCAAGCAGACCGGAGCGCAAAGATGGCCCTTTCCGCCGCGCCGGCGATCGACGCCGTGCGCGCTCGCGCGTACCGCGTGCCGACCGACCGGCCCGAAGCCGACGGCACCTATGCATGGACCGCGACGACGGTCGTCGTCGTCGAGATCGACGCGGGGTCCGTGACGGGGCTCGGCTATACGTACACGGACGCGAGCGCCGTGCCGCTCGTGACGTCGCTGCTGGCTGGCGTGTTGCGCAACCGGCCGGCGGTGGACATCCCGGCCGCCGTCGACGCGCTGTGGCGCGCGGTGCGCAACCTCGGCCGCAGCGGGATCGCGGCAACCGCGATATCGGCGCTCGATGCCGCGCTGTGGGACGCGAAGGCGAAGCTCGCCGACGCGCCGCTCGCGCTGCTGCTGGGCCGCCTGCGCGAACGCGTGCCGGTGTACGGCAGCGGCGGGTTCACGACTTACGATGCGCCGACGCTCGCCGCGCAGCTCGACGGATGGCGCGCCGAGCGCGTGCGCGCATGCAAGATCAAGATCGGCGTGCAGGACGCGCGCGATCCGGCGCGCGTGCATGCGGCGCGCGATGCGCTCGGGCCTGACGTCGACCTGTTCGTCGATGCGAACGGCGCGTACGCGCCGCGCACGGCGCTCGCATTCGCGCAGGCGGCCGCCGATTGCGACGTTCGCTGGTTCGAGGAGCCCGTCAGCAGCGACGACGTCGCCGGGCTGCGATTCGTGCGCGAGCACGTCGGCGCACGCATCGACGTCGCGGCCGGCGAGTACGCGTATACGCCCGACGATTTCCGGCGCTTGCTGGAAGGGCGGGCGGTCGACGTGCTGCAGGCCGACGCGACGCGTTGCGGCGGCGTCAGCGGTTTTCTCGCGGCCGCCGCGCTCGCCGATGCGCACCACGTCGACCTGTCCGCGCATTGCGCGCCCGCGCTGCATCGGCACATCGGTTGCGCGGCGCCGCGCCTGCGCCACGTCGAATGGTTTCACGATCATGTCCGCCTCGAGCGGATGCTGTTCGACGGCGCGCCGACGCTCGTCGACGGCGCACTGGAAATCGACGCGACGCGCGCCGGGCTCGGCCTCGAATTGCGCACCGCCGATCTGCTGGATTTCGCGCTTTAACCCCGACGAGGAGGAACGATGCGACACCGCCGACATCGCGCCGCCGAGCGCGACAGGCTGCTGGCCGACGCCGCGCGGCTGCTGAACCGCAGCGCGTTGCTGCTGGCCGGCTCGGTGCTCGCCGACAGCGGCGTCGAACACTATCGCGGCACCTTTCACAATCGCGCGATGCTCGCGCCGCTCGCGATGTCGACGCTCTCGGTGATCGCGAGCGTGCACGGCCACGCGGACGATACGCCCGTGCGTCACCGGCTGCGCGACGCGGTGCACGTCGCATCGGCCGCGGTCGGCGTCGCCGGTTCCGCGTTCCACCTGTACAACGTGACGAAGCGGCCGGGCGGTTTCAGTTGGCACAACCTGTTCTATGGCGCACCGCTCGGCGCGCCGTTCGCGCTGCTGCTGTCGGGCGCGCTGGGCGCGGCGGGCGAGCGGTTGCGCGAGAGCCCTGCCGATGCGCCGCGGCTCGCCGGGCTGCCGGCCGGGCGCGCGCTTGCCGGGCTGGTCGCGGCGGGGCTCGTCGGCACGCTCGGCGAAGTCGGGTTGCTGCATTTTCGCGGCGCGTTCCAGCATCGCGCGATGTTAGCGCCGCTCGTCGTGCCGCCGCTCGCCGCGCTGGCGACTGCCCGGCTCGCGCTGTCGCGCCCGCGCGCCGACCGGTGGCTCTGCCGCGGATGGCTGCGCGCGACGGCCGTGCTCGGGTTCGTCGGCGTCGCGTTTCATGCGCGCGGCGTCGCGCGGCAGATGGGCGGCTGGCGCAACTGGTCGCAGAACCTGCTGTCGGGGCCGCCGCTGCCGGCGCCGCCGAGCTTCACCGCGCTCGCGATCGCGGGGCTGGCCGCGACCGCGCTCGCCGAACAGGAGGCGCCATGAACGATGCGAACCGCAAGCCGGTCGCGCTGCCGCGCTATCCGGGCTACGACGTGCTCGCCAAGCGCGACACGCCGTCGTGGAACGATGCGACGCGACGCGCGATCGATGCGCGCCTGCGCGTGGCGGCGAATGCGCCGCGTCATCTGGATGCCGAACGATTCGCGACGCTCGGTGCGTTGTGCGCGCGCATCGTGCCGCAGCAACCGGGCGGCGCCGGCGCGATCCCGACCGCCGCGTTGGTCGATGCGCGGCTCGCGGCCGACGACGGCGACGGCTATCGCGATGCGCGCCTTCCGCCGCTGCGCGCCGCGTGGCAGACCGGCCTCGCCGCGCTCGACGCGATGGCGCGGCACGCGCACGGCTGCCCGTTCGCGGCGCTCGGCGCGCGCGACGCCGACGCGTTGCTGCACGCGGTGCAGAAAGGCGACGTCGATCGACAGGTGGAACCCGCCTGGGCCGGCATGGACCCGCGTACGTTCTTCGCGAAGCGCGTGCTGATGGATATCTGCGGCGCGTATTACGGCCATCCGTTCGCGTGGAACGAGATCGGCTTCGGCGGCCCCGCGAGCCCGCGCGGCTACGTGCGGATGGACTTCAACCGGCGCGACCCGTGGGAAGCGGAAATGCGCGTGGAGGAGGGCGATCGCGATGGCCGCCGATGAACCGCTGTCCGCCCCGTCGCCGCGCGGCCGCGACGGCCGTGCGCCCGATCCGTTGCGGGTCGGCGGCTGGTCGCCGATGCGGATGTTCCGCGACGACGACGCGGTCGATTTCGTGATCGTCGGCACCGGCGCCGGCGGCGGCACGCTCGCGTGCAAGCTCGCCGAATACGGCTTCTCGGTCGTCGCGCTCGACGCGGGCGCATGGTGGCGGCCGCTCGAGGAATTCGCGTCCGACGAGACGCATCAGCACAAGCTGTTCTGGACCGACGAGCGGATCTGCGACGGTGCCGATCCGCTCACGCTCGGCACCAACAACAGCGGTCGCGCGATCGGCGGCAGCACCGTGCATTTCGCGATGGTGTCGCTGCGGTTCCGGCCCGAGTGGTTTCGCTCGCGCACCGCGCTCGGCTACGGCGTCGACTGGCCGCTCGACTGGCGCGAGATGTGGCGCTACTACCGCGAGGTCGAACAGGCGTTGAAGATCAGCGGGCCGGTGAACTACCCGTGGGGGCCGCCGCGCCCGCGCTATCCGTATCGTCCGCACGAACTGAACGCGGCCGCGCTCGTGCTGGCGCGCGGCGCCGAGGCACTGGGCATCGACTGGACGCCGACGCCGCTCGCGACGCTGTCCGCGCCGCGCGGCCGCGCGCATCCGTGCGTGTATCGCGGCTTCTGCATCGCCGGCTGCGCGACCAACGCGAAACAGAGTGCGCTCGTCACGTGGATTCCGCGGGCGGTCGCGGCCGGCGCCGAAGTGCGCGATCTCGCGATGGCGCTGCGGATCGAGGCCGACGGCGATCGTGTGACCGGCGTGCACTACGCGCGCGACGGCCGCACCCGGTTCCAGCGCGCGCGCAACGTCGTCGTCGCCGGTTATGCGATCGAGACGCCGCGCCTGCTGCTGCTGTCCGCGAACGGGCGGCATCCGCAGGGGCTCGCCAACCGCTCGGGCCTCGTCGGCCGCTACCTGATGGCACAGCTCAACCAGGCGTCGTGGGGGACGATGGACGACGAAGTGCGCTGGTACAAGGGGCCGCCGTCGCTGTCGATCACCGAGCACTGGAACTACGCGGACGAAGGCAAGGATTTCTTCGGCGGCTATTGCTGGATGAGCCAGGGGCCGCTGCCGATCGAATGGGCGCGCAAGGTCGCCGCGCGCGGGCTGTGGGGCGACGCGCTGAAGCGCGAGATGGCGCGCTACAACTTCCAGGCCGGCTTGAAGATCGTCGGCGAGACGCTGCCGCGCGCGGACAACCGCGTGACGCTCGCCGACGAACGCGACGCGTTCGGGCTGCCGGTCGCGCGCGTCACCTATTCGTACGACGACAACGATCGCCGGATGATCCGCCATGCGCTCGCGCAGATGGGGCGTTCGCTGGAAGCGGCCGGCGCGCGCGACATCTGGCACGAGGAGGACGACACGTGCCATCTCGCCGGCACCGTGCGGATGGGCGACGACCCGGCGACGAGCGTCGTCGATGCCGATTGCCGCAGTTGGGACATCCCGAACCTGTGGGTGTGCGACGGCTCGGTGTTTCCGACGGTGGGCGGCGTGAATCCGTCGCTGACGATCCAGGCGATCGCGTGCCGCACCGCCGACCGCATCCGCGCGCTGGTTGCACGCGGCGATGCGCATGCGCGCGGGCGATGGCGGTGAATCGCGCGGCGCGGCTCCGGCGGCGACCGATACGGCGTGTGCTTGCGCGCGAGGATGCCGCAAGCGAACCATTCACTTTCTTGTCGAGGAATCGTCTCATGCCAGCATTCAACCGTTCGTTCCCGCGCCGTTGCGCCGCCTGCGCACTGCTGGCGGCGTGTGCGTCGGCGCTGCCGGCGGCCGGGCAGTTGCGCCCCGCCAATCCCGTCAGCGTGCCCGACACGTCGACGCAGGCGTTCAAGCGCGCCGACCGAAAAATGATGGAAGCGATGGAGAGCGCACCGTACACGGGCGACGCCGACCGCGATTTCGTCGCGCACATGGCGCCGCATCACCAGGGGGCGATCGACATGGCGCAGGTCGAGCTCAAATACGGCAAGGACCCGACGCTGCGGCAGCTCGCGAGCCGGATCGTCGCCGCGCAGCGCGACGAGATCGCATTGATGGAGCGCTGGCAGAAGGAGCACGGCAAGACGCCGTGAGCCGAGATGCGATACGGCGATACGCAGCCGGCCGTACCGGTCGCGCCGCATCCGGCAAGCGACGCTGTCGGACACGAGCCGCCGCGACGGCCACGAATACGGGCAAAAGCGACAGGAGGCGCGACGCATGGACGGTGAGCACGAGGCGGCAGGCCGCTCGATCGACAGCGTGGCCGACTACATGGCCGTGATCGGCGCACAGCGTCGCACGATGGCGCTGCGACTCTTTCGCGGCCAGTGCAACGCCGACTGGCCGCTCGTGCCGGGCATCGCGCGGCAGCGCGCGTCGCCCGACGTCGAAGCGCGGATGCTCGATGAATTCACGCGGCGCGCGCTGCCGCATCTCGAACCCGGGCAGAACCTCGATGCGTGCGACTGGCTCGCGCTCGCGCAGCAGCACGGGATGCGCACGCGCCTGCTCGACTGGTCCGGCAACGCACTGGCCGCGCTGTGGTTCGCGGTCCGGCGCGCGGGCGAATCGGGCGGAGACGGCGTGGTGTGGTGCCTGTCGCACGACGCCGACGACATCGCGACCGCCGCCGAACGGCGCGCGCCGCTGCAGGTCACGCGCACCAAGGTGTTCCGGCCGCGCCACGTGATGCCGAGGATCACCGCGCAGGACGGCTGGTTCACGATTCATAGTTACGACGCCGGCGCCGAGCGTTTCGTGCCGCTCGACGCGCACGCGGACCTCGCCGGCCGTCTCGTGCGCATCGTCGTGCCGGGCGCCCGGTTCGCGACGATCCGGCAGGAGCTTGCGGGCGTCGGCGTGAGCGTCGCGACGATCTTTCCGGATCTCGACGGCATCGCCCAACTGACCGACTCGCGCTATTTCCCGGACGACGAGGACACGCACGCGCCGCGGTGAAGCCGCGGCCGCATGGGCGTGCGGGCCGGGCACGCGCGATGCTCGTCTCGACGGCGCGCAGCCGGGGCCGACCCGGCGGCCCACGCTTGCGTCCGCTTCGCGGCGGGCGCGACGCGCTTCATGCCCATTCAAACAAACCATCGAATCGGAGGAGGCTTTTATGCGCGAACCCAACGAACCACCGCGCGACCGTCGCGATACGGCGTGCGAGCCCGACGCCGGTACTCGACCGGCCGGGCACGCCGTCACCCGCGCGTTCGAACGTTTTGCGTCGAGCGTGACCACGTGGGCCGGCTCGCCGGTGGCGTTCGGCAGCGCGGTCGCCATCACCGTGCTGTGGCTCGTGAGCGGGCCGGTGTTTCACTACTCCGACGCGTGGCAGCTCGTCATCAATACCGGCACGACGATCATCACGTTCCTGATGGTGTTCCTGCTGCAGCGCAACCAGAACCGCGACAGCGTGGCGTTGCACCTCAAGCTCGACGAGTTGCTCGCGGTCACGCGCGCGGCGAGCGACCGGCTGATCGGGATCGAGGATGCGTCGGAGGAGGAGTTGCGCGCGCTCGCGCAGACCTACGTCGACATGGCGCAGCGCGCGGCCGAGCGCTGCGAGGACGAGCCGGGCGGCAAGCGCGCGGAAACGGCCGGCACGCCCGAGCCGTGAGCTTCCGATTCTCCGATCCTCAGGTCGAGCGATGCGCGTCCCGATGATTTTTCAAATGCTTGTCGTTTCCGGCGCCGCATCGCGACGCGACGGCTTGCACGCGACGCTCGCACCGGGGAACGGCACGTGCTGCATGCCGAAACGAAGCCCGGCTGTCCCGGGTATTGCCTACGGTGCCTCCATGAACTCCAGAACCCCTTCGAATCCGTTGTTGAATCTTGCGGTGGCCGTTGCGTGCGGGGCGGCCGCGATGTACTTCCTCGATCCTTCGTCCGGCCGGCGGCGACGCGCTTATCTGCGCGACAAGGCGGTTGCGGGCCGGCATGGCGTGGCCGATTATGCGAATACGCAGGCGAAGCGGGCGGCCGACCACGCACGCGGCGCGATCGCCGGCCTGCGGGCGGACTGGCTCGCGGGCGATGCGAGCGACGTGCAGGTCGCCGAACGCGTGCGTGCCGCGCTCGGCCGGCTCGTCGGTCGCCCGCGCGACATCGACGTGAGCGTCGAGCGCGGCAACGTGTGCCTGACCGGGCAGGTCGAGGAGTCCGAACGGCAGGCATTGATCGACGGCGTCGCCGCACTGCATGGCGTGCATCACGTCGAGGACGCGATGGGCGCGCGCAGCGAATACAAGGCGCCGCCCGGCGGTCATGCGCACTGACGCGGCCGCGGCTGCCCGCACCGGCGGGCCGGCGAACGAATACGACAAGCATTCGGCGCACGCACGGCTGCCGGCACGACGGCGGCCTGGCGCCCCAACCGGAGCAAGCCCATGACCGAACGCCAGCCCCCCGACACGACGCCTCCGCATCCGGAGCCCGGCGCGCACGACGCGCTCGAACACCTGCTCGGCAGCCTGCATCGACACGGCTTCCTGCGCTTCGCGAACGAAGTGGTCACTGCGAACGCGCGGCTGGCCGACACGTTCGTCGACGTGCTCGACAAGCCCGGCATGCAGAGCGGCATGCAGAATCTCGCGATGCTCGTGACGGCGCTGTCGCGCATTCCGCCGGAACAGTTCGGCCGCGCGGCGTTCGCGGCGGCCGACGCGCTGCATCACGTCGGCGCGTGGCAGCCGGCGCAGCACGAGCATGTCGCGCCCGGCGTGCGCGGCATCTACCGGCTGCTGCACGACGAGGCGCTGTGGGATGCGTTGACGCCGCTGCTGGAAGGGTTGAAGGTCTTCGCGCAGGGGCTCGCGCGCGATCCGCAGCCGCCGGTCGCCGGGCTCGGCGAGACGACGAAAGACGCGTGACCGGGGCTGGTTACCGACCGCACGCGGCGCCCAGGTCCGCGAACTGGCGAATGATGCGCTGCGTCGGCGCGCTCGCCGGCCAGTGCGGTACCGCGTCGATTCGGACCCAGCGGCACAGCGCGATTTCCCGGCCCGGGCACGCGTACGCGCCGCGCGGCAGGTTCGCGACGAATACGTGATGGCGTTTCACGCTCCCGTCCACATAGAAGAAATACGCGAGTTCGAGATCGGCGAGCCCCGTTTCCTCCCGAAGTTCGCGATGCGCGGCGTCGAGCGCCGATTCGCCCCGGCGAATCACGCCGCCCGGCAGCGTCCAGCGCGACGACGGTCCGCGCGCGACCAGCAGCACGCGCTGGTTGCGATGGCAGACGATCGTTGCGCGTTCCTTCGCCAGCGGCGCGAGCGGCACCGCGCGCAGAGGGAAATCGGACGGGTCGGGTAGCGTCATGAAGGGCAGGCGACGGGCGAATGAAAGATCCATGGGCCGGTGCCGCAACGTGCGTTCCTGCGTCGCCGCCGCGCCGGCCGTCGCATGAGCGTTGCGGGGAAACCTGCCGGACCGCCCGTCCGCGATTTTTCAACGGCTTGTCATTTCTGCCGCTGCCTGTCGCGGCCGCTCCGGCGGCGCTTCGATGCGACGCGCAGCGCTCACGAATCGCCGTGTTCGCCCGCTGGCGTGCGAGGCGGCGTTCCGCCTTCCGGTTCGGCCGGCTTGCCTTCGGCCGGGTCGCGTGCGCTGCGCGGCGGCGGCGTGGCCGTGCCGTGGCGCTTGCCTTCGGGGCCAGGCGTGCTGTCGCCGCGATCTTCGTCGCGCGTGTCGGTATCGAGCGAGGTCGAGCGTGTCATGGTTCGCGAATCCTGTCGGGGCCGTCGAAGCGTACCCGTCGCGCATCGGGCGTGCCGGGTTCGGGCGAAGCACGTCGCCGGGTCCGCTGTTTGCTTGACCGCGCGCTTGAGGTCGGCGCGGGCAATGACGCTCGCGGCCGCCGCCTGGAGCCCCGTTTCATGCCCGATGCGATCCTGTGCCCGTTATCCGTTCGCGAGCGATTCGGCGTCGCGCTCCGGCGCGCGTCGACGCCCGGACGGCGCGGCGCCGGTGCGCCGGACGCGTTCGCGCCGGCGTTGCCCGATGCCGTGCCGTCGACGTCGCTGCCCGCCCGCTGGCCCACCGCCGTCATGCGTGCGGGCGACAGCCAGCCCGGCGGCGGCGGTTCGGGCGCCGCGCCGGACGGCAGCAGCGAGCGCCCGACCGACGCACCGGGCGGCGGTGGCGGCGACCACCGTCCGCACGACGATCGCGGCGGCCGCACCGGCGGCGACGGAGAAGGCGGCAACGGCGACGGCGAACGCAAGCGCCCCGGCAAAAAGCCGCTGATCATCCTCGGCGCGGTGGTGTTCGTGCTGCTCGTCGCCGGGTTCGTCTGGTGGTTCGCGACGCGCAACCAGGTCAGCACCGACGATGCGTACACCGACGGCAACGCGATCGCGGTCGCGCCGCACGTGTCCGGCTACGTGACGCGGCTGGCGGTCGACGACAACACGTTCGTGCGGCGCGGCGACGTGCTCGTCGAGATCGATCCGCGCGACTACCGTGCGCAGGTCGACGCAGCGCAGGCGCAGCTCGGTCTCGCGCAGGCGCAGCTCGACGCGGCGGGCGTGCAGCTCGATATCGCGCGCGTGCAGTATCCGGCCCAGTACCGGCAGGCGCGCGCACAGATCGAATCCGCGGAAGCCGCGTACCGGCAGGCGCTCGCTGCGCAGACGCGGCAGCGCGCGGTCGATGCGCGCGCGACGTCGCAGCAGGCGATCGACGCCGCCGACGCGCAGCGCGCGACCGCCGACGCGAACGTCGCGATGGCCCAGGCGCAGGCGCGTACCGCGAGCCTCGTGCCGCAGCAGATCCGGCAGGCCGAGACGGCCGTCGAGGAACGCCGCCAGCAGGTGCTGCAGGCGCGCGCGCAGCTCGAGACGGCCAACCTGAACCTGTCGTACTGCGAAATGCGCGCGCCGTCCGACGGCTGGGTCACGCGACGCAACGTGCAACTGGGCTCGTTCCTGCAACCGGGCACGTCGATCTTCTCGATCGTCACGCCGCGCGTGTGGATCACCGCGAATTTCAAGGAGTCGCAGCTCGAGCGGATGCGCATCGGCGACCGCGTCGACGTGTCGGTCGACGCGTACCCCGATCTCGACCTGCGTGGCCACGTCGACAGCATCCAGCTCGGCAGCGGGTCGCGCTTCTCCGCGTTTCCGACCGAGAACGCGACCGGCAACTTCGTGAAGATCGTGCAGCGCGTGCCGGTGAAGATCGTGCTCGACGGTCCGCTGCCGACCCGGCCGCCGCTCGGTCTCGGCCTGTCGGTCGTGCCGACCGTCCATCTGAAATGACCGGCCGCCGTACCGCGGCCGGTTCCGACCGGAGCGATCCGATGCCCGATACCCGCATGCCGTTCCCGCCTGACGAGGCCCGCCGATGAACCGGCCGCCCGATCGCAGCGGTGCATCCGACGGCACGTGGCGTCCCGCCGCGAACCCGTGGCTCATCGCGATCGTCGTCACGCTCGCCGCGTTCATGGAAATCCTCGACACGACGATCGTCAACGTCGCGCTGCCGCACATCGCCGGCACGATGTCGGCGAGCTACGACGAGGCGACCTGGACGCTCACGTCGTATCTCGTCGCGAACGGCATCGTGCTGCCGATCTCGGGCTTCCTCGGGCGCATGCTCGGCCGCAAGCGCTACTTCCTGCTGTGCATCGCCGCGTTTACCGTGTGCTCGTTCCTGTGCGGCGTCGCGACCAACCTCGGCGAACTGATCGTGTTCCGCGTGCTGCAGGGGTTGTTCGGCGGCGGCCTGCAGCCGAACCAGCAGTCGATCATCCTCGATACGTTTCCGCCCGAGCAGCGCAACCGCGCGTTCTCGATCTCGGCGATCGCGATCGTCGTCGCGCCGGTGCTCGGGCCGACGCTCGGCGGCTGGATCACCGACCATTTCTCGTGGCGCTGGGTGTTCCTGCTCAACGTGCCGATCGGCGCGCTGACCGTGCTCGCGGTGATGCAGCTCGTCGAGGATCCGCCGTGGCGGCGCGGCGCCGACCGCGGGATCTCCATCGACTACATCGGCATCGGGCTGATCGCGATCGGGCTCGGTTGCCTGCAGGTGATGCTCGATCGCGGCGAGGACGAGGACTGGTTCGGCTCGAACTTCATCCGCGTGTTTGCGGTGCTGTCCGCACTCGGGTTGATCGGCGCGACGCTGTGGCTGCTGCGCACGAAGAAACCGGTGGTCGACCTGTCGTGCCTGCGCGACCGCAATTTCGCGCTCGGCTGCGTGACGATCGCGACGTTCGCGGCCGTCCTGTACGGCAGCGCGGTGATCGTGCCGCAGCTCGCGCAGCAGCGTCTCGGCTACACGGCGACGCTCGCGGGGCTCGTGCTGTCGCCCGGCGCGCTGCTGATCACGCTCGAGATTCCGCTCGTGAGCCGGCTGATGCCGCACGTGCAGACGCGCTATCTCGTCGGGTTCGGTTTCGTGCTGCTGTGCGCGTCGCTGATCTATTCGCGCACGCTGGTGCCCGACATCGACTACACGCACCTCATGATGATCCGGTGTGCGCAGTCGCTCGCGATCGGCTTCATGTTCGTGCCGATCACGACGCTCGCGTACCTGACCGTGCCGCAGCGGCTCAACGACGACGCGTCCGCGCTGTTCACGATGTTCCGCAACGTCGCGGGCTCGATCGGCATCTCGGTGTCGACCGCGTTGATCCGCGAACGCACGCAGGCGCGCATGGCCCATCTGTCCACGCACATGTCGACGCTGTCGCAGAACTTCCAGGACGCGCTGCAGGAGAACGCGCGCGCGATCGCCGCGCTGACGGGCGCGCCGCCGTCGGCCGCGCTGCAGACGGCGAACGGGCGGCTGTACGAGACGTTCATCGCGCAGGCGACGATCCTCGCGTATATCGACGTGTTCGCGATCCTCGCGGTGTTCTGCGCGTTCAGCATTCCGCTGACGTTCCTGTTCACGCCGGCGAAGGCCGCGGGCGGCGCGGGAGGGCATTGACATGCACATGCATCGGGATCACCGCAACCGCCGCCTGATTCGCGCTATCGCGTGTCGCGCGGCGGCGATATTCATCGGATGCGCCGGTGTCGCCAGCTGCACCGTCGGGCCCGACTACCAGCCGCCGCACGCGGACGTCCCGGACACCTGGCATGCGATGCAGGCGGACGGCCGGGTGGCGGCCCCCGCATCCGGCGCGGCCGCACGGTCTTCGCCGACGATCGACGCCGACCCCGATCCGCGCTGGTGGCGCGCGTTCGGCGATCCGCTGCTCGACCGGCTCGTCGAGCGCGCCGCGCACGACAACCTCGACGTGCAGGCCGCCGTGCTGCGCATCGCACAGGCGCGCGCGCAGGTGCGCGCCGCCGCCGCGCAGGGTTTGCCGGACGTGCGTGCGACCGCGAGCTACCAGCGCGAACAGCTCGGCCTGAAAGGCATCGTCGAGGAACAGGGCATCGACCAGCGCGTCGATCGCCTCGGTGCGCCGGGCTCGCCGCTCGACCGGTTCGGGCCGGGAACCGGCGCGAGCGTGCAGCAAGGCGCGCGCGGCGCGCTCGATGCCCTCGAAGCGCCGGTCAACCTGTGGCAGGCCGGGTTCGACGCATCGTGGGAGCTGGACCTGTTCGGGCGCGTGCGCCGCTCGGTCGAAGCGGCCGGCGCGCAGACGAGCGCGGCGGTCGCGAGCCGCGACGACGCGCTGCTGTCGCTCGAGGCCGAGGTCGCGCAGACCTATCTGCAACTGCGCGGCGCGCAAGCGCAGCGCGCGCTGGCCGACGACCTGCAACGCGCGCAGCGCGAATTGCTCGACCTGACGCGCGAGCAGGCCGCGCATGGTCTCGCGAGCGATCTCGACGTGCGCAGCGCCGACGCGCGGCTCGCGCAGATCCGCGCGCAACTGCCGCAGTTCGACCAGCAGATCGTGCTGCTGCGCAACGGCCTCGCGTATCTGGTCGGCGGCGCGCCGGGCGCGCTCGACGACTGGCTTGCCGCGCCGCACGCGTTGCCGGACGTGCCGCCGACCGTACCCGTCGGCCTGCCGTCGACGCTCGCGCGCCGGCGCCCCGACATCCGCCGCGCGGAGGCCGAGCTGCATGCGGCCACCGCCGACGTCGGCGTCGCGGTCGCGCAGTTCTATCCGGACATTTCGCTGACGGGGCAGGTCGGCCTGCGCGCGTCGCACGTGCGCGAGCTCGCGCACTGGTCGCATCTGTTCTATGCGTTCGGGCCGGCCGTGTCGTTGCCGATCTTTTCCGGCGGCGCGCTCGTGTCGAACCTGCGGCTGTCGCAGGCGCGCCAGGCCGAGGCGGCGCTGACCTACCGGCAGGCGGTGCTCGTCGCGCTGCGCGACGTCGACAATGCGCTGGCCGTGTACCGCACCGACCAGGCGCGCGCGGCCGCGCTCGACGATGCGGTGAAGGCCGAACAGGGCGCGCTGGACCTCGCGCGCGATCGCTACCGGAAGGGGTTGTCGCCGTTTCTCGACGTGCTGGACGCCGAGCGGCAATGGTCGGAGGGCCGACAGCAGGCCGAGCAGGGTGCGCTGCAGACGACGACCGATCTCGTCGCGCTGTACAAGGCGCTCGGCGGCGGATGGCAGGCCGGCCCGGGCACGAATGCGGATGCCGGCGCGGCTCGCCCGCAATAGCCGCGAGCGCGCGCCGGACATCGCGGGCCGCGTTTGCACGATGCCGTCCGTCGGTCCACGCACGGCCTCAATCCCACGCGTGCTTGCTGAACTGATAGCCCTTGGAGCGGATGGTCTTGATCCGTTTCGGTTCGTTCGCATCGTCGCGCAGCTTGCGGCGCAGCTTCGAGATGCGGCCGTCGATCGAACGATCGAGGCCGTCGAACGCGATGCCGCGCAGCAGCAGCGTCAGGTCTTCCCGGCTGACCACCTCGCCCGCGCGGCACACGAGGGCCCACAGCAGGTCGAATTCGGTCGACGTCAAACGCGGCATGCTGCCGTCGGGAAGATGGACTCGGCGATCGGCCCGGTCGATCGAGAACTTGCCGAACACGTATCGCTGCGGCGAATCCGGCACGGGGTCGCCCGCCGGCACGCGCGTGCGCCGCAACTGCGCCTTGATCCGCGCGAGCAGCAGGCGCGGCTCGACCGGCTTGCGGAGAAAATCGTCCGCACCGAGCTCCAGGCCGAGCAATTCGTCGAACGGTTCGTCGCGGCCCGTCACCATGATCACGATGCCGTCGTAATGCACGCGTGCCTCGCGGCAGATCTCGAAGCCGTCCTTGCCCGGCAGGTTGACGTCGAGCAGCACCAGGTCGGGGCGGCTCGCGACGATCGCCGGCACCGCGCCGGCGCCGTCGTACAGCGTGTCCACCTGGTAATGATGCTGGCGCAGATAGTCGGCGATCAGCGCGGACAGCGGGACGTCGTCTTCGACGAGCAGGATTCGGATCGGCATCGGTAAACGAAGGGGCAAAACGGGAAGGTGGCGAGCGGTCAGGCCCAGTCCGAGCGCGTCGTAGCCGAAGCGACGTGGATGATACTGCGCAACATTCCGGCGGTATGTGACGAAATCTGAATCGTTCGGTGAACTGAGCTATGGGCCAATCGCTGCCGGAAGGGGGGAACGCGCGGGGCGGCCGGCGCCGGGCCGCGTGCGAGATTGAAATGGGCGGATGCGAGATCCGGCGCGGCGCGCGCGGCGATGCGCGAGCGGGCATCCTTCAGACGAAAACGTTTGCGCCAATCCGGCGTCGCGAATCGCGTCCGCACCGGCGGAACCCAAGCCAGGCAAGGTTAGTCGACATATCATTACAAAATATTACCGACGTGGGCGCGTCCCGTTCCTACAATTCCCGAACCTGACTCACTCGCCTCGCATACTGCGGTGGCGTCCGTTTCCCGGCCGCATCGACTGCCTGCTTCGACGACACGTCGAGTCATGCTGCGCGCGTGCGGGACCGGAGGCACACGGGTGGGATCGACGCCGCGCCGGCTTCCGGCGAGCGGGCAAGCGGGCAGTGCGAATTATTCACGGGGAGGCGAAATGACGCCGTTGCAAGTCGTCCTGAGTCTCGAGTCGCTCACGCATGCAATCGAAGCAGCGGTGGCGCGTGCCGACTGGAGCGAGGCCGTCCGGGCTGCCGAGAGGCGTTCGGCGTTCATCGTTGCGCTCGCACCCGATCAACCGGACGAGGTCGTGTCGGCGCTGCTGAAACTGCAGGAGATCGACGTCCGGATCTCCACCGTCGCGCGCGACACGCTGGAGGCGCTCATCGCGGAAGGCTGGACGGCGTTGCACGCGGCCCGCGCGGCAACGAGCGCGCTGAGGGTGCGGCCGCGGTCGCTCGACACCGGTGCCGCGGCAACGCGACACTGAGATTCGTTTCTTTCGGTAGTGGCATGAAATTCAGAAAACGCGCCGGGCAGGTCGAGGCAACGCGCTGGTTCGCCGACGGCGACCATGAACGGGTAGAGCGCCGTCACGGCAGGTGGGCGGTCGCGACGCCGGAAGGCTGGCGCTCGGTGAAGCCGGGCGACTGGATCCTGCGCGACGAATGCGGCAACTGCTGGCCGATGGACGACGGCCTGTTCATGCATTGCTACGAACCGGTCGCCGATTGACCCGGCCGCCGGCTCGCCGCGCTTAGCGACGCCTGCGCGAAAACATCAACGAATCGGCGTCGTTGAAGCGGATGCGCTGCGGCTCGCCGTAACCGGCTTTCTCCGCGACCCGAATCGATGCGACGTTGGTCGGCGCGATCAGGCACACGCTGCGCTCGAACCGCTGCTGCGCGTCGAGCCATTCGAGCGCGGCAGCGAGCGCCTCGGTCGCGTAGCCGTTGCCTTGCGCCCACGTCGCCAGCGCCCAGCCGGCTTCCGGCACGCCGCGAATCGGCGGCTCGATGTTCCGGTGGAAATCCGCGAAGCCGAGATCGCCGACATAGCGGCCCGACGCCTTTTCGCGGATCGCCCAGTAGCCATAGCCGAGCAGCGGCCACAGCCCGCGATACGCGAGCATGCGCATCCACGAGTCGCGCGGCTTGGAAGGCTCGCCGTTGAAGATGTGTGCGACGACGCCGGGTTCCGCCCACATCGCGGCGAGCGCGTCGAAGTCGCCGAGCGGATGGCCTTCGAGAATCAGGCGCGGCGTATCGAGAACGGGCGGGGACGAGACGGGGGGTACGGCGCTGAATGTCATCGGGCGTTCCATGAGGAAGGTGCGGCGACGCAGCGCGCCGCGCTTGGGCCTCGTACGATACCGCGTAAACGGCGATGTGGACGCAATTCCCCACCTGCATCGGTGCATGCGAGCGCATCGCGCGGATGGCCGGGTCCGGCGGTGCCCGCACGGACCGGCCCGCGTGGTGACGTCGCGAGCCGGCGCATCCGCGGGGCGCTCGACGAATGCGGGCCGTTCGCCGCCCGATGGCGAATCCCCCGTCGCGAATACCGGCTGCGGCGAGCGGTCGGCCCGCTTCCCGACGGCGGCGCATCGATGCGCGCGCGTTGCGTACAACGCGGCATCGCGCCCGTGCCGAACGGCAGGTTACTTGCGGCTCTTCAGGAAATTGCGACCCTGCGCGGTGATCGACGCGCCTGAGCGTCCGTTCGCCGCATGGCTGACGAAGCCCGCGCCGACGAGTTCCTGTTCGATCGACCAGCCGAGCGCCGGCGCGTCGCGGCCGTAGCGAACATCCGCGAGGCGTTCGAGCGCCCAGATCGCGGAGGCCGACAGGTTGGGGGTGTTGGACGTCAGGTTGTCGTTCATCGCTTCCTCTGGAAATGGCCTTTCGGTGGACGGCGCGCGGCCGCGGGATCGGCGGCGCCGGGCGTCAGCTTGCCTGGAGCAACGGCAGCAGCGCGTGCAGCGCCGCTTCCTCGTCGGGGCCGGTGGCGAGCACCTGGGCCGACGTGCCGCCGTGAACCTGGAGCGCCGCAATCGCGCCGCTGTCTTTTGCGTTGCTGCCGTGCCCGTTCGCGATCAACTGGATGTCGCTCTCGAAGCGGCGTGCCGCGGCGACGGCCGCGTCGCGCGCGGCGCGCCCCCGATTGCGGTTCCAGGCGGGGCCGATTTCAACGTACACGACGGTTGGCACGATGCTGGAAGCCTCCGGGCGGGTGGGCGCGGCAGCGCGCGACATGCACGGTTGCGCACGTGCTGCAGGACCTCGGGCGGCCGGCATCGACGATTTCCGGCAGGGTCGCGGGGCGCCGGCCGGGCGGATTGCATGCGCCATTCGGCGCGAACTTGCCGACATCCGCTGCAAAGGTGCATTCAAATTCGCGGATTGTCGAAAGTGGACGATTATAATGCATCGGCCTGATCATGTGAATTGCATTATAATGCCGTGTGCGCCGATGCCGGCTCGCGGTCCTGCCGCGGGCGCGCCGCCGCACCTCCGGGCGCGCAACCTGCTCGCCCGGCATCGTCGCTCGACCCGAACGCCTCCCCGAATGGAAACCGCAATGAACGTCCCCGCCTGCCCGCAATGCGCGATGGAAAACACCTACCCCGACGGCGCGCTGACCGTGTGCGCGGACTGCGGCCATGAATGGTCGGCCGACGCCGGCGCCGAGGCCGGCGACGAACCGGCAGGCGACGTTGTCAAGGACGCGAACGGCAACGTGCTGTCGGACGGCGATTCGGTCGTGCTGATCAAGGATCTGCGCGTGAAGGGTTCGTCGATCACGCTGAAAATGGGCACCAAGGTCAAGAGCATCCGGCTCGTCGGCGGCGATCACGAAGTCGACTGCAAGACCGACATGGGCGGCTTCATGCTGAAGGCGTGCTACCTGAAGAAGGTCTGAGCGCGCGGTTCAGGCGACCGTCGCATCCGCGTTTTCATCCGCCGAGTTTTCACCCGAGTACCCGCGCATGGCCGAGGATCGAACTTCCTACGACGCGTTCGTCAGGTTCCTGGCGACACCGCTGAACGACGGCCGGCCCTTCGTGCTGGAGACGCAGCACGCGCTCTCGCTGCACTTCGATCATTTCGGCACCCAAAGCTTCATGTCGCTGCGCGATCCGGTGCAGCTGACGCTCGGTTATACGCGCGTGATGATGGGTTTCCTGCTGCTGCAGGCCGAGCCCGCACACATCTGCATGCTCGGGCTCGGCGGCGGTTCGCTCGCGAAGTACTGCTATCGCCACCTGCCCGGCACCGCGATCGACGCGGTCGAGATCAATCCGGACGTGATCGCACTGCGCAACGTGTTCAGGATTCCTGCCGACGACGCGCGCTTGCGCGTGATATGCGCGGATGGCGCGGATCATCTGGAACGGGCGGACGTCCGCACGGACGTGATCCTGCACGATGCGTTTGTCGCCGACGGTATGCGCGGCCGCTGTGCGGGCCGCACCTTCCTCGAGGCGTGCCGCGCGCGCCTGAGCGAATCCGGGGTGCTCGCGATCAATTTCATGGACGACGATCCGGCATTGCCGCAGCACCTCGAGCAACTGCGATTGGTATTCGGTTCGTCGTATGCGCTGGCGCCGTGCGGCGACGACAACAACTTCGTTGCATTCGCATGGAAGGACGGCAGCCGGCTGCCGTCG
The DNA here is from genome assembly GCF_001526365.1 of Burkholderia sp. MSMB1835. Taxonomy (NCBI): domain Bacteria; kingdom Pseudomonadati; phylum Pseudomonadota; class Betaproteobacteria; order Burkholderiales; family Burkholderiaceae; genus Burkholderia; species Burkholderia sp. MSMB1835. The sequence continues at coordinate 39,422 of NZ_LOYP01000047.1, forward strand.
TTGCGTCTCCTGCTGGAGCGGGCGCTTGCCTGCCCGCAGGCCGGCGAACTGAAGCTGGCGGCCACCGCGAGGCGCATGAAGCACGGCGAGGGCATCGATCCGCGCCGGCTGGTCTGGCGCGCGCAGTCGCACGAACGCTGGGAGATCGGCGCGTAACGGTCGTTGCGGATACCTGCGGGCACTGAGCGGCGGCGCGCGCCTTTGCGGTCGCGCTTACTTCACGCGCTTGCCGATCGCGCTCCGGGTCTTGTATGTGACGCCGTGCCGGTCGAGATATTCGCGGATCAACTGCCGCACGACTTGCGACGGCGTAAGATCCTGCTCCGCGCAGAGCATCTCGAAGGCTTCCTTCTTCGCGGGATCGATCAGGACGGTCAGGCGGGCGGTTTTCGTTTCCATGACGGGGCGAGGGTGGTCGGTATGTTAATCAAATTATAATCGATCCGCTTTCGGCGTTACCGTGCGCAAGCGCCGCCCGTGGCGCACGGTCAGCGTCTGCTGCGCAGCAGCGCGAGCAGGTCGTCGATCAGCGGCACGATCGCGAGCGTGACGAGCATCGCCGCGAGCGGCACGGTCGATACGTAGCCCACGTGCTTGAAACCGATGGCGCCGGCAAGGCCGCCGACGAAGAACGACGCGAGCATCGTCGCGTGAATCCTCAGTTTCGAACGGTTGGCAATTACCGCGTGCGCGTCGACGTCGATGGCCGAGCGGTTCCAGTAGAACAGCTTCCCGAGCTCGATGCCGAGATCGGTCACGATGCCCGTCACGTGCGTCGTGCGGATTTCCGCGCCCGACAGCTTCGTGATCGTCGCGTTCTGCAGCCCCATGATGAAGCACAGCAGCGTCACGGTCACCGGCACGAAGAAGGTTTCCCACAGCGCGAGATGGCTGCCGAGCAGCCCGAACAGCAACAGCAGCGCGGCTTCGACCAGCAGCGGCAGCATGAACTGGCTGTGCAGCCCGCGGCGGCGGCCCCAGTTGACGAGGATCGCCGAGCAACTGGCGCCGATCAGGAACGACCCGAGCGAACTGATGCCGGCGAGCGCGAACCGCACGTCGCCGAGCGCCGTCTGGTCGGCGATTGCCGACACGATGCCGCTCATGTGCGACGTGTATTGCTTGACCGCGAGAAAGCCGCCGGCATTGGCCGCGCCAGCGACGAACGCGAGCGAAAACCCGAGCTGGCGGTTCGCGGTCGCGCTGCGGTGTTTTCCCGTCAGGTTTCGGAAGTACTGCGCTGGCATAAGGGCTTCGCTCGATCGTCGCGGATTCGCGGGTACAGGCGGAAAACCGGCGGGGGCAGCGTGGCGCGCACGCCGCCCCCGCCGGATGCCGGGCCGTCTATTCCTATTCATGTGATGAACATGATAATTCCATTATCATACTCTGTTGACTGGATGGTGCTTTCAGTACAATGATGCGAGGCGCCGCCGGCTGGCCGTTTCGCCGCAGCGCTGCGCGGCGCGCGTTTGCGATCACTTCTGCTTACCGCTTCATGACCCCGATCAAGTTCATCCTTCGCTACACGGCGATTCCGTTCACGGCCATCGTCGCCGTGGTGATCTGGACTGTCATACCATCGTCGAAAGAGATCGATGCGAGACAATACGCGGCGCTGTCGCGCGCGTACGCGAGTTTCCCGCTGCCGTTCCGGCGCGAGATCTCCGACACGATGGCGCACGGCACGATCAACGACCGGCGCTACCAGGCACTCGTGCGCGATTCGCTCGGCAACGGCGTCGCGCTGGACTGGCCGGCGTCGGGCGTCGGCGGCATCGCCGACGAGCGGCACAAACTGGCCGAACTGATTCGAGCCGATTCGGAACTTCAAAGGCAACGGCAATGAAAACCCTGCTGGTCTCTGTGGCATTCGCGATGATCATCGCGAGCCTGATCTTCGCGCTGTACTTCATGAATCACGATCGTGGCAAGTCCAAGCGGATGGCGTGGTCGCTCGCCGCGCGCGTCGGGTTGTCGGTCACGCTGTTTCTGTCGCTGCTGATCGCGTACAAGCTCGGCTGGATCGAACCGACCGGCTTGCCGATCGGGCGGTGAACCGGTGGACGCCTCGTCGCAAGCGGGGCGTTTTCGCAAACGCAGGTTTGATGGGTTAATGAAGCTATTGTGATAAGAATACTTATCCTGATGGGTGCGGCGCAAATGCCTACGTGACATGGGAGCTTGGCGACCCAAGGACCATCTGCGACAGATCGGCCGCGGCGATGATCAAAGTCGACCGGAGCCTGATCGAAGGCGAGGGAAGCGCTCGCGGACGATCACCACGCCAGAACCCGGCACCACCACGACCGTGATCGCCGAACCGGGATAAATGGTCGATCCGCCACATCAGCCTGCAAGCATCGTGTCGTCGGATGCGCATCGGCAGGCGTATCGAGGGTCTGCCGGGATGCGCAAGCAATCCGCAGGCATCTAACTGCGACATGATGCCCCTCTATAAATGCAAATAAGAATCATTTGCATTTATAGAGGGGCATGGATAGAATCGCCGGGCTGATCCTCATCGCAGGATCAGCACCGCCAATTTTCAGTTCAATCAAGCGAGGTGACATGTAATGTTCGCAGAGCTTACCAAAGAAGAAATCGCGGCTGTTTCGGGGGCGGCAGGAGAGGGGGCGCTGGTCGGTTCCGCTGTCGGATGGCTCGCTGGCCGAGTCGGTGGTGCAGAAGCAGGCGGCGCACTAGGGGCATGTATAGGCTCCGTTGTTCCCGGTGTGGGTACTGTTGGAGGTGCAATTATCGGAGCCGGTTTGGGTGCGATATATGGCCCGGGAGCAGGGGCGGCATGGGGCGGCTATATTGGCGGAAATATCCCGGATGGCATGTGGAAAGCCATCACGGGTAAAAACGGCCCCTAATATGACTTGAGGAAAGCGAAGCGGATATATGGATATATCCGCTTCCGTCTCTTTCATTGTCAAATTGTTGAGGCTGCGTTGATCATGATGAATAGTCCTGAGAAGGGAATTGTCAATATAATAAAAATCAATGCTGTTGCGTGTGTATTTGGCATAATTTTGGTTGCCGCATCAAGGCCGAATCTGGTTGAGAATTACATTGCATATGGACTATCTGGAGCGGTTTGCGTTTACCTCGTCAGCAGATATGTCATAGAGTCGATTAACTTACTGTCTGAGAAGAAAATCTTCGCCTCCTCTTCGTTTTATACCGGGGCTGGACTATTGACCGCGACAATGTCGACATTTGGGGTGGTCGGAACAGTCTTGTTCGGGGAAATTTCAGGGTTGTCGTATATTTCGTTTGTTGTTATTGGCGGGGAGCTTGGCGAATATAGGAAAATAATCCTCAGGGAAAGGCGCGGTAAATTGTGAATTAAAATTTCGTGCCGTCGCTGATGTTTCTATACAAGCTGATGTGTCGAAAGATTCGTTCAGCGAGGCGGGCCGGCCATCCGCGCATCGCCGTTTATCCGCGCGGGGTCCGCAGCACGCGCCCCATCTCCGCGATCGGCATTGCGACGATCGAACTCAGCAACCGCATTTCCCCGGCGTCCGGATGCGCGACGTTCCGCACTTCATCGAGCGTCTGCTCGACGTGACGATCGAGCGGTTCGAGAAAACGCTGCAGTTCAGTGGCGGCCGCTTTCTCCCTGAGCCCCAGCGCCTGACCGAACGCGACCAGCGCCGCCACGTCGATATCGGCGAACCGCGTCGCATGCCCGAGCGGCATCGTCAGCTCGCAGTGCGGCCAGTGATCGCCGCGATGGTCGGGGCGGTGCGTCGGCGTGTGATACGCGACCGTGCTGACGATGTCGTAGAACGGCGCGAGCCGGTAGCCGCGCGCGTCGACGAAGAACGACAGGTTCTTCAGGTGCGCGTCGGCGTTGCCGACCACCACGTTGAACACGGTCCAGCGGAACACCGACAGGCGTGTCAGCGCGCGCGTGCTGGTGCGGTCGATCGCGCGGGCAAGCTCCTGCGCATTGGCCCGCTGGTACTTGAAACCGCGGTCGTAGTTCAGCAGTTGCATCGCGTCGATCGTATGCACGCGCCCGGCCGGTTCCGACGCGACGTCGCGGTCGAACCGGTCGATCACGTAGCAGGCGGACGGCGCGCGCAGGAAATGAACGTCGGGCACGTCGAGCCCCATCTTCTTCGCGAGCCGCATGCAGAAGAACTCGTTGATCGCCGAATGCGGATAGCCGGCCGCGCGCATGTCGGGTTTGAGCAGGTGCATCGACGGCTCGCTGCCGACCGGCTCGAACAGCGCGTAGTCGGGCGCATCGCCGCGCAGCACCAGCAGCAGCTTCTGCTGCGCGCCGGCCGCCGACATGCGCTTGGGCGCGGTGGCCGTCAGCGCGCGCTCGGGCATCGCCTGAATCCGGCGCTCGAGTTCGTCGAGCGGCAGCGGTTGCAGGCCGCCGGCCGCTTCGTGCTCGCCGTCGGCCAGCAGCGTCAGCGCGCCGGCCGATTCGCGGCCGAAGTACGCGAGCAGGCCCCATGCGTCCGCCGTATCGACCTTCGCCTCGCGCGCGAGCGACGTGCGCATGCCTTCCTCCGGCAGCAGGTTGTCGAAGAACCACTGGACCGGGCGATCGGTCGACGTGTCGGTGAAGACGCCGGCGCGAAGCGGGAACGCCGGCGACAGCGGATAGGCGGCGGGCGACGCGAGCCAGTTCGCGTCGTACGCGAACGACCAGATGCCTTTGTCGTCGGTCAGCGTGCCCATGCGCACGCCGTTCGCGGACGCGATCAGCGTTCTAGCCGCCATGGCTGCTCCTGCGGCGTTGCGCGGCCTTCAGCGCGGCGGCTTCGGAAATCTCGATCGACGATTCGGCATACAGCCGCACACCCAGTTCGCCGAGCAGCAGCATGACCTTGCCGATTTGCGCGGTCGGCTTGCCGGCTTCCACCTGACTGATGAATTTCGGCGACAGCCCGGTCGCGTGCGCGAGTTCGTCCCGCGTGAATCCCTGCTGGATCCGCGTCGCGCGAATGAGGTGGGCGAGCGCGCCGATCGTGTCGACAGACCGGGACTCCGACATGACGTTCTCCGTGCTTCGTATCTGATCGGGAACAGTATTGCATAATTCGCGGGCTCGGGCATCGATTCGTATTCGTGCGGGAACGAACCGGGAATCTCGATGCCCGGGACGTCGTTTCGTATCCGATCGGGAACCGAATGTCGTGAAATGATTGCAGAGAGGACATCCGTATCCGATCGGATACGGAGAACGAGGGCGCGCGCCGTGCCTTGGCACGCGTGCTCCGTCGGCCATGCCGGCGAGGAGATCCGAAAGAGGGCTGCGGGCGGCAGTGAGTTGGCCGCCGCCGTCCCGCGCGACGAGCGGCGGCCCGCGATCATTCGGCTAACAGATCCGGCCCGAACACCTCGTAGTGAATCCGCGCCTCGTGGATGCCGAGGTTCTTCAGCGCATCGTGCTGCATCCGCATGAACGGTACCGGGCCGCAGATGTAGTAATCGGCATCGGGCAGGAGGATCGCGCCCTTGATCGCGTTGACGTCGACCAGACCCTTCAGGTCGTAATCCGTTCCTTCGATGTCCCGCGGTAGCGGATCGTCGTAGAACACGACGAGATTGAAGTTCGCATACGTGTTCGCGGTCTCGCGCAGCCGGTCGCGCATCGCATGCACGCCGCTGTTGCGCGCGCCGTGCACGAACACCACCTGCCGCTGCGGATCCTGGATCGCGCGCTTGAGCATGCTGATCATCGGCGTCAGCCCGACGCCGCCGCTGATCAGCACGATCGGTGTTTTCGCATTGACGTCGATGTGGAAGCTGCCGTACGGCGCCGCCACGTTCATCTCGTCGCCGACGCTCACGTGGTCGTGCAGCAGGCACGAGACATAGCCGGGCGGATAGGTGCCGCCGCTTTCGCGCTTCACCGAAATCCGGTACGTATGTCCGTTCGGCATGTCCGACAGGCTGTACTGGCGAATCTGCTGCAGGCCGAGCTCGGGCACGTCGAGCGCGACGCTGATGTACTGGCCCGGCTCGAAGTTCGCGACCGGCTTGCCGTCGGCCGGTTCCAGGATGAACGAGGTGATCACGGTGCTCTCGGGCCGCTTCTCGCGCACGACGAAGCTGCGCCAGCCGGTCCAGCCGCCGAGTTGTCCCGACGACCGTTCGTACAAGCCGCTTTCCATGCCCATCAACACGTCGGCGAGGTTGCCGTAGGCCTGCGCCCACGCGGAGACGATGTCGTCGGTGGCCGCGTCGCCGAGCGTCTCCTTGATCGCCGCGAGCAGGTGTTCGCCGACGATCGGGTAGTGCTCGGGCCGCACGCCCAGGCTCGCATGCTTGTTCGCGATGTTCTTCAGCACGGCCGCGAGGCTGCCCGGGTCCTCGATGTTTTCCGCATAGGCATAGACGGCGCGCGCCAGCGCCTGCTGCTGCTGGCCCTGTTCCTGGTGCGCCATGTTGAACACGTTCTTCAGCTCCGGATGCGCGTCGAACAGGCGCGTATAGAAGCATTTGATGATGTCGTAACCGTGTTGCGCGAGGACGGGGGCCGTGGCCTTGACGATGTCTTTCGTTTTCTGCGTGAGCATGGTCGAACTCCTTCGTAAGGGGGGCGTATCGGGCGGGGCGAGCGTGGGCGGCGGTCGCCGCGGCATGACCGGGCGCGCGGGGCACGATTCGGGTCGTGCGGCACGATCGATCGAACGCATTTTGTCCGGTCGGCGCAAAGCGCGGGCCAAAGCCGACGACGGCCGTTCGCCACGCTGGCGCGGTACGCGCGCAACGCCCCTTTCTACAATTCCGTCCGACTCGCTACACGCGCCGCCGCACCCCGAACGCGGGTCCGGTCTTTGCTCGGTCGAGCGTCGTCGGCGGCGTTCGCGCACCGACACATGACGATGTGCACAGGAGGCGCGCATGGAACCGATGCCGGTCGTACTGCAGTGGCACGACGTTCTCGTCAGGATCCTGCTGGCGCTCGTCGCGGGCGGGCTGATCGGCGTCGATCGCAGCGAATCCGGCAAGACCGCCGGACTGCGCACGACGATCCTCGTCTGTCTCGCCGCGTGCCTGTCGATGCTGCAGGTCAATGCGCTGTTGCTGCAAGCGGGCAAACCGGAGGGCGCGTTCTCGGTGCTCGACCTGATGCGGCTGCCGCTCGGCATCCTGACCGGGATGGGCTTCATCGGCGGCGGCGCGATTCTTCATCGCGACGGCCTCGTGTCCGGCGTGACGACCGCCGCGACGCTGTGGTTCGTGACGGTCATCGGGCTGTGCATCGGCGGCGGCCAGTTGTCGCTCGGTGCGCTCGGGCTGGTGCTGGCGCTGCTGGTCGTCTGGCCGCTGCGGTTGGTCGAGCAGCGCTTGCGGCGCGTCCGGACCGCGCTCGTCACGGTCGAATATCCGCTGGGGTCGGTTGCGCGCGCCCAACTGGGCGAGCAACTGTGCGCCGCGGGTTTCACGTGCCGGACCAAGCGTTTTAGCGAAACGACCGCATGCGCGGTGCGCGAGGAGGAAATGTTCGTGCAGTGGCGCGAAGCGCCCGACGCCGACGCGATGCTGAAGCAACTGATGCGGATCGTCGAATCGGCCGGCCTGACGTCGGTGCGCTGCTCGACGGAGGACTGACCCGCGCGACGGCCGGAACGCGCGATGCTCGTGAAGCAGGCCGCCGTGGGCGGCTTTCCAAGGAGCGAAACATGACACGTGTATCGGAAGTGATGACGCGCGACGCCGCGACCATCGGCCCGACGCAGAGCCTGCGCGAGGCAGCCAGGCTGATGAACGACCTGAACGTCGGCGCGCTGCCGGTGTGCGACGGCACACGGCTGATCGGCATGCTGACGGACCGCGACATCGTCGTGCGCGCGGTGTCGATGGGCGTGCCGCCGGACGAGGCGGTCGAGGGCGTCGTCAGCGGGCCCGCGAACTGGTGTTACGAGGACGACGACGTTTCGGCGGTGCAAAAGAAGATGGAAGACGCGCAGATTCGCCGCGTGCCGGTGGTCGACCGACAGAAGCGGCTGGTCGGCATCGTCGCGCTGGGCGATCTGGCGACGGCCGCGGACGGCGCGATGTCGTCGACGCTCGGCGCGGTGTCGGCGCCGTCGCGCCCGGATCGGTGATCGCCATGGCAGACACGGAGAACGGCATGAACAAAGACAGGGAAACGCGGATCCGCGAGCGGGCGTACCGGCTGTGGCAGGCGGATGGCGCGCCGGACGGCAGCGCCGACGAATACTGGCGGCGGGCCGAGCAGCAACTCGAGGCGGAAGGCGGCAGCGCGGACGGGCTCGCCGGGCAGACGGAGGATTTGCCGGCCGATCAGTCCGCGAAGCGCCGCATCCCCGGCGAGCCGCTGCAGGACGTCGACGCGGTGCCGACCGGCGAGGTCGCGCACGAAAGGCGGCGCTGGCGGTGAGCGTGTCCGGCCGCGACCCGGCGGCAGCCGCGGGACGACGCAGGCGGACCGCGTGCGATTACGGATCCCGCGCGCCGTGCGCGTGGTCGGCCCGACACCATCCGAACAGGGAGAGAGTCATGACCCAGGACACTCGACGAAAGAACCCCGCGTCGCCCGATGCGGCACGCGAGACGGCAGACGCGCCGGACCGGCGCAAGCCGACACCCGACGGCGAATCGAGCGCGCGCCCCGGCCATGCGCCGGGCGGCGGCGAGCTCGACACGATTCCGGACGACCAGGCGCGCAAGGTCGTGCCGGACGATCCGCGCCAGACCGAGGCGCGCGATCCGGCCGGCAAGCCGTGGCCGGACGAGCACGACGCGCCCGACGATTCGGGCAACCGGCCGCGACCGCTGTAGCGGCGCCGCCGCCCGAATCGCCCCGTTCCGTTTCGCCATCCACGCACCGGAGTCCATCATGTCATCAGACGAAGTTTCCGAATCCCGTCGCAAATGGGTGCAGGGCACGACGGCCGGACTGGTCGCCAGCGTCGCCTTGCCGACGATCGCGCAAACGGGCGGCCCGCACGACGCCGGCGATACGGCGCCGCGCGATCCGCGCACGCTCTATCCGCATGCGCCGTTTCCGCAGCAGCACCAGCCGTGGCCGGGGCTCGCGGGCCGCATGACGCCGCGCCCCGATCACGGCGAGCGCAGCTATCGCGGCAGCGGCCGGCTCGACGGCCGCAAGGCGTTGATCACCGGCGGCGACTCGGGCATCGGCCGCGCGGTGGCGATCGCCTGTGCGCGGGAAGGCGCGGACGTCGCGATCGTCTATCTGCCCGACGAGGAGCCCGATGCGCGCGAAGTCGTGGACCTGATCCGCAGCGCGGGCCGCAAGGCGGTGCCGCTGCCGGTCGACATCCGCAGCGAAGGCGCGTGCAACGGGCTCGTCGAGCGGGCGGTCGCCGCGCTCGGCGGGCTCGACATCCTCGTGAACAACGCGGCTCGCCAGCAGAGCCACGAATCGATCCTCGACATCAGCACGGAGCAGTTCGACTGGACGCTGCGCACCAACCTTTACGCGATGTTCTGGATCACGCGGGCCGCGATTGCGCACATGCCGCCCGGTTCGGCGATCGTCAATACGACGTCGGTCAATGCGTACGACCCGTCCGCGAACCTGCTGGACTACGCGATGACGAAAGCGGCGATCGCGAATTTCACGAAGGGGCTCGCGAAGCAGATGATCAAGCGCGGCATCCGCGTGAACGGCGTCGCGCCGGGGCCGTTCTGGACGCCGTTGCAGGTCAGCGGCGGACAGACGACGCACAACGTGGAGACGTTCGGCGAGCAGGTGCCGATGGGGCGGCCGGGACAACCGGCCGAGATCGCGTCGATCTATGTCGAGCTGCTGTCGTCGCGCGCGAGCTACGTGACCGGGCAGATCTATGGTGCGTCGGGCGGCGCTGGGCAACCTTAGTTGGCTGGCGGCGCTGCGCGGTGCGCCGCCGCCGGATACGGCCGGAACCCGCCGCCATCGACGCCGATCGCCGATTCCGCTCGAATCGGCGCCGTATGCGCGAGCAGCGATCTTTATCACCGCAGCAGATAAACGTATCCGAATCGCTTCGTTGACGCCCGCCGGCACGCCCTCGTAGATTCGCGTTTTGACCGAATCAGGAGCCGTGCCGTGACGACTACCGCCATCCGCGACGCCGCAACGCTGTCCACCGGGCAACCCGCCGCGCGGCCGGACGGCTTGGCGCAGCACTTCGACATCGTGCCGTTCGACGCGCCGCTCGGCGCCGAAGTGATCGGCCTCGACCTGTCGAAACCGCTCGATGCCGGCGATTTCGCGCGCATCCATCGTGCGCATCTCGATCACCACGTGCTGGTATTTCGCGATCAGCGCATCACGCCGGACGAGCACATCGCGTTCAGCCGCCGCTTCGGTCCGCTGCAGATTCACGTGCTGCACCAGTTCGCGCTGGCCGGCCACCCGGAAGTGCTGATCGTGTCGAACATCGTCGAGAACGGCAAACCGATCGGGCTCGGCGACGCCGGCCATTTCTGGCATTCCGACCTGTCGTACAAGGAAAAGCCGAGCCTCGGCTCGCTGCTGCACGCGCAGGAGCTGCCGGCGGAAGGCGGCGACACGCTGTTCGCGAACATGCATCTCGCATGGGACACGCTGCCGGCCCATCTGCGCCGCGCGGTCGAAGGGCGGCGCGCGGAGCATACGTATCTCGCGCGCTATGCGGAATTGCAGGCGCGCAGCCCGTGGCGGCCCAACCTGTCGCCCGAGCAGATCGCGCAGGTCGCGGCGGTCGTTCATCCGGTCGTGCGCACGCATCCGGAAACCGGCCGCAAGGCGCTGTTCGTCAGCGAGCATTTCACGACGCGTATCGTCGGGCTGCCCGACGACGAAAGCCGCGCGCTGCTCGACGAATTGTTCGCGCACAGCGTGCGCGCCGAACACCTGTATCGGCACGCATGGCGCGATCACGACCTGGTGTTCTGGGACAACCGTTCGCTGATGCATCTCGCCGCCGGCACGCCCGACCACCTGCGCCGCAAGCTGTACCGCACGACGATCGAAGGCGACGCGCCTTTCTGAGCCGCGCGCCGCGTCGTTCATTTCCGTCCCTTTCCCGACCGGAGTTCCGATGTCGTTTTCGTTTTTGCCGGCGCGCCGCGCGCTGGCGGCCACGCTTACCGCCGCGCTCGCTTTCGCGGGCGCGGCGATCCCGCAAGCCGCGCACGCGGAGGGCCGCATCCGCATCGCCGAGCAGTTCGGCGTCGTCTACCTGATGCTGAACGTCGCGCGCGACCAGCAACTGATCGAGAAGGAAGGGCGCAAGGCCGGCCTCGACATCAAGGTCGACTGGGTGCGGCTGTCGGGCGGCGCGGCCGTGAACGACGCGCTGTTGTCCGGCGCGGTGGACGTCGCGGGCGCGGGCGTCGGCCCGCTCCTGACCGTGTGGGACCGCACGCGCGGCCGGCAGAACGTGAAGGGCGTCGCGTCGCTCGGCAACTTTCCGTACTACCTCGTGAGCAGCAACCCGAACGTGAAGACCATCGCCGACCTGAGCGCGAAGGACCGGATCGCGGTGCCGGCGGTCGGCGTGTCGGTGCAGTCGCGCGTGCTGCAGTACGCGGCCGCGAAGCAGTGGGGCGACAAGCAGTTCGACAAGCTCGACGCCCTCACGCAGGCGATTCCGCATCCCGACGCGACGGCCGCGATTCTCGCGAACAGCAACGTGATCACCGGTCACTTCGGCAATCCGCCGTTCCAGGAGCAGGAGCTCGCCGGCAACCCGAACGCGCACATCGTGCTGAATTCGTATGACGTGCTCGGCGGCCCGAGCTCCGCGACGGTGCTGTACGCGACCGAGAAATTTCGCGACGACAACCCGAAGACCTACCGCGCGTTCGTCGCCGCGCTGGCCGATGCCGCTCGACAGATCGCGGCCGATCCGGAGCGGGCGGCCGATACCTATATTCGCGTGAACGCGTCGAAGATCGATCGCGCGCTGCTGCTGAAGATCCTGCGCAATCCGCAGGTGCAGTTCAAGACCGCGCCGCAGAATACGCTGCCGCTCGCGCAGTTCATGCATCGCACCGGCGCGATCCGCAACGAACCGAAATCGTGGCGCGACTACTTCTTCGACGATCCCGCGACGGCCGGCGGCAGTTGAGCGGCGCCGATGCTGCGACGCCGCGATCGACGCTTATGCGTCGGCGCGGTTTCGATATGCTCAATCGATGGTTGGTCCGCACGACGCCCGGCCGTATGTTGATGCTTTGCCCGCAAGAGATTCGATCGTGAACGCCACTTCTCCCCGAACCTGGTTGCCGCCGTACGCGGCGCGTGACGGCGCGTCGCCGGCCGCATCCGCCGCGCTCGACACACGTGCCGCCGGGCGGCCCGCAGCGAACGCCGCGCCCGCCGGTGCGCACAGCGAACGCCTGCTCGCCATCGACGAGGTCAGCCTCGAATACCGCAGCGGCGCGCGAATCGTTCGCGCGACACATCGGGTGAGCTTCGACGTGTACGGCAGCGACCGCTTCGTGCTGCTCGGCCCGTCGGGGTGCGGGAAGTCGACGCTGCTGAAGGCGATCGCCGGCTTCATCGAGCCCGTCTCGGGTTCGATCGCGCTCGACGGCCGGCCGGTACGCGGGCCGGGGCCGGACCGCATCGTCGTGTTCCAGGAATTCGACCAGTTGCCGCCGTGGAAGACGGTCGTCGAGAACGTCGCGTTTCCGTTGCGCGCCGCCGCGAAGCTGTCGCGCGCCGAAGCACGCGAGCGCGCGCTGCACTATCTCGACAAGGTCGGCCTCGGCACGTTTGCGGACGCCTATCCGCATACGCTGTCGGGTGGCATGAAACAGCGCGTCGCGATTGCACGGGCGCTGGCGATGCAGCCGCGCGTATTACTGATGGACGAGCCGTTCGCCGCGCTCGACGCGCTCACGCGCCGCAAGATGCAGGAGGAACTGCTGCGGCTGTGGGACGAATTCCGCTTCACGCTGCTGTTCGTCACGCACTCGATCGAGGAGGCGCTCGTGGTCGGCAACCGGATTCTGCTGCTGTCGCCGCATCCGGGCCGCGTGCGCGCCGAGCTCAACAGTCACGAGCATTCGCTCGACGACATCGACACCGGCGACTTCCGCGACAACGTCGCGCGGATCCATCGCCTGCTGTTCGACACCGACGCACCCCACGCACCGACGACGGAGGACGTCGCATCGTGAGTACGCTCGATCCCCTCCTGCCGCCGCTGCCGCCCGTGCGCGCCGAATACACGCGTCCGCTCGACGCGCTGCCCGACGCCGAGCGCGCGGCGCCGGCGCCGCTCATGCGCCGTATCGGCGGCGCCGCGTGGTTTCGCCGCAGCCTCATCGCGCTCGTGCTGATCGCCGCATGGGAGATCGTCGCGCGCATCGTCGCGAACGATCTGCTCGTCCCGACTTTCGGCGCGACGCTGGCCGCGTTCGTGCAAGGCATCGAGTCGGGCGAACTGCTGGTCAAGACCGGCATCTCGATGTCGGTGCTGCTGCGCGGCTATGCGCTGGGCGTGCTGCTGGCGTTCGCGCTGACGTCGCTTGCGGTATCCACGCGCATCGGTCGCGATCTGCTCACGATGCTCACGTCGATGTTCAATCCGCTGCCGTCGATCGCGTTGCTGCCGATCGCGCTGCTGTGGTTCGGGCTCGGCACCGGCAGCCTGCTGTTCGTGCTCGTGCATGCGGTGCTGTGGCCGCTCGCGCTCAGCATGTATACCGGTTTTGCCGGCGTGCCCGCCACGCTGAAAATGGCCGGGCGCAACTACGGGCTCACGGGGCTGCGCCAGATCGCGCTGATCCTCGTGCCGGCCGCGCTGCCGTCGATCCTGTCCGGCTTGCGCGTCGGCTGGGCTTTCGCATGGCGCACGCTGATCGCGGCCGAACTCGTGTTCGGCGCGAGCGCGGGGCAGGGCGGCCTCGGCTGGTACATCTTCCAGAACCGCAACGAGCTGTATACGGATCGCGTGTTCGCGGGTCTGGCGGCCGTCATCGTGATCGGGCTGCTGATCGAGAACCTCGTGTTCGATACGCTCGAACGCGCGACCGTGCGGCGCTGGGGCATCCAGCACTGACGGGCCCGGCGCATGCATCACGCAACCTGAAACCGGCTTCTCACGTGCGCCAGGGGGGCCCGTCCCTATACGGCGAGGAAAACGGGAATCGGTCGTGGTCGAACGCATGTTGCGTACGGGAGCCGCGCAGGAAAGCAAGCATTTTCGGCAACCGGGCGCGGCGCGGCAAACAACGATTGCAGCCTTGCGCATCGTGCTTGTCGCGCCGCGCCCGATGCGGGTGCCGTCAGAACTTCACGCGCAGCCCGCTGACGAACGCAAGCTGGCGGTTCGTCGACGACGCGCTGCCGATGTTCGAGATCGCCGCGATCTTGCGATAGCCGCCCGACGTCGCGGTGCTCGCATCGCCGGCCGCGAGCTGGTAGATCCCCGACACGTAGATATCGGTGCGCTTCGACAACGCATAGTCGAACCCGAGCGTGAACTGGTGCCAGCGCGGCTTCAGCGTCTGGCCGCGCGTGCCCGGCAAGCCGCTCGCGCGTCCGTCGGTAAACGTATAGACGCCGATCAGCGTCGCCGCCGGCGTGATCTGGTAGCGCGCGTTCACGTCGTAGTTGTTGAACTTGCGCGACGAGCCGTCGAGATAGTCGAGCTGCGTGTGGCTCCATGCGAAGCCGAGCGTCGTGCGGCCGAGCGCGTAGTTCGCGCCCGCCGCGCCGATCTGCTGCTTCAGTACGCCGCCGTTCAGCCCGTAGAAGAACGCGCCGCTGTAGTCGTTGCCGGTGGTCGAGGTCGCGCCGCCCACCGCGCCGCTCGTATTCGACGTCGCATTCGGATGGTTGAATCGCACATAACCGCCGCCGATCGACAGCGGGCCGTTCACGTAGTTCGCCGATGCGCCCCACGCGTTGTTGTTCGAGAATCCGGTGCCCGCGCCGCCATTGGCCTGGTTGCTGAATGCATAAAGCAGGTCGGCCGTGAAGCCGGCGATCGCGTCGCTGCGGAACTTCACCGCGTTGTTCAGCCGGAAGCTCTGGTTCATGTTGTCGTTGTCGCCCACGTGCGTGGCCGGCGACCAGAAACCCGCCCCCGAGTACTGCGCGACGAGATCGGTGATCGGCTCGTACTGACGGCCGAACGTCAGCGTGCCGAGGCCTTGCTTGCCGAGGCCCACGTACGCGGACCGGCCGAACAGGCGGCCGCCCTGGCCGAGCCCGCCGTCGCTCGGCCGGAACCCGCTTTCCAGCGTGAAGACCGCCTGCAGGCCGCCGCCGAGATCTTCCGCGCCTTTCAGGCCCCAGCGGCTGCCGCTCAGCTTGCCGCTCGTCTGCTGGATGTTGCTCGCGCCGCCCTGGTTGTTCGTATACGCGATGCCGGCGTCGACCACGCCGTACAACGTCACCGAACTCTGCGCATGCGCGCTGACCGAACCGATCGAAACCAAACCCAGCGCCACCGTTTTTTTGATCATGACCATCCTCTGTTGTTATCGATACGTTTGTGAGGATCACGATGCTATTGACGACGAACGCGCCGGCGAACGGCCGATCCGTGGTTTGTAAATCGCTGCGCGGCCGATTTGTAATGTGCGTTGCCGTCGGCCCGGCAGGTGCGCCGCGATCGCGTCCGGCACGCCTGCTGCGGCGAACGCATCGCGCGGACCGCGAACGTTGCGTGCCGAAAATGCACGTGCGCGGTCATATCGATCGATGAAATCGTTCGATGTACGCAACACCCGTCGTTCTCGTGGCGATGCGTTTACGCAACGCTCCGCTAGGCGAGGGCCGACCGATGCGCTACGCACGTTCGCATATCGATTCCGCACAGCGTTGGTAGGGCGGGAGCGGGCCTGTTTGCCCGCATCGGCGTGTTGAACGGCCCGGCCCGTGTCGCGCCGTTGTGGGATGCGTCGTTCGATCCGCTGGTTGCGGCGAGGTGACGCGAGGAAACGGGAAGCGCTTGCCGACCAGCGGCGACGCGGGTTTCGTCGGAAGGTTCGGGCGACCGGATCAGGAGAACGTCGTCGCGACCATGATGCCGAACACCACGCCGAGCGCGATTCCGCAGAGCCGGCCGTAGATCGATGCGCGGAGATTGTCGTCGAGCTCGAAGGGCGAGCGCTTGTGCTTCCATACCGTGCTGAATGCGACCGGACGGGTCAGCAGCGCAACGCACGCGATCAGCACGGGCGTGGCGACGAGCATCGCGACGCGCGGGCCGTTCCAGTCGACACCGTGCATGGCCAGCGAAACCAGCACGGCAATCGGCACCTCGATGCACAGGCCCAGCAGCGAGCCGTTGACGAAGGAATCTCCCGGAGTCTGGAACATGATCGGTCCTGGGGTGCTGATGAAAGCGGTGCCGGGCGGGCGTCCAATAGAGAACGATCGATAGCCGATGCCCGACGATCGGTCGATCGTGTTCGACGTGAGTCGACATGACGGCGGATGTTAAGGGAAATCGTCGGCCCGTTGTCGGTCATTCAAGTTATTTGACAAATGTTCCCGGGTGGAGGGCTTTTATGTCGCGCGGGCAAAGTGTAAGGTTCGGCAAGTGACCGCGGCGTCGTAGCGGCATGCCGCCGACGGCCGGCCGTCTTCCTGTCGCGTTCGTGGGTTGAGGTCGCGCGCAAGCGGCATATTGCCCGCAGCCCGCGACCGCAAGCACCGGTACGGGTGAATCGCGTGGTGGTGGCCGATACCGGAAATGGCGACCGCAATACGTCGTCGTGCCGACGGCGCCCAAAATAAAACTCGATCGTATATAGAAACCGAATCACCGGAATTCCATGCGGGGATAAATTGACAAGCGATCAATTCGGGCTCGACGTTGCATACAACGCCTACCTTCGTGAGAAGTCCGCGAGCACCGGACTCGCGCTGGGCCGCGCGCTCAGGTTGTCGGGCCACGCGGAGGAAGCGATTCGACTGACGAAGGAGCTTGCGGATCGCATTGAAGCGCCATTCTTTCGCGCGCAGATCGGCATCGACATGAACTATCTCGGCCTTTTTTCGCAGGCCGAAACGCTATTGACTCAGGCCGTCGCCGAACTTGATCACGAGCCCGATCTCAGAATCGTGCAGGTCGAACTCGCGATCTCGCAATACGCTCAAGGTCGTTTTCGCGAAGCCCACGCCCTGAGCCGACGGCTGCGCGATACCTGGAGCCGAGCCGGTATCGTTTCCAACATCTATCGAAGCGATACCGTCGAGTACGAAAAAATCGTCGGCAAGCTTCTGCGATTCGACGAATCGGTCGCGGGAAAGCGTGTCCTCGTCGTTCAGGAGGGCGGACTGGGCGACGTGATCATGTTTTCTCGGTACTTGCATCTCTTGCGGGACGAAGGGGCACAGGCTGTCGTGTTGCAGGCGCCTAACACGCTGGCGGCGATATTTTCCGCATGGGATTGGATCACCGTCGTAGAAGATGCCCGCAGTGCAATCGACCAAAGTGATTGCGTCATCTGTACCTTCGACCTCTTCGTGCGCTATCAGGCGACGCCATACTTTCCCAGCTACACCGATTCCTACTTGCAGGCACCGGCCGGACGGGAAATGACGGCGCGGGTTGCCGACATTTTCAAAAATCGACGCCACGGCGTTCGCGAGATAGGCCTGATCTGGCGTAGCGGTACCTCGGTGCGCCACGAGCCCTATCGATCAATCTCGCTGGCGCAACTTGCGCCGTTGTTCGGGGCGCCCGAGAGCCGCTTCCATGCGCTGCAGTTCGGCAAGATCACCGACGACGAATATGCAGTGCTCGATAAACATGGCATTGGCGTCATCAGTGACGAGCTGAGCGATTTCGGCGACACGGCCGTCATTCTCGATGCGCTCGATTTGTTGATCACGGTGGATACGGGGCCTGCCCATCTCGCCGGCGCGCTCGGACGGCCAGTGTGGGTACTGCTGTCGGCGGCGTGCGACGAGCGTTGGTCCAACTGCCATCGAGACACGCCGTGGTACAGGTCGATGCAGTTGTATCGGCAAGCCACATTGGGCGACTGGAGCAGGCCGATATCGGAGATGGCGCAGGCGTTGTCCGGCGACGATGCAATCGGGTAGGCGCTACCGTCCGCCTCCATCGTCAGCGCGCATTCGTTCGAGCGGGCGGCGATTCGCCCGGATGCGCCCGATCGTGACGTTGCGGTCGCCGCGGCGGATACACGCCGCGCGCGTCCGTCACACGGCGAAGATCCGGCGCTGGTAGTCGAGGATCAGGCGATCGATGTC
This sequence comes from Burkholderia sp. MSMB1835, assembly GCF_001526365.1. Taxonomy (NCBI): domain Bacteria; kingdom Pseudomonadati; phylum Pseudomonadota; class Betaproteobacteria; order Burkholderiales; family Burkholderiaceae; genus Burkholderia; species Burkholderia sp. MSMB1835. The sequence continues at coordinate 57,603 of NZ_LOYP01000047.1, forward strand.
CTGATCGGAGCGTCGCGGCTGGCTTTTCGGTTCGAGCCAGAGCCACCGCATCATCCGGTAGCGCGCCTCGACGCACATCAGCCATGCGTCCCAGTCCGACCAGTGTCGCAGCAACGGGATGTTGCGAATGTCCCGCAGCCCGTCGCGGATCTCGTACACGTTGAAGTACTTGCTCGCGCGCTGACTCAATTCATCGAATGCGCGGGCGGCTTGCTCCGGGTCGGCAAGCAGGAAGTCGTGGATTTCGACGATGACGTGACTGCCGGAGAGTTGCTCCAGCAACGCGTCGTCGAACAGGTCGAACTCGGCGCCTTCGATATCGCACAGGATGACCCGCTCGGCCGGCTCGCCGCCGTGCTCCGACAGGATCGCGGGCAGGTTGCGATCGGCCTTGCCGTAGACGGCGACGCGGTCCGCCAGCCCCATTTCCGCGGCGCGGTGCTGGATCGCGTGGCGGCGTTGCTCGTCCATCTCGAAGCACAGGCTGCGCGCAAAGACGTTGTTCCTGACCAGGCCGATGCCGAAAATGCCGTCGGCGGCGCCGAGATCGACCAGCACCTTTTCAGGCGATCCGAGCGCTTCCAGGATCGCGCAAACGGCGATCTCGTAGGTGCCGAGCAGATAGCCGCCGACCGCGACTTCCGCCCAATGACTGAAGCCGATCGGAAACCCGCGCAGGATGCCGTACTGGACGATCGAGCCCGTCTGTTCGCGCAGCAACTGCGATAGATAGTGCAGGCGAAGATTCGCGGCCTGGATCGAGCTTTGGTTGAAATATTGCGCGTGGTCCATTTTTATCGTTCTCTCGGGGTGAAGAAGCGCGTAGGGAAGGGCGGCGATGGCGGGACGCTCCGGCGTGGTCCTGCCTGGGACCAGAATATAACGCGTTGGCGACTCGTTCAGGAAGCCGGCTTCCCGGGTAGCGGCGGCGACGTCGACGTCGCATCGGTTGACGCTTGCCGGCCGCAGGTTTCGCCGGGATGTTCGGGGCGCGGCAGCCCGATTCGGCTATTGCCACAGGCGCCGGTGAACGACAGGGAACGATGGCGAGCCGACCTGCGCGAGTTGGCCGCCAAATGAACGTCAGTGTGGATCGGCGTACGACAGGCGCGCAGAACGATTTGATCATGCTCGTCCGCCGTGAAAAACTTGTAGTGTCACCAGCGTAACGGGTACGGCATGACACTGATGACCAATCCAGCGCCTACATACGAACAAGTGTGGAACTGGAGCAGGGGTATGTCAGGAAGGACCTGGCTAGTCATCCGTATTCCGAAGATCGACTGATCTGTGCGACGTTCTCTCGTTGGAACGGCAGCATCTACTGCCGCTGGGACGAATCATCGAACGCTTGGGTGCCGAATGGGACAATTATGTGCGATCCGGACACCAGCAACATTGGCTGGGATATGTCGAAAGATGCGAATAAGGATAAGACCGTAGAAGAATTGCACAAACGCGACAACGACACGTACAAAAGTGGGAAGTCAGGTCGTTCCGATGAACATGCTTGGATCTATTCGGGTATCTGTCATGCATACCACATGGCCAACAATTAAGAGAGCATTGTGTGGAGTGGTCGTCGGCGCTTTCAGTGTCGTCGCGACTGGACAAACAACGGAACCGCAGTTTGTACAACTGGGCGCGGGACCGATTGTGCAGGAACATGCACGCCGGCTGGTGGTGACCGACGCCCGGCATGGCAAGGTGCGGACCCTGGAGGTTCCTGGCGCGATACGGCGTGCATTGATGGCGTCATCGAGCGTCGCATTTCCCGCGGCGCGCTCCCGAGTGATCGATGGCCATGAATTCCTCATGGTGGTGATCAATCAATCGTCCAGCGACAATCCAATTGGCTACTGCGGGGCCGGCGAGGAAGGAACGCTTTACGTACTGCGCCTAGATGGCAAACGTGCAGAACCCATCTACTCGACGCTGGTGCAGAGCTGCATCAACAACATCGACTTGTTCACCGATTCGGGGAACAAATCTCCCTATCTTGCGATCGCGTGGACCGAGGGAGGAGACGGCTTCCGTATTCACTGGGCGAATTACGCGAAACCAGAACCTCTTACTCGGCAGTATCGCTATACGAATGGCAACTTCATCGTTGATAGCGAATTACCCGACTGACCGGGGACTCCTTCAGCACATTGGTTTGGATGGGATATTTCCGGCCGTACATTACGCGTCGGCCGCTGAAGGACCGGCGAGATCGTCTTGTCGGTCGCAAACAATTCGCGAAGCCGATTGACCAGTGAGTACACGCAGCTGCGCGGGATTCGTATGCGAGCCTTGATCTGCTGTCGATGAGACGCAAGAAAACGGCTACACCGGCCACATACCAGTTCCGACGTTAGTATCCGTTGAACCGGAATTTCATCGTATCCGCAAGATAAGCTTCAAGTGCCGTGATAGTCGATCCATGCGCCATTTGAAAAGGGACCTCAGCGGTGTCGCCGACCGGCGATACCGCCTGAAAGATCGAATCGATCCGATTAAGTTTCGGCGGGAGAAATGTGTCCCGGTAGTCGGTCTCGGGCCGACAGCCTATATTTAACATAATGCAAATTATCAATTTAAAAGGTGTAAGAGCAAAGTTGTAATGTCGTATCTGGGCAAAGTTGAAATGTCGTAGTTCGAGGGTTTCGGCGCATGCTGG